>CAZBCR010000001.1:0-7660 GCA_964490565.1 uncultured bacterium
TTCAAAAAGCTTGATCCGCGCTTCTGGGGCATAATGACGATATCGAGTCCCTGGCGATGATAGCTTGCTTTCGTATGTTGCTTCCCCTAGAGGCATGCCCAATACTTCTTCTATGGCTGCTTTTGGGACTGCTCCTAGTCTAAGTAAACAAGGCGCTCCAACTAAACTCACCACAGTTGATTCAACGCCGTACTCTGTAGCTCCCCCATCGATCACAGCCTGAATTCTGCCCTCAAAATCGTTTACAACGTGCTGAGCGGTCGTGCTGCTGGGTTTGCCGGATAAGTTCGCAGAAGGGGCAACTAAGGGCTGCCCTGCGGCTTTAATAAGGTCCTGAGCAATCGGGTGGCTTGGCATCCGGATAGCAATGGTATCTAGCCCTCCAGAAACGATGCTAGGCACCGAAGGATGCTTTTTTAAGACGATCGTTAAAGGCCCTGGGAAGAACTTCTCGGCAAGCAGGTAAAACTCTGGAGGGATATCCCGGGCAATCTGGTCGATTTGATCTAAAGAGGAAATGTGAGCGATTAAAGGGTTATCAGACGGACGGCCTTTGGCAAGGTAGATTTTAGCGATCGCATCGGGATTGAAAATGGGAGCTCCCAATCCATAGACCGTTTCTGTTGGGAAAGCGACAAGCTCCCCTTTCCGGAGAAGTTCTGCAGCTGAGGCAATTTGGTCAGGAGAGAGGATTAACATTTAACTCAAAGCCCAGAGGAAGCCCAGAGCCAGGGCGATCTTAGCACCGACAGCAAAAACGAAGCGGTGGAAGTGTTTATCGACAAAAGTTTTGATTTGGATGCCCCAGCGGTGGACCGCTTTGGCAATCAGAAAGAAGCGGGACATGCGGGCTAAACAGACAGCAGCGATAAATGGTACAAAAGCCAGCTCGCATACCCCCGCTGTTAGCGTCACAGCCTTAAATGGGACAGGCAAAAATGAGCCTAAAAAGACGGCCCAGTGCTGATAGTCTAAATAGTGGCCGTGGATACGTTCAAAAAAGGATGTTGAAATCAGATGATCTAAGACGTAAGGGCTCACAAAATCCCAAGCAGCCCATCCAATGTAATACCCGACAAAAGCACTGGCTACCGAAGCAGTTCCAGCCACGAGAGCATAGGTATAGCGGCGTTTAGGATTTTCGAGACAGAAGAGTAAAAGAATGGAGTCCATGGGGAGGATAAAAAAGAGCTCAAGAAAAAAAATGACACCGAGCCAAAGAGGAGCAAAAGGCGAGTTCGCCTTACGAGAAGCCCAAGCATATATCTTTTTTGCAAAGCCGAACATGGTAGTGATATTTTACTTGTTTTTTAGCCAAAAGTCAATCTATAGTAAGGACTTAAAAATATGCCTTACATTGTTGCTTTATACGGTATTTTGATTTTAATTGGTGGAATAATCGGCCATATCAAGGCAGGCAGCAACGCCTCTTTGGTCATGGGGGTTGTTTTTGGACTGCTCTTGCTGATCGCTGCGGGAGGCATGTTTTCAAAAAAATTCTTTAAGAAAAGCGTTATTTTTGCTCTTAGTTTAACCCTTCTTTTGGATGCCTTTTTTAGCTACCGCTATATGGCAACCATGAAATTCATGCCTTCTGGCATGTTAGCCCTTCTGTCTCTAGGGGTTATAGCTGCCCTTATCAGCTACCTCCGTCGCCCCACAAAATTAAAATAATTACTTACATTAACACCCTAAGAACCAACTATTTAGTTGTATTATAATGTAATTTTTAGTATACTTTAGTTGAGGTTTTTTATGGTTAACGCAATTAAAAATGCAGTTATAGCGTTGGAAGGATCGGCTGTCGGAGCAGGTCCCGCTCTCACCAACCTGTCCAAAAGTCTACGTGAAAACCATACCTTCTGTACGGCCGAATCTATCCTTGAAGTCTCAAGTGGACTTTCTACTTATGCCTATTATGCTGGAAAAGCCTTAGACAATCTTGCAACAGTCTGGCGCATCTTCACTGACCACCTTCCAAGCTTTATTATAACATTGGGAGCAACCATGAAAGCTGTCCCTATAAGCGCTACACTCGGAAGCATAGGACTGTTAATCAACGTTGCCAGAGTGGCAAAAGAGTGCCTCTCTTTATATCGTCAGGATAAGTTTCTATCTATTTTTGAGAAGCATGCTTGGACCGGAACACAGACTCGAGATGTCTTGGAAGGTACCGTACAAAATTTCGATAATCCTGAATTTCAGGAGAAACTTCCCCTAAAATTTAGAAACATCATCACCGGCAGAAAAAAACTGCTCGAAACACTTTTGAACAAAATCGATGCAGGTGATCAAAAAGCTATTGAAACAGCCGAAAGAATTTTTGCACGTTGGACTAATCGAAATATCCTCAGTGATTTAGTAGAAATCAAAAACCTGCCTGAAGTGGAGCTTGAACGTGCTCTTCCTGACTGGCTATATCTAGACATTACGAATCAAGGCGGAAAAATCTATCTTGATAACCTGGTTGAAAGAGTTTCCGAAGGTGATCGATCTGCTGTTAAGGAAGCGTCTAAACTCTTAAGCGATATGAAATCATACGCTGCAAAAAAACGGATCGTGAATATCCTTAAAATTGTTTCTGCGGTCATTAGTGCGCTTTCATGTATTGCATTTTTCGTTGCATGTCCTTGGGCAGTAGGCGTGATGTTTTTAGTTCTCATTGCGATCTTTTCAGGAGCTGCTTACATGGTCAATGCGGGCTATGTCGAAAATCGTGAAGGTGGTTTTTCTTTAAAACTTTGTATTCCTCAGTTCTTACGAGACTTTGGTGTAGCAGCGTGGAATTCACCTTCGAAAATTAAAGCTTGGATCAATGCGAAAAAACCTAAAACAATTTCCTATCATCCATTTTTTGATAGAGGAATTGAGATCGCTAGACATCGTCTTCCAAACACAGTTCAGAGAAAACTCTCTGCTGAACGTTTAGAAAGACGCACACGTCTTGCGACTCAAGGTATTTTCTTAAGCGGTTCTGCGGCTGCGTAAAGCTGGAAGCGGTCTTTGTAGAGCAGTCCCCATCGAAGATAAGAGATGTTCTAAATTCTCAAAATAATTTCCAGATAACGTCGGATCGTCATCGTAAAAAAGCCAGTGATTTTTCCATGACACAATGGTTTTTTCACGCACTTGTTTAGTTGGATCAAGATAGCTCAAAGTGAAACAGCGAATCCGTGATTTCTTAGCTGATGAAATGATCTCTTCCATCACACCTGCAAAGCGGTCTTTCCGAAAAAGATAAGTCCCCGGGGAAGTATTTAATAACATCAGTTCTGCTTCTTGCCTCTCGACTGCATGCCATGCATCCTGTAGAAGATCTCTTTGGACGATTTCTTGGATCGACGGTTCAAATTCAATATGCGCAAACTCATGGATTTCGCGAAGCTCTTTCATGGCTGCTGTGAGGTAATTGCATGTTTCAGAAAACACCTGGCGTCCTTTCGAGTCCATCTCATCCATATTAAATGGCTCGCCGCCTGAGATGATATGTACTTGTTTTTCATCTAAATCCAAGTCGATCTGAATGGCTTTGCTTTCAGAGAGACTTGCTGTAAGAAGACTGAGCATCCCGGTCTTTAAATCGAGGGCAAAATCTAATTTTTTTTGCCGCTGTTTATCAGACAGATGCCGGACCGTTTCGACGATCAGAGCAATGTTCATCCGGACTGTTTCATTCTGAATATGGAGCTTATACACAATACTATCCCTGTTAATTGCACTATAATTAAAATGAATTAATTGAAAAGGGTTAGTGTAATTCTTTTGCGCGATTGAACGTCGCATGATAGGTATTCTTGATGATTTGAGGAGCCTCTTTTTCATCTAAGACATTAAGGCCAGCTCTAGTCGTGCCTCCTGGAGAGGCAATTTGATTGATTAGTTCCTCAGCAGATTTCCCTGTCGACCTTAGCAGAGCAACAGAACCCTCTGTGGTCTTCAGCACATATTCCTTAGCCTGCTCCGGGGTAAACCCGAGCATAATGGCGCTATCGATCATCGCCTGAATAATGACGAGATTAAAAGCAGGCCCAGAGCCTGCAATCGCAGAAAGCCCCTCTAACTGGTCTTCAGAAAGCCATAGAAGAAGCCCCAGCCCATCAAAAGCCTCTTCGATGACTTTTTTCAGCTCTGGTTTCATTTGAGGCGTTTGTACAAATCCAATCACACCTTCTCCACAGATCATAGGGAGATTTGGCATGATCCGGACAATGATACAGGAAGGGAAATACTGTTTTAATAAAGCAACCGATGTCCCGGCTAAAACACTCACAACCATGGGGGCATGTTTAAAAGCTGGAGCTGAATCTGCAACAAAAGCAGCAAGGTCTTTGGGTTTAATGGCAATGACGACCATCTCAGCTTTTTTTATCGCCTCATGAACATTATCAAAAGCGACAGCTCCCAGTTCCTGCGCAAGTGCTAGACTCTTTTTGTAGCTATGATCAGCGAGTAAGACTTGATTATGATCTGCAAAATGCCTTGCTAGAGCGCTTCCGATGACTCCGCATCCAATAATGGCAATCTTCATAGTTTAACCCGCTTATGCCCTTGGATGGAAAGCGCCACTCCATCACCAATGATTGTTAAGTAACCGACATTTTGAATATGTACATCTTTCACATTAGCTCCGGCGATCATGGCGATGACCGCTCTCATAAGACCCCCATGAGAGACCACAACGACTTCTTGTCCCAAGTGATTCTGGATAATCTCATCTAACACGGGCCTGACTCTTTGATAGACTTCGAAATAACTCTCGGCATCTTCAA
The DNA here is from genome assembly GCA_964490565.1 of uncultured bacterium. GTDB lineage: Bacteria > Chlamydiota > Chlamydiia > Chlamydiales > Rhabdochlamydiaceae > PALSA-1444. The sequence goes on from CAZBCR010000001.1 coordinate 4,770, forward strand.
CTATTTTAAAATGGAGCCTTTCTCGATAGGTCAATTGGTGGAAATCAGGGACGATTTCTGCACACTTACGGCGGTACTCTTCTACGAGGATGCCTTCCATGGAGCCATAAGTCGCTTCCTTCAAGCCATCGTAGAGTTTAATCGGGTGCTGATGAGAGCGGTTGATGATTTGGGCAGTGTGATGTGCTCTTTGAAGCGGTGATGCATAGATTGCACTTAAAGGACGGTTTGCAAATTCTTGAGCCACTAGTTCGGCTTCTGCGAGTCCTTCCTCATTTAAAGCAATATCGACATGTCCTTGAAGCCGATTCTCAGCATTCCAGGAAGTTTGACCATGACGAATGAGATGCAGAATACATTGACGCATATATTCTTTATCTTACATCATGAAAGGTAAAAAGGTAATTATGAAAGAAGATCCTGAAATCAAAAATGCTAGACATTCCGATTATCCCATCAATCCCCTGCTCCTGAGCCGCTGGTCGCCTCGTTCGATGTCAGGAGAAGGCATGACCGACGAAGAACTCATGCCTCTTTTCGAAGCCGCAAGATGGGCACCCTCAAGTTACAATAATCAGCCATGGGTCTTTATCTATGCCCATCGGGACACCCCTGAATGGAAGCCTATCTTTGATCTGATGATTGAGTTCAATCAATCGTGGACCAAAAATGCCGCTGTCTTAGTGGTGATGATTTCTAAAAAAACTTTTTTTCATAATGGAAAACCTGCAAGGACCCATAGTTTTGACACCGGATCTGCATGGATGTCGATGGCCTTAGAAGGCTCTTCTCGCGGTTATGTCATTCATGGAATGGAAGGGTTTGACTATGATAAAGCCATGACAGCATTACAAATTCCTGATGATTACCAAGTGGAAGCCATGGCAGCTATCGGCAAACGGGCACCTAAAGATAAGCTACCTCCTGAATTGCAGAAAAGAGAAGCTCCGAGCCCTCGCAGACCGGTTAAACAGATGTTAATGGAAGGAAAATTTGAAAAAAGAATCGAGCAAGCCTAAAGCTTGCCCGATTTAGAAAGCTGTCTTATCGAGCAGCTTTTTTTGAACGTCGTGCGCGAGCGCGTTTTGTCTTTCTTTTCTTAACAGACTTACGAGCTACTTTACGTGATCTTTTCTTAGCCATATATTCTCCTTGTTGGCCTGTAGGAGTTAAATTTATAAAATCCGCCTAGGACTCTATAAACACATTTATATTCCCTACAATTCAATCTATATTAAATATAATAATTATTAGCAAATCTTTTTGTATAAAAATTAATAAGAAGTTATAAGAAAACGCTAATACAGCATATTGTAGAGATGTTTTTGGGAGATAAAAAAATATAAGAAATCTCATTGTTTTCACAAAGAAAAACCCTAAAAACAATTGTTTTTAAACAACTATTTGGTTACTATCTTCACTTTCAAATCACAAATTGAGCTCTATATGAGTAAACCAGTAACGTTCCAGGCACCGCTTCCAGTAATTCCACACCCTCCTACAAAATCTGCTAATGGCGTCCGTAAATCAGTTCAGCCTATTATCAAAGATCTTCCAGTAATTCCACGCCCTCCCACAAAACAGGCCAATGGCGTCCATCAAGTAGCTCAGCCTATTATCAAAGATCTTCCGCCCACAGTTCCCTCTTCCCCTCTAAGCTCAAGAAGCGTAACAACTGAACTCTCCGATGAAGATAATGAGACCTTCCTCATAGTCGTCTCATTGAAAAAAGATGCCTCACGTAGCTCAGAAACAACAAAGCGTACCCCAATAGATATTGAGTGGGTAAAAAAAGAAATGGAGCTAGCTCGAACAGCAGGTCAATTCGATGACTCATTAGCTCAAACGCATTATCTCAGAGTTTTGGAGCGCATAAACTCCTCTGCTATTGATTCAAGAGGATTGCTCGTCGGTATTTTTTGCAGCTTGATCATCGCTCGTTATATGCAGGATCACGATCAATGCCATGACATTTATATGATTAGAGCGACTGCCAGCTTAGAGCTCCTCAATCAACGGCTTTGGGATCCAAAGTGCCCAGAAATACAGAATCGTAGCTTCATGTATTTAATGGGAACCGCCCAATTGGTGATCAGTCAAAATAGTGCTGATGCAGCTCAGCACCGCCTCACAAAAAAACACTTTTTTACAGCGGCTAAATTAATCGAGGGATCCTCTCTGCCGCCCTCGGATCCACTCAGACAAAAAAACCTTTTGGGACAGAGTCTTGCCTGCCTATACGAAGTAAGGCGCGACATCCTTAATGACGGGATAGACAAAAGAAGAACTCGTCTGATTGGTGCCCTAAACCAATCTAGAGAACTTCTTGAAGCATCGTTGAAAATCCACTCTACCGACGGGCTTAAATACCAGCTGGCATTAACCCACTGTTTAACGACACTACTCCTTGAAGAACAACGGTTAGAAGAAAAGACGGTGGAAGCAGAAAGACTCTATCAAATATCTGAAGGCCATCTTAAGAAAGCAGAAGAGTTATTAACTGCGATACCGGTTAAAACCGGTCCTATGCGAGCCCTCTTAGGGACCATTAAATATAAAAATGGTTTTGATCACGAAAAAGTTCGATATTTCGAAGGTTGGGAAGGCGCTGAAGATTTGGCCGAAGCTAACGCTCTCCTGGAAGGGGCAGATCCCTTGCTCAGACTAGCCATCACCGATACAAGACTGCAAATTGCTTGGGCCCTACCTGTGGAGCTCATGCGTTACCGCGTTGAATGCTCCATTCAAGAACTAGCTAAAGAAACCGGTGACTGCAAACTTCTAGCTGAATCGTGCCCATTAGTCTTTAACATACAAACCGCACTCTGGCAGCTAATGGAGACAAATAAAAACCTTTCAGAACTGCAAAGTCAATCTGGAAAGGATCGCGA
>CAZBCR010000001.1:7760-50745 GCA_964490565.1 uncultured bacterium
TGGAGACAAATAAAAACCTTTCAGAACTGCAAAGTCAATCTGGAAAGGATCGCGACTTAGGTACAATCAAACTGGAAGATATCGATATCACTGACCTTGTACACCAGGCGGCCTACAGAAGAGAAACACTGAACGCTTGTAGGAAACAATCCCATCAAGATCGTTTGATAAACGCGGTAAAAGATCTCCGACTACTTGAAAGGTTTACTGAGGCTGCAGTCCTAGATCTCGCAAAAATAGAGCTCTTTTTTAGCTGTAAATGCATCAATTCATCTTCATACGAAGAAATGGAGAAAAACGCCTCACAAGATCTCAAGGTGATAGGAATTCTCAAGAAAGCCAGCCTGAAGATGATAAGAGATAACGTCCTACAAAGTCTAAGTGCCAGCGCAGACCTGCTTAGTAAGTTATTAGCAAAATCCAAAGAGGCTCCTCGTTTTGATCCGATATGGCACTCTTTAAAAGGTGCGCTCGCAGAGTTGGAAAAAAGCCAACTTTCATTGACTATCTTCCCAGACAACCCAAAAGAACAACGCAGGTACAGCGACTTGGTCCAGAAAATAGGCAAGCTATTTGATGGCTGTTATACGTTGTCACTTTTTAAAGAGATGTTGTTGGAAAGACTCAAAGACTACGATTTTATTATAGATCTAGAACTCGACATGATTTAATTCAAAAAGGGGGCATGACCCCCCTTTTTGACGATCAATCTACCAGCACCATTTGCATGATGTGCGTTTACGTGTTGCTTTCTTCTTTTTCTTCGCTTTTTTCTTAGCCATAATTACTTCCTTGTTTTAGGGTCTGTCCCTATTTTCATTATTATATTAATTTATTAATAAATCAATACAATTATTGATTGTTATTATTCTTATCTTTCGAATTTTGCGAACTATTTACTTTTAAAGACTTTTTCTTAGCTTTTAGTTTTGCTGCCAATGGATTATTTTTAATCGGTTTTAGTTGTACTTTGCAGGTCATTTTTTCTTTCCTTTCTTGTAATCGAAACTCATTCCTTTTATGCAGAACGGTATTCCTTAAAATACGCATGGGTTCAATAATGTAAATTATTTATTTTAATTATTTACAACCAGCTCATTTCCAAGAACTTGAAAGAGCGTTGCCTAAAATGCAGCCTAAATGATATTCAACACTCATGAAGATCTTCCTCTCATTTGTGCTTTTTTTCAGCAGCTTCACAGCCTTTGAAGGTTGTACAGCTCCAACGACCTATAAGGTAACGCTCTACTATTCTCCTCAATGCCCTTACTCACAAAAAGTGCTGACTTACCTCAAGAAATCAAAGCTTGATATCCCGATGAAAAATGTCAAAATTGACAACCCTGCAAGAGACGAGCTTCTAGAACTTGGCGGCTATTTAATTGTCCCCTGTCTAATCGTCAACGGCGATGCCATTTATAATGCGGGCGACATCATCGATTGGCTCTCAGCACATCAAGAAGATTTATCTAAATCGAAGACTAAGCTATCCTGAACAAAAGGATAAAATTATGTCGGAAAAACCAAAGAAGTCTCGTCGTGTCTTGAGCATTTTTGTCTTAGCCATGCTCAACGTTTCTGTGATGGCAAGTTTACGCAATCTTCCCCTCGTTGCAGAATATGGTCTCGGAGCTGTGTTTTACTTTTTGCTCGTGGCTCTTTTGTTCTTAGTCCCTTGCGCGCTCATCTCCGCTGAGCTTGCAACAGGCTGGCCAAAAACAGGCGGGATCTACATTTGGGTCCGTGAAGCTTTGGGCGACCGCTGGGGATTTTTCGCGGTTTGGGTCCAATGGGCGCATAACCTTTCCTGGTACCCCGTCATTTTATCGTTTGTTGCCACAACACTGGCCTACATCATCAATCCAGAACTGGGCACCAACAAATACTACATCCTAGGTGTTGTCTTGGTTTCATTTTGGGGAATGACCCTTCTCAATTACCTCGGAATTAAAACCTCAAGTTGGTTTTCGACACTGGGCGTCATCATCGGAACCATCCTTCCTGGTGTGTTTATCATCACTTTGGGCATTTCCTGGATCGTGGGCGGCCACCCTGTTCAAACATCGCTAGCCCCTGCTGCTATTTTACCTAAAGCTAATGATATCAATAGCTTTGTCTTCTTAGCAGGGATGTTTTTAGCTTTCTGCGGACTCGAAGTCACCGCAGCCCACGCAGCCAACGTCATTAACCCTCAAAAAAATTACCCCCGTTCAATTCTTCTTGCAGCTTTCATCACCTTTGCGATCTTCATGCTTGGATCTCTCGCGATTGCCGTCGTGATCCCCAATTCTGAGATCAGCCTGGTTGCTGGAGTCATTGAAGCTTTCCACCGCTTCTTTCTAGCTTACGATATCGTTTGGATCCTTCCTGTCATGGCAGTCTTGCTTATCATTGGAGCCGTTGCTGAAGTTAATGCCTGGATCATTGGCCCTGTCAAAGGACTTTATGCAACATCTACCCATGGCAACCTACCACCCCTGTTCCAAAAGCAGAACAAAAAAGGCGTGCCTGTCAACCTGCTTCTTTTCCAAGCCATCATCGTCACGCTTTCTTCGTTTGTATTCCTGCATATGCCCAGTGTGAGTGCTTCATTTTGGATCCTCACTGCGCTCTCAGCCCAGAGCTACCTCGTGATGTACATCATGATGTTCGTTTCTGCGATTAAACTGCGCTACTCTAAACCCAATGTTCATCGAGCCTATAAAGTCCCCTACAAAATGCCGGGCATGTGGATCACAGCTTCTTTCGGGATCTTATCTTCAGCCTTTGCAATTTTTATGTCGTTTTTTCCCCCGTCCCAGTTTGAAACAGGAAGCCTTTTCTTTTATGAAATCTTCCTGATCGTAGGACTCTTTATCATGTGCGGCATCCCTTTGATCATCTATCAATTCCGCCAGCCCTCCTGGATAAGAGCAGCGACCGAACATGACTAACATCCCGCTTGCGGAAGAGCTCCGACCCAAAAAACTCGAAGAGATCTCGGGCCAGGCCCATCTCCTCAATCAAGACGGTTTTTTATCGCACCTGATCCGCGAAAAAAAACCGCTCTCACTCCTTCTTTGGGGGCCTCCCGGCTGTGGTAAAACCACACTTGCCCGCCTGTACGCTCAAGCCCTTGATGCTCATTTTCTCTCTTTTAGCCCCCTTATTCATGGCATCGGAGACTTGAAAAAAGTCATCGAAGACACCCGTAAATATCCCCTTCTAAGCCGTCAGATCATTCTCTTTGTCGATGAGATCCACCGGTTTAACAAAGCCCAGCAAGACGTCTTCCTCCCCTTCCTCGAAAACGGAACTGTCGTCCTCATCGGCGCAACCACCGAGAATCCCTCTTTTGCGCTGAATAAAGCTTTGCTTTCCCGCCTCCGTGTTCTCCAGCTTAAAGCTCTCTCCGATCCCGATCTCGAGCAAATCCTCCTGCGCTACGAATCAGTCAAAAAGCCTCTTGCTCTTTCACAAGAAGCGAAAAACCTACTTCTGCAACTCTCGCAAGGCGATGCCCGCCACCTGCTGAACATGATCGAGAATCTCGAAGGCATCGAAGGCCCCATCGATCCAGCGCGCCTCCAACAACTACTCCAAAAAAGATCAGCGATCTACGACAAAGGCGACGATGGACACTACCAGCTGATTTCAGCTCTCCATAAAGCCGTTCGAGGTTCAGATCCCGATGCGGCCCTTTATTGGCTCTTACGTATGTTAGAAGGCGGAGAATCGGCAGAATTTATCGCCCGCCGCATGGTCCGCATGGCGGTCGAAGATATCGGACTTGCCGATCCGGAAGCTCTCCAAATCACTCTGAACGCCTGGCGCGCTTATGATCAACTTGGATCTCCCGAAGGCGACCTCGCGCTCGCCCAAGCGCTCATCTATCTCTCACTAGCTCCTAAAAGCAATGCCGCCTACACCGCTTTTAATGCCGCCAAAGAGCTTGCTTCAAATACCACCCATCTTCCGCCTCCTCCGTGGATCATCAACGCTCCTACCCAGCTGATGAAAGAGTTCGGGTACGGAAAAGGATACCAATACGATCACGATCTGCCGCAGGGCTTCTCCGGACAGAACTATTTTCCTGACAATGTCGAAAGGCCTTCTTTCTACCATCCTGTGGAACGGGGATTTGAACGTGAGATGAAAAAACGGCTCGATTATTTTACAAAACTGCGTGGAGAAATCAAACATGAGAACTAAAGTTGGCGTCGGCATTCTCCTAGTCAAAGACGGAAAGATCCTCATGGGAAAAAGAAAAAGCTCTCACGGAGAAGGCCGCTGGGCACCTCCTGGAGGACATCTTGAGTTTGGTGAAACCATCGATACTTGCGTTAAACGTGAACTGCTCGAAGAGACCGGTGTTACTCCTCTTTCTCAAAAACAAGGCCCCTGGACCAATGATCTCATGGAAGCTAGGCACTATGTCACCCTATGGGTCTTTGTCCACCAATTCGAAGGCACACCAGAGCTTCTAGAACCTCATAAATGCGAAGGATGGGAATGGTTTGATTGGAAAGATCTTCCAAAGCCGCTTTTCTTAAGCATAGAAAATCTGATTAAAGGCGTGGGAATCGAAGGTCTTATTCATTTGTCATCTGAGAAAGGTCATGCAGAAATGCTGACCCTCTAAACAAGAATTTCACTAACGCTTCTTTTTCTCTAGTTTAGAAACGGCATCATCTAAATGAATGATAAAACCCGGTAAATGATCCTTCACCGTTTTCCAAACAATATCGTAACTCACATCGAAATAGGCATGAATCAGTCGATTCCGCATACCAACTAATTGTTTCCATGGAAGTTTGGGAAATTGTTTCTGAGTTTTTTGAGACACTTTCCCTGCAGCTTCACCTAAGATTTCAAATTCACGGATGACGGCTGATGAAAGCATTCTATTAGTATTCAAACTATTACGCCTCTTGCCCTTAAGAAAAACCAAGATAGCCTCTGCAGAATCAAGCATGTGCTTTAGACGAACCAAATCCTTATTTACCATACAGAATCTTTGCTTGGGCTAGAACTTCATCTCGAAAATAACTGCTCAAGTCCTCTGGAGTCTTTAAATCGACTTTGCGACCTACGATTGAAGTCAGCTCCTCTTCCATATCGACAATGTCAAAAAAGGAAGGGGTGTGTTTTTTTTCAAATTTCACAAGGACATCAACATCGCTTTTTGATGAAAAATGGGGAGTTAGTATCGAGCCAAACAAGGCTAACGACATAATGTGGTGTTTCTTACAAAAATCGACGATTTTTTTCTTATTAATCGAAGGTTTGCTCATTCTAACGTCCTCTGTCTACGGTCATTACACTCATAAACACATATCAACATAACAATAGACTATCACAAAAGGCCAATAAGTCAAGAATGACACCGCAGGGAGAGTTGCAAAATTCGCTTCGAAAGCTGAATTTTTGCAACTCTTCTGAAACTCAATTTGTGTTCAATTCAACAATCTGGGCATTCAGCCGTTTGTAAGCTGCGACAAATCCAGGCCGTTCAGGATCTTTGGAGTCCATTGTCTTCAGGGCGCTTTTGCATAGCTCTTCGGTCTCTCTAAGAAGATGTATATGAGCCCCTTCACCAAGAGCTCTATCGACAAAGGCTGTCTTTTGGGCTGTTTCTAATTTATCCCACCCGGTTTTAAGACGCTCTTTCAAGACTTCAATGTTGAATTCGACAGAAACACCAAAAAGCCTAAATAGATCTTCTATTGCAACTTTTTCTTGTTCCAATAGAGACTCATAAAACTTTGGCTTTATTTTCAACAACCAGTCACAGAGCGCTCTTAAATTCTCTGAAGGATATTTGATTTGTAAGAAAGAAAGATGGAGAAGATCAAGAGGGCTTAGCGTCTCACCGATTCCATGGAGATGGGTCAGAGCAAGCCCCTTAAGAGCGTCTGACAAGAAAAAAGAACCCACTTCTAATAACTGGATCGCACCACTAGGCGGCAGTTTATCGAAATCAATTTTTCTCGTGTACATCAGTGTGACCAAAGCTTCCAATGCTTCAGGTGAGCAATACGTTACTTCAGGAAACTCCAAGCTTTTAGAAGTTCCCTCTTGGAAAGTACTTTGCAACATTGCACTCATAAAAGGACTAAAGCTTCTCACAACTAATCGATGAACTGGAATACCATCCTGCTTTCCAAAAGCTATCGTGAAATCGCCCTTGCCCTCAAGCCGCTCTTGATTGAGTTTTTCAAGACCCCATAGTTCCGGGGCAGGAAGTTGCAGCATGGGCTTAGGGTTAAGGTAGGGGTTCGTGGCTTCCCACCAGACCTTCAAGTCGAGAGATTCTGTGAAAAGGCTACAAAAAGTAGAATGTTCGCCGTGAACCACCCAATTTGCCCAATTGCACTTCATTCGTAACACATTTTCATTTTGAAAAAACTGTAGGACGGTTGCGATTAAGGCAACTTCTATATGACTACTAACAGGAAAAGTGAGTGTAGCTTCTGTTTTTCCAGTAAAAGCAGCACTCTGGAGGAGATGAAATATGTCACCTGTAATCTGCCTCATACGATCAGAAGAAACAATGTCCGCTTTCCTATGGTCAGTAAAAGTCATCATTAGTCCCCCAGACTTTTCTCGCGTGTGATCTCTGTGCGAGCAATAGACAACTTCTCTACTTTCACGAAACAGAGAGCCTTGCTTTGTCAGTAATCCTTGAAGGGTTGTATCAGGGGCAGGAACTGCAGGTGTTGATCGAAGGGTAATGGCCATGGTATCTCCTTGTTTACCTGAGTTATTTACTTTTCATAGATTCTTGCTGTCTCTTTTGAGCAATTTTCTATCTATGAAAGCAAACCTCAAGTTTTTGCCAGAGATTCTAAAGCACCTATATGATTTTTGTTAAGGAAAGAGAATGTTTTGACAATGAATAAAAAAAGAAGACCTCCCTACCCGCTGTGACCATGTCGTTACACCGATATAGAACGTCATCAGCTTATGTAGGGAGGAGAGAAGTTTGTCTTTACTCAAGCTCTAGGATGATATTCTGTTTATAAAACAGATTTATCGTCGCACCTCTATTAGAGGTTTTGGTACCTTGAGTATAATATCAATTTACACTTTCGTGTAGTTGATATTTAACAACTTCTTTTAGTGACCTACCCTTAGTTTTAGATTAGATTGTTTCTAATAATAAATCAAACTAATTATTTAATTATTAAACTAAGTGTAAATAAACTTCACCAAAACCCCAAGAAAATGAAACTATAAACTGATCTATAAGCTCAAGACCCTCTAAAGGATAGCTCACGGTGACGACTTTGCTCCCTTTCGGAAGAGCTTTCATGGACAGTTTTAATTCTTCGACAAATTCATCTGAAAAAGTCGTCCCATAGAAAAAAACAAACGTCGCCTGACTAAAATCGAACTTCCTCATATCTCCGCAGATAAAAGAAGCCTTAAGTTTCTGATTTTCTAGGGATTTAGCCCGCAGGACAAACGACTCAATGATGTCGATTCCCACGACCTCGCAGCCATAATGCTGGGCTAAGAAAAAGGCGCCGCGGCCTCTCCCACACCCTAAATCAACGACCTTATCACTTGACTTAAGCCCAAAACGATCGGCGATCTTCTTTAATGAACCAAGAGGCGTTTCTCCATAGGGAAACGCCTCTTTAATACGATATGGATTTGGGCCTTTGAGGAGTGCTTGATCTAAGACTTTATAGAGGGGATCTTGATAAAACAGCTTTTGCACACGCCTTTGCTCGAGCCACTCATAGCCTCTGACAGCAAAATGTAAATAGAAAAGCTCGCAAGCCTCAGCGATTTTTTTGATCATTGGAGTATTAACGGAACTGAATCTGTCAGCGCAGGCTCCCCGAAGAACTGTGTAGGACCCGGACACTGGTAATCATCTTCTAATGCCCACGAAGAGGCATGTTTCTGCAGCCTGTGATACGGCGTGTCTTTGAGATCGACATAGGCTTTTACAATCACCGGTTTGACATTGCGAAGCATTAACTGGGAAGCTAATGGTAATCCCCCAACTGTCCAGTCTGAAGCTGGTTTTGAGAGATGCTCCACAAAAGCCATATAGGCCGTAAATCCATGAGCAATAAGTAAAGCTGCTGTATGACCCAGAGTATAGCAGTAGTTCGCATCAAAGTTTGTCGGAAGGCCCGCTCTTCCTTCATAGCCAAAGAAATGCGCTAATGGTGAGAACTTGCCTTTAAAGTTTCTTTTCTTGAGTTCTTTGGTCACCGCTTCGATCAGCACAAATTCCGTTTCGACAGCTGAAAGATTGACGTTCCCATGCGGATCACGATCGAGCATCAATTGCTGCTGAACACGTTCAGGGAGCATCTCCCACACAGCTTGGCTATCTGATGAAAGCTTCGATGCTTTAAGTTCTTTGATGAGCACCGACATCTCAGGCATGTGTTCGATGAGTCCTTCCGGAATCAAGATCACACCGTAATGCTTGCCGAGCTCATCTCTTTGTTCAATCAGATCTGCGATCTTAAGAGTGATCTCTGTTAGCGTGTGACGCTCTTCAGAAATAAGCGTGAGGTTTGGATGCGTTTTGAGTGCGCATTCTAGTGTAATGTGAGAAGCTGATCTTCCCATGAGTTTGATAAAATGGTAATACTTTTTGGCAGAGAGTGCATCTTTGGCGATATTTCCAATGAGCTCGGCATAAATTTTAGTGGCTGTATCAAATCCAAATGAGATCTCGACATGCTCATTTTGCAAATCGCCATCGATGGTCTTTGGAACCCCGATCACTTTTGTTTTGCAGCCATGCCGCAAAAAGTACTCCGCGATAAAGGCTGCGTTCGTATTCGAATCGTCTCCGCCGATGATGACTAACCCGTCTAAATCGAGATCTGTTGCGGTTTTAAGCGTCGATTGGAGCTGCTGATCGGTTTCAATTTTAGTTCTTCCAGAACCGAGCAGATCAAATCCTCCCTGATTCCTGTAAGGGGCAAGTACAGCAGAAGTCAGTTCGATGTGTTTATTCCCGATGACTCCACCGGGGCCATCTAAGAATCCCAGCAGCTTGCTTTTGGAATTGAGTGCCTGGAGAGCATCGAATAGTCCTGTGAGGACATTATGTCCACCTGGGGCTTGCCCTCCGGAAAAAACAGCACCGATCTTTAGTGCAGGAAATTTTTGCGAACTTCCTTTTTTCCCCTGAAGCAAGTACTGCTCAGAGGTTTTAGGAAAAAGTTTTTTGATTTCAGTTTGAACAGGCAGGTGTCCTGATTTTTCAAAAACAACAGTATCAAGCTGATTTAATAGTTGAGGTAAGACGGGCTTGTATTTCTGACGGAGTTTAAAAAGGGTCATATCTTCCCAATTTTTAGGGAAGACAGGATTAGTTTGCAAGAGAACAAGAGTTTACAACGTACTAGGCATGGTCGCTGATCGGCTTTTGCTCAAGCTTTCTAATTTCTTTCCAGGTGCTATTCATGGATTTGCGATCGAATTTCTCGCCATATTTCTTTTCCCAGTGGTCTTGATAGGCTAATTCAATAACTGAAAAAAATCTGGATTTTTTTAATAACAAACGCATGTCATTAACGTCTTTTCCCCTCTTCGCCGTCCATGCCAAGTCAATAACAGCTGCTATGGCAGTAATGATCTTAGGCAACTGGCTCTTTAGATCATCCCTTTCTCCATTCTGGACCCATTCGATCCGATCAAGCATCTCGGAGATTTTTCCTCTGAAACGCTCTCTTTCGAGAATAAAGTTTTCTTTGGAAAGCGCGCGAATCGTGCGGATCAGATGTGCTGTATGGTCATGAACGAATTCTTTACCTGAGGAAAGAAGTAAATCATATGTAAGATAAGCCTTGATAAACGCGAGATCATCTGCAACGCCATCACTGGAAAGGATTTTAATAAGAGGAAATCTAGGATTAATCTTGTGCAGCTTTTCACAGCGTGCTTCGAGGGCCTCTTTATCCGGCAAATTGAGATAAATCCCGGTTTTGTCGTAGCTTAAGGAATAACCAAGATCAGATCGCATTAAAGATTCACCTCTAATTAGAAATGCTAGAATGGGTTCAACAGCTGGAAAAATCTCCTCCACTTTTCTAATATACGCCTCTGCACGAGCTTGGACATCCTCGCTCTCTTCATCTATGTCAACCCCGTCATTCAAGCGCCAGGATTCGAAGTCATATGCATCTCTCAATCTGAATCGGTAGATATAACCTCCGTTTTCATCGGGCTCTCTGCCGATACATTCCCAGATTTCTCCTTGTTTCTGAGCTATTGCATCAAGCTCTTCTTGCTCTGGAGTCTTTGAGGGCTCGATTTTTGGAGATTCCGCTTCAGCGGCATTAAATAACCAATAACTAGCAGCACTTCCTGCGATTCCTAAAGCAAAACAACGGGAAAATAGAGTCGTCTCTGCAGCTACTTTCGATCCCTCAAAACGGTAGGTCTTTTTCAAGAAAGAAGACAAGGTTGTAAAGGAGGGCTTTCTAGATGAAATAGTCGTCGTTAACTGATCAATTTTTGATAAATTTTTAGATGAATATGTTGTGAATTGTCGAAAGGAATTGACCGATGTTTGCCATAGGGGCCTAAAGGAAGTCATTAGATAATTTGCTGCTCTCTTAACGTGAATCGACATACACCCTCTTATTTATCAAAGTTAAACATAAATATTGTTCAAATCTTAATAAACTATACTGATTTGTTTGTTTTAATTCACATTATTTGTGTTTTAAATTTATAATTGAAATTATTATTATTTATTAAAATAAAAATAAGTGTTCTACAAGGAAGCCAAAAAATCTGTACAAGTCATCCCACATTCGGTTAAAATCCGGCCCATGTCTGCAAAATATATATTTGTCACCGGCGGAGTAGTGTCTTCTTTGGGCAAAGGCCTCACAGCAGCCTCTATCGCTATGCTATTGGAATCCCGCGGCTTAAAGGTCGCTATGCTCAAACTCGACCCTTATTTGAATGTCGATCCAGGCACTATGAACCCCTTCGAGCACGGGGAAGTCTACGTCACTGATGACGGTGCCGAGACCGATCTTGACCTGGGCCATTACTACCGCTTTACGAATGCCACCGTCTCTAAAGCCTCCAATGCCACTATGGGTCAAATTTACGACACGGTGATCAAACGGGAAAGACGCGGAGACTATCTAGGCAAAACCGTCCAAGTTATCCCTCATGTCACCGATGAGATCAAAAAACGAATTTTAGACTGCGCCCATCATGATGAAGGAACCGATGTCGTCATCGTTGAGATCGGCGGTACCGTCGGAGATATTGAGTCGCTTCCTATCTTAGAAGGGATCCGGCAATTTCGGCATGAAAGATTAGGCAACTGCATCAATCTCCATTTGACCTACGTCCCGTTCCTAAAAGCCGCAGGCGAAGTCAAAACAAAACCGACCCAACACTCCGTCCAGATGTTACGAGAAATCGGCATCATGCCCGATATGATCATCTGCCGTTGCGAAAATCCCCTCACCCAAGAGATGAAAGATAAAATCAGCCTCTTCTGCTCGGTCCGCAAAGACATGGTGATCGATGAAGTTGATGTCGCTTTTAGCATCTATGAAGTCCCGATCAGCTTGAAAACGCAGCAGATCGATGTGAAAGTTTGCGAGCTGCTCCATCTTCCTGAGAAAAAATCTCAACTCAAAGACTGGGAAGCGATGGTGCATAAAATGCGCCATCCTAAAGGGAAAATCGTCATTGGAATCGTGGGTAAATACCTCCAACACCAAGATGCTTATAAATCTGTTTTTGAAGCTCTCCAACACGCAGCGATCGACCACCAGGTCGATCTCGAGATCCGCCGTTTTGAATCCGATAAAGTCTTAGAAGGCGGCGATGTTGAAAAAACCATCGGCGGCTGCGATGGATATCTAGTTCCCGGAGGCTTTGGAGAACGAGGCTGGATGGGCAAGATCATGACAGCAAAGTACTGCCGTGAGAACAAAATCCCCTACTTGGGTCTCTGTTTAGGGATGCAAGTGATGTGCGTGGAGTTTGCTCGGCATGTTCTGAAACTCCAAGATGCCAACTCCACCGAAATGGATCCTAAAACTCCTCATCCTGTGATCAGTCTCTTAAGCGAACAGATGGGCGTCGAAGATAAAGGCGGTACGATGCGTCTGGGAGCTTTTGACTGCAATCTTAAATCCGGAACCAAAGCTGAAAAAGCCTATGGCGCAACTCAAGTGTCAGAAAGACACCGGCACAGATTCGAGTTCAATAACGCCTTTAAAGACCAGTTTGAAAAAAATGGCCTTGTGATTTCCGGCATCCTCCACAACAACTCGCTTTGCGAGATCACCGAAATAAAAGACCATCCTTGGATGGTCGGTGTCCAATTCCATCCTGAATTTAAATCCAAACCGGGCCAGCCTCATCCTCTCTTTAAAGATTTTATCGAGGCAGCCCTCAAATATAAGAAGTCAAATGGGTAGATTACTCGGCATCGACTACGGAAGAGTACGCATTGGCGTCTCAGTCTCCGATGAAACAAAAATGATTGCGCGGCCTCTTTGCTGCTTGGAATTTAAAAAAGACTTCATTGATAAATTAAAAAAAGAGCTCAAGCCTCTTTTGCCCATCGATGCAGTCGTCATCGGCCTTCCCCTTGATATGAGAGGAAAAGACAGCCCTATGACAGAAGAAGTCCGCAAATTTGCTGACTATCTCCATCAAGCGCTCCAATTTCCCATTGTCCTGTGGGATGAGCGTCTCACTTCTGCTCAAGCCGAAAGACAGCTCAAAGACGCCGGCCTGAAAAGAAAACAAAGAGCTGAGTTTAACGACACGCTCGCTGCAGCTTTAATCCTTCAATCCTATTTGGACAGCCTATGACAAATCCCCTGACAGAAGGCCAGCAATCTAGACTCGCAGAACCATGCAGCCTCGTGATCTTTGGGGCTACAGGCGATCTGACATCCCGCAAGATCATCCCTGCCCTCTACAATCTTCTGAAAGACGGCCAGCTCCCCTCTCTCTTTACCTGTATCGGTTTTGCAAGAAGACCTAAGACCAATGAAGAGTTCCGCGCTGAGATGAAAGATGCCCTTAGCAAATATTCCCGTACAAAACCGATCGAAGATTCGATCTGGAACCATTTCCAAGACCATCTCTTCTATCATCAGTCGGAGTTCCATGAAGATGAAGGATATGAAAAATTAAAAACCCTGCTGGGGCAGTTTGACACTACGTATGGCACCAAGGGCAATCGGATTTTTTATCTCGCCACCCAGCCCAATTCATTTACCGTCATCTGCGAAAAACTCCATAAAGCAGGCCTGATCTACGATGAGAAAACGGTTAAAGATAAATGGTCAAAAATCATCATCGAAAAACCATTTGGTCACGATTTGGCTTCTGCTCATGCCCTCCAAGATGAGCTGCTAAAATATTGCACTGAAAAACAGATCTACCGGATCGATCATTATCTCGGAAAAGAAACCGTCCAGAATCTACTCGTTTTCCGCTTTGCCAATTCTATTTTCGAATCCCTCTGGAACAACAAACACATCGACCATATCCAGATCACTGTCGCAGAAGATATCGGCATTGGAACTCGAGGCAAATTCTACGAAAATGCCGGACAGCTCCGCGATATGATCCAAAACCATACGATGCAGATTCTCTCCTTGGTAGCCATGGAGCCTCCTGTATCTCTAGAAGCAGATGCGATCCGTGATCAAAAGGTTAAAGCGTTAGAAGCCATCAAGCCACTTAAACTCGAAAATGTCGTTCGTGGACAGTACGGCCCTGGCCTTGTCAATGGAACTGAAGCTCCCGGTTACCGGCAAGAGCCCGATGTCAATCCTCAGTCGAACATCGAAACGTATTTAGCTTTAAAAATAGAGATTGAAAATGCGAGATGGTCAGGCGTTCCTTTTTATATCCGTGCAGGAAAAAGGCTTCCTAAAAAAACAACTGAAGTCGCTGTGATTTTCAAAGAAGCTCCTGTGCAGCTTTTCCAAAATGGCAATCGTAAAAACCCTCCGAATGTCCTTGTAATCCGGATCCAGCCTGATGAAGGATCCTCTCTGAAAATTAACTGCAAAGTCCCGGGCCCTACAAATATTCTCCAGCCTGTGAAGATGGACTTCCGCTACGGATCGTATTTCGGAACCGCGCCTCCAGAGGCTTACGAGCGGCTTATTTGCGATTGTATCGTGGGAGACTCGACTCTGTTTGCCCGCGAAGACGAAGTCTTCAACTCATGGAAGCTTTTGACTCCCCTTTTGGACAACTGGGCCAAGAACCCTCCGAAAGACTTCCCGAATTATCCTGCGGGAAGCTGGGGGCCTAAAGCCGCTGATCAACTCATTGAAGCCGATGGCAGAAAATGGAGACTCATCTAATGCAAGTCTCGGAAATTCCCGCAGCTCTAGTCCGCCTTTGGGATGCGCTGGAAGGAACCAGCAAAATGCGCGCCTCTCTTTTTAATCTCCTGGTCGTTGCACCTAAAAACCAACGCACTGATTACGTCCGCAATATCACCCTCAAAGTTTTAGAGAGATTCCCCTCCCGTGTGATCTTTACCTCTGTCGACAAAACACTTACCGGCGATTCTTTAAATGCCGATGTATCTCTGATTCCCGGTGCAAAGGGCTCTTACGATGTCGTCTGTGATTTCATTGAGCTGACAACCTCTAAACAAGCCCAAGCTAAAATCCCTTTCGTGATTTTGCCTCATCTACTTCCTGATCTTCCTCTTTACATCCTCTGGGCTGAAGATCCTGTCCAAGACAATCCGATTTCTCATGAACTCGAAAAATGGGCGACCCGCATCATCTTTGATTCTGAAGTCACCGATAATCTTCCTGCATTTGCAAAGACGCTGCTTGAGCATGCAAAAGATTGTGAAATTGCCGATCTCAATTGGGGACGACTTGAAAACTGGCGCGAGCTTTTGGCTTCGACCTTTTATTCCACGCCTCGTCTAGAGACTCTGAAAAAAGCTCAGAAAATCTGCATCACCTATAACGCCTATGAGACTCCTTTTTTCTGCCACACTAAAATCCAAGCGATTTACCTCCAAAGCTGGCTCGCTAATCAACTTGGGTGGAAACTGACTAAAGTCGAAAAAGACGCTTTCCAGTACGGTGCCTTAACCATCGAACTGAAAGCGGAAAAAAATCCAGACCTAGCTCCTGGCACTGTCATTTCGATGGATATTTTTGCTCCTAACGACGTTCATTTTGCCTTTTCCCGCGATCCTAAATATCCCCACCAAATCAGAACGATTATCTGCGATATTGAAAAATGCGAGATCCCCACACTGTTTATTTTCTCTAAAGCTAAATCAGGGCTTTCCCTTGTAAACGAAATCACCCACAATGGGACTAGCCCTCATTTCGTAAAAGTTTTAGAATCCTTAAGTAAACAGGATAACCCGTTATGTTAAATGCAGAATTGATCGTTCCCGGTGATTACGATGCAACTCTGCATTTTTCCGTCGAACACTTCATCACCACTTGCCGAAACGCCATCCAAGACCACGGACAGTTCTTTGTCGCCCTCTCTGGAGGCTCCACGCCTAAAGCGATCTATGAAGTCCTCTGCCAGCCTCAATACAGCTCAGAGATTGAATGGGGCAAGATCCATCTTTTCTGGAGCGATGAAAGAAGCGTTGCTCCAACCAGCTCGGACAGCAACTACCACATGGCCATGAAAGCCGGCTTTGAAAAAATGCTCTTTGTACCAGAACACATCCACCGAATGGTCGCTGAAGAAGATATTGAAAAACATGCGCTCCAATACGAGAAAAAAATTCTAAAAACCTTAGGCGGAAGATCGTTTGATCTTGTGATGCTCGGCATGGGAGAAGATGGCCATACCGCTTCTCTTTTCCCTGAAACTGAAGGCCTCCAAGCAAAAGGCCGTTTAGTCATTGCCAACCATGTCCCTGCAAAAGACACCTGGCGCATGACTCTGACGTTTGATTGTATCAACGATGCAGCCCAAACCGTTTTCTATGTCATGGGGAAATCTAAAGCCGAGATGATGGCCCGTGTTTTCAATGAGAAACCAGTCCTGCCCTGTCAGAAAGTCGGAACACCTGACAATCCCGCGCTCTGGATCGCAGATGAAGCCGCAACTTCACTGATTCCAAATTCTTAATCCTATTTTAATAAATCCGCTAAAACAGTTACCCTGTTCCATCAACAATTGAGGAAACAGATGAGTTCTTTAACTTTCTCAGCAGCAGTTTCAGCATTACAACCAGGACTACCCACTGCTCCAGAAGTCGCTAAGGCAAGTTGGACTGTGATTAATAACTTACCTGAGATGATATCACCCTTTATGAAGACAAATTTTTGTTTAGTTGCAGTGACGACCAGTTTGCTGGGATTTTCCATCGTGTGTGGGCTCGCACGCGCTCGTATTCCTTCTATTCAAAGATCTCCAGCAAGCGACTCCTCTCATCAATGGTATTTGCTATCTGCAGCCTCCTCTGCCGTATTAACGGTTATTGCTTTCTCAAGATCTTTGATGACGATGATGAGCCTTGCTACCGGTTGCTATATTCTCTCCAAAAAAATACCCCAAGCTATCACAGATTTAATACCCGGCATGACAGCTTCTTCGGGAACCACTTTAGAAGGTTGGGCTATCTTGAAACATTTTGTAACCACGACCCCAGTTTTTACTGGTTGCATGCAACGTTCCTTTATGTGGACGGGGATTATCGCATCAGCGGCCCTCGCGGCAACTGCAATAGCTATGAACTATCAAAAAAAAGTCGAAGAAGGCAAGCAACACGAAACAACGAAACATTTTCTTGATGGCTTGGCCCTCACGAGCCTAGGACTTGCAGCCGTAGCCTCTGTTTGCGGCTATATCTACATCAGAACCCATGCACCGATCATTTCTTAAGAACTGAGTATAACACAGAGACCAGCAGGATCGTTGCGATCACCGCTAGCGAAACCAGCAGTGGAATAGGGAAAAAAGGCGACACGATCATCTTTGCGCCGATAAAAAGCAGTATTGCTCCAAGACCGATCTTAAGACGACTGAGCAGCGTAAACCACGGCGCTAGTAAAAAAAACAAAGACCTTAGTCCCAGCACCGCAAAGACGTTCGAGGTATAGGCAATAAAAGAATCCCGTGTTACAGCCAGCACGGCTGGGATAGAATCCAAAGCAAACAGCACATCCGACGTCTCAATCATCACCAGCACTAAGAACAAAGGAGTCAGGAATTTTATACCCCTCTGCTTCACAATAAATTTATCTTCGACATAATCTGTCGTTACTCTGAAATGACGTCTGATCCATAAAAGAATGCGATTTTCTTCTAAGGGAAGCTCTCCCTTTTTCTCCACCATGAGCCGTGCGCCTGTATATCCGACGATAGCTCCCAAAACATAAGTCACCCAATCAAACCGTTCAAGGAGAGCAACTCCTCCTAAAATCAGTCCCAATCTTAAAACAAACGCCCCAAGCACACCGATGTAGAGCACTCGATGCTGAAGGTTTTTAGGAACCTTAAAAAAAGAGAAAATGAGCAAGAAGACAAACAAGTTATCGATGCTCAGTGATTTCTCTATGAGATAAGAGGTGAAAAACTCGACGCCTTTCTCTGAGCCCATTTGCAGATAGACGTATCCATTGAAAAGCAGCGCAACAACGACTGATGCAATACTAGAGATAAGCGCTGCTTTCTGCTTCATCTCTTTCTTGCGAGAGATGAGCAAATCTATCGCTAAAAGAATCAGCACCAAGATATGAAAACCAATCCATCGGACCATATTTTTTCACTTATAACGCGTTGGAACATTTTTGAAGAGAACAGACAGCGATCCCCAACACAAAAGACATCACAAACAAATAAAATTTTATCTTGTACTTAAATAAGTTTTAATACTAAAATTTTTTTCGAAATGCGACCACTCTCACTAAAACTGGTCGGAAAAAGTTTCTAAACGTCCTTGCCAAGCAAGGGGAATTTAAAAAAAACCAATAGGAGGCATTTATGTCAGGAAGAACAGATTCAGTCGGCAAAACACCACCACCAGCATTTACATCATCTGGTAGCCCAACAACACCAAAAAATGGTGGAGCAACACCACCTGGGACAGGAGATAGTTCTTCAACTATGAAGTCGTTAAACAGTGCTGTTGTCGCGACTCGTTCTTTTGGTGCAGCGGTGTGGACAGGAATCAAACATATTCCAACTTACATCTCCGATTTCTTCAGCAAAATTGCAGAAAAAATTGTTGAACTCATTTGGGGTGTACCAGCGGCAGGAAATGTCGATGTTGTTTTACGTTCGTATTGGGGATTTGGATCCGACTATGTCATGCAATTGCCCTTAGACCAAGCAATCATAGCTAACCGTAGAAATAAAGAAGGGACAAGATGGACTGCTGAATATGCTGTTGCAAAGAAAAAATGCAGTCAGGAATGGGTAAGAGAAAGAGCACTACATGTCATCGAATTTAAATACGGGGCAAAAGACATGCAAATGATGCTCCTAACAGCTGTTAATGAACGTTATTTTACTTGGGACCAAGCGATTGATGAATATAAATTCATCACCCGTGATGAAGCTATCCGTGGTGGATTCGTAAAAGATCCTTCCAAAAAAGAAACAAAATAATTGTTTTTTGTTCTAATCGAACCCGGTATCTTCTAAAGATGCCGGGTTTTTTTATCGCTTCAAATCTCCCTATCGTATAAAACATCTCCAGCCAAAAGCTAATTGGAACTGAGCAACACAATTCACCGAACCATAGGAGATCACCATGTCAACACCGCCGCTGACTAATTCACCATCACCGATTAACACAGCAGAAAAAAGACCACTTTCACGCAAGCCAGTGTCCATATCAATCAGAGGAATTGGAGATTCTAATTCCAGTTTTGGTCCATCTGAAAACTCCACTAAAGATTCAGTTGATATCAAAAAAGTGACAACACCTAAAGCAATTACCATTCCTATCGAAGTGAAAGACTCTGCAGGCACAAAAACTGAGACTGTCGACTTAGATTATGCTCTGAAAAAAAAATTGATCGCCCCACAAGAAGCATTCGAAAAAGGATATTGCTCTGAGAGCTATCTCATCGCTAGAGGATATGGCAGTGTGCAAATCCAATGCACATCGTTTTCCTATGAAGGATCGCTCAGAACAGCCTTGAAAAATAGATATATCACCATTGAACAGGCCATCGAACAGGGGCATATCACAAAAGAACAAGCTATTGAAGGTGGAGCTTTAAACGATTAAATCTTTTTTTTAGCAAGCCCGGCATCTCTTATAGATGCCGGCTTTTTTATCGCTTCTTACCTCACTATCGGTTAAAATAATCCCCTATGTTAGTACTAGGAATTGAGACCACCTGCGATGAGACCGCTTGTTCTGTTGTTAGGAACGGTAAAGAAATTCTTTCGAACGCCATCGCTACCCAAACCGATCTCCACTCCATCTACGGAGGGGTCTTTCCTGAGCTGGCCTGCCGCCGTCATTTTGAGCTCATCATTCCTATGGTCGACAAGGCCCTTAAAGAAGCAAATGTCTCTCCATCTGACATCGATTTGATCAGCGTCGCTTACGGCCCCGGCCTGATCGGTGCACTACTTCTCGGAGTAAATACTGCCAAATCATTATCCATTGCTTGGAATAAACCTTTTATTGGCGTCAACCACGTCGAAGCTCACCTTTATGCTGCATGGATGGGATGTGAAAATCCTGAATTTCCTGCTCTAGGAGTCGTCATTTCCGGAGGTCATACTTTCTTGGTTAAAATGGAGTCGCTGGGCCACTATGAAATGATCGGACAGACGGTCGATGATGCGATAGGCGAGGCGTTTGATAAAGTCGGCGTCCTGCTTGATCTCCCCTACCCCGGCGGTCCCGAAATCGAAAAGCTTGCTCTTCAAGGAGATCCGAAACGTTTTCCCTTTAAATCGGGAGTCGTCAAAGGAAGGCCTTGGGACTTTTCTTTCAGCGGTCTTAAGACCAATGTCCTATATACAGTGAAGGGCCAGAACTGTGATAAAAAAGCCCCCAGCCAAATTACTGAGCAGGATAAACCCCATATCGCTGCCTCTTTCCAAGAGGCTGCTCTAAAAGATATCGCTAACAAAGCTCTAGCTGCTGCCGAGCAGTTTGGATGCAAAATGATTTTTTTAGGCGGCGGAGTGACCCATAATCTAAGACTAAGAGAGCTCTTTAAAGCTTCAAAAGTCCCTGTCCACTGGCCCCTACCGGGACTTTCTTTAGACAACGCGGCGATGATCGCCGGCCTGGGATACCATATTTTCATCCAACGGGATCACCAAGGTGATTCTCTGGACTTGGAGCCCAAGCCTCGAATCCCATTGTCTAAATGACAAAAATCGTATAGAATAGTTTCATTTATTATTTGAGGTATAGCTATGGCAAAATCTGGACGTGAGATCATCAAACTGAAAAGCACTGAAAGTCCTGAAGTTTATTGGACTAAAAGAAACAAGAAAACCAAGACCGAGCGTTTGGAGCTCAAAAAATACGACAAACGTCTGAAAAGACACGTCGTATTCAAAGAAGCGAAGTAAACCCTAAGGTTAATTCTGGTGTTCGAAATTTCGATTCTCCGGAAGTATTTGATACCCCGGAAAAAACAGCTTTCCATGACGCTGATCGCCTTAATGTCGGTCAGCGTTATTTCTTTAGTGGTCTGGCTGATCGTTCTCTTTCTTTCTGTCACAGAAGGAATCGAAAAGACGTGGCTGCAAAAGCTCACTTCTTTAAATGCTCCTCTCCGTTTGACCCCCACACAAAATTACTACTCTTCGTATTATTATCTAGCTGACTCGATCAGCGATAGCTCCCATTATACCGCACGCAGCCTCCATGACAAACTCCTGGGACCTTCGGATCCGTACAATGTTGAAATCGATGAAGCTGTTCCTTCTTACTGGCCCAAGCCAGAAAGAAATCCCGATGGATCGCTCCGTGATCCAGTTAAAATTGCCGCATCGATTCTATCTGACCTGAAAAAAGATCAATCCGATCTAGCTTACCAAGATTTCGAGATGAGCGGCGGAATGCTCAAACTTCAGCTGGTGCGCCCTGCTCCCGGCGGCGGAGAAACCCACTCATTTCTGACCCAAGCTTCCTATTTAGCCTCTTTTGCTGACCAAAGCCCCTACATGAAGGAACTCATCTCCCCTCCTTCTATGAAAGACCTCAACCATCTTTTCTTCCTCTGCCATTATGCTCCGGAGGCTAAGACTCAAGAACTCGGTTTCAATACCTCCTCCTTTCAGAAAAAAGCTGAAAATCTCCTTTCTCAAGTCGAGATCAAAACGGTAAAAACTAACGGCATCTGGCGCGTTCCACTCTCGCTGCTTCCTGAAAATACCCCCATTCCTGCTGGCGCTAAGCTCAAAGGAAAAGATGTCATTCGATTTATCCTGACAGGTTCTGAAGGGTTAGAAAAAGGAACTCTCAAACGCATCGGCTCTGAGCTTTTCTGGAACAACAAGGAAGTCTATTCGACACTCCCGATCTACACCGAGCAAGATGTCACATTTGAAGCTAACATCGTTAAAAGCTCGCTTGCTACTGCTAAAAGACTCGATGATCTGAGATTCCAAGTCCAAGGCTCTTTTAAGAATATCCCTCTCAAAGGTGAGATTGCCTGGAACGGCGTTGAGATCGCAACAGCTGATGTCCAAACGAGCTTTTCTCAGCAGCCTCTCACTGCGCCTTTCTGGGTCCACGGTATTGGACAAAAGCTTGTGCTTCCGACTTTTTCTTCACAAGAAAAAGGGATCATGCTCTCCAAACAATTCCATGAAAATGGCGTCCGCATCGGTGACCGGGGCTACTTGGCCTATCCCGCAGCGACAGCTGGCGCATTACAAGAACAAAGACTCGCAGTCTTTGTTGCGGGATTTTATGACCCGGGCGTTTTAAGCATCGGCAACAAATGCATCCTCGCTCCTGCTAATGTCGTCCACTTGATTAACACCACAAGCCAAGTCGAGCACTTTGATAAAACCTCATCCGCAGGGTTTGCTGTTTGGACCAAAGACATCAAACAAGCGCCTGATCTAGCAAAGAAATTACAAGCACGTCTGAAAGATGCCGGTATTGATCAGTATTGGAAAGTCACGACTTATAAAGATTACGATTTTGCAAAAGATCTTCTGCAGCAATTTCAAAGCGACAGATACTTGTTTACCTTGATCGGCCTGGTGATCTTGCTGGTCGCTTGCTCTAACATCATTTCTTTCCTGGTCATCTTAGTGAACGACAAGAAACAAGAGATCGGCATTTTACAAGCCTTGGGAGCTTCTAGAAAAAGCATTGCGTTGATCTTCGGAGGCCTTGGAGCCGCGCTGGGAGTATTAAGCAGCTTTGTCGGTGTTGCTACAGCGCTGCTCACGCTGAAAAATCTCGATAAGCTCGTCCAATTTTTAAGCTTTTTGCAAGGACACGATGCGTTTAATGCTGTATTCTTTGGCTCATCGCTTCCTCATGAACTCAGCTTTCAAGCTCTCGTGTTTGTTTTAGTGATCACACCGATCCTCTCCCTGATTGCAGGACTGATCCCTGCTTGGAAAGCCTGCCGTTTAAGCCCTTCAGCGATTTTGAGGTCCGAATGATCCTTAAAGTCACCAAAATCTCAAAAAGCTTTAAAAGCCCGACTGAAGTCACTATCTTAAAAGACATCTCTCTAGAAGTTAAAGCCGGAGAGACGATTGCGATCATGGGAAAATCAGGAGAAGGCAAAACAACCCTGCTCCATATCTTGGGAACCCTAGAGCCTGCAACCGAAGGCTCACTAGTAATCTGCGGCCTTCAAGCAACGCGGGATAATTGGAACTACTTAAGAAACCAAAAGATCGGTTTCATCTTCCAAGCCTATAATCTTTTGGAAGACTACACCGTGATGGAAAACATCCTGATGCCGGCTAAGATCGCCCATCAAGATACACGCGCTGGATCTCCAGCCCATCAAAGAGCCCTAGAGCTGCTTCAAGAAGTCGGGCTTAGCCACCGGGCTGATTTTCCTGCAAAATTACTCTCCGGTGGAGAAAAGCAGCGCGCAGCGATTGCCCGTGCTTTCTTAAACGATCCAGATCTTATTTTAGCTGATGAGCCGTCAGGCAATCTTGATCATGCCAACTCGACAGTCATTTACAATCTCCTTTTGGGGGCTGCTCAAAAACGGAATAAAGCCTTGATTGTCGTAACACATGATAGAGAACTGGCTGCCCTTTGCAAAAAAACGTACTTTCTCTTGGATGGAGTGATTTCATGAACTTACTCGTGATTGGAACTGGATACGTAGGACTTGTCACCGGTGCTTGTTTGTCCGATATGGGCCATCAGGTCATCTGCCTTGACATCGATGTAGAAAAGATCGCTGCTCTCCAAAAAGGAACTGTTCCTATTTATGAACCCGGTCTGGAAGAGATCGTGCAACGCAATATCTCCGCTGGAAGACTCAAATTCACGACTGACTATAAATCCAGCGTCAAAAACTCTAAGGTTTGTTTTATTGCTGTACCGACGCCTTCTAAAGAAGACGGCTCTTGCGATCTCTCTTATGTTCTTCAAGCCGCACGCTCTGTGGCTGAATCAATGACAGAGCCGATGGTCATCGTGACCAAGTCAACCGTTCCAGTGGGGACAGCGCAAAAAATCCGGCAAACAGTTGAAGAATCGACGAAGGTCTCTTTCGATGTTGTCTCTAACCCCGAGTTTTTAAAAGAAGGTGCGGCTGTTGCCGATTGCATGAAGCCCGATCGCATTATCTTGGGCGTAGAGTCTGCTCATGCTGCTTCTGTCATGAAAGAGATCTATTCTGCATTTACGATCAACCACGACCGGATCTTGATCATGGACACCGCTTCTGCTGAGATGACCAAATATGTCGCGAATGCCATGCTCGCTACGCGCATTTCCTTTATGAATGAAATGGCAGGCCTTTGTGAAAAACTCGGAGCAAATATCCAACAAGTCCGTATCGGCATCGGCTCTGATCAACGGATCGGGTATCACTTCCTTTATGCCGGTGCTGGCTATGGCGGCTCATGTTTTCCTAAAGATATCCGCGCCTTGCAGGCCATGGCCCGTGAAGCAAATTACGAAGCTCCTCTTTTGCTAGCTATTGATTCGATCAATGAAAGGCAAAAGCAGCTGCTCGCTAAGAAAATGAACGCGCACTTTGGGTCTGTTTCTAAAAAAACCATTGCTGTTTGGGGTCTTGCTTTCAAGCCCGACACCGATGATCTCCGAGAAGCTCCTGCTCTTAAGCTCATTGAAGAGCTTTTACTACAGGGAGCCCATGTGCGGCTTTATGATCCTGTTGCTATGCCAAAGGCTCAAAAGCTCCTGACACATCCTAATATCACCTGGTGCCGTGATGAATACCACGCTGCAGAAGGATCCGATGGGATCGCGCTTGTCACTGAATGGAAGCAGTTCCGGTTTGTCGACCTGGATACGATTGCCAAGTCGATGAAAGGAAAAAATTTCTTTGATGGACGGAATCAATACAAAATGGATGAAATGAAAGCCAAGGGCTTTCATTACTTTGGTATTGGTGTTTCATAATCACCATTATTGCAATTAATTACTAAAAAAGTTATATCATTAGTCCTTATGGCAAGTACAAAAAG
Organism: uncultured bacterium; assembly: GCA_964490565.1. Taxonomy (GTDB): domain Bacteria; phylum Chlamydiota; class Chlamydiia; order Chlamydiales; family Rhabdochlamydiaceae; genus PALSA-1444. The sequence continues at coordinate 32,355 of CAZBCR010000001.1, forward strand.
AGTTTTTGATGTTTTGTTTAGCCTTGGTGCGATGATCTTCTTTGTTCCCATAGGAATCGCTGCTGCTCTCCTGATTAAAATAACATCCCCAGGCCCTATCTTTTACAGTGCAAAACGTGTAGGAAAAGACGGCCAGCCAGTCCACTGCTGGAAGTTCCGCACAATGCACCAAAATGCCGACAAAAAACTACTTGAGATATTAAGAGAAAATCCCAAGCTCAAGCAAGAATGGGACACCTACTTCAAACTCAAAGACGATCCTCGTATTAGCACCATTGGAAAAATTCTCCGTAAAACTTCACTGGATGAACTCCCCCAATTTTTCAATGTCCTTAAAGGCGATCTCTCTGTCGTCGGGCCAAGACCTGTGACAGAAGAAGAGATCCAGAAATATTTCGGGTCTAAAGCTTCTAAAATCCTTTCAGTCCGTCCTGGCCTAACGGGCATCTGGCAGACGTCGGGAAGAAGCCTGCTGACTTTTGAAGAGCGGATCCGTCTGGAAGAAAGCTATATCGACCGTCAGTCACTGACTCTTGATCTTAGAATCATCTGCAAAACCATCCCTGCCATGTTCTTCACTAAAGGAGCTTTTTAAATGTCTACGATCACCGCTATCAATTTCATTATACCGCCTGGCTTGAGTGCTCCGCTGAATCTCTGGAAACCGGTCCTCTTGACTAATCGTGCTTATGCTAATGGATTCGATCAATTAGTTAGAAACGTCGACCGCTCAGCTAGAAAACAAAGAAAACTCAATCCCCCTGTTAGAACTAAGGTACGACCTGTTCATTACCAAATACTGCTCTGGATGACCTCTGTTGTTGTGACGACAAAACCTGCAAGCTCTACAACCTCTTGTAAAGGAACCTTCAATGCTGCTGTCCCCAATCCTCTAGCAATTTCTATTAGTAAATGGATCTCTGGAAAAAACTGAAAGGAGCTTATTAAATGTCTAATCTCGCGATCGCTGCTGCTCATCTCGTTGCAATCCCTGCCCGTTATGCCGTAGGAAGATGGTACAATCTCCCTACCGCTACCCTTCTTGCCTTCAATGCTGCTGACGTTGGACTCAATATCCTAGCCAGAGGCATTTTTCAAAAGAGCAAATGGAAATTTTCTGAAGCTCAAAAATGGAGTCTTATTTTCGTTGGCCGTGCATTGATCTGCCTGACAGCAATCTATGTGACTTCTAAGATTGCTCAGCCTATCCCTGCAGACGGCGCTGCCTTAACTGATATTGCTGCTATTGTCTCAGTTTTTGCTGCTGTCGCTTTAGTTAAGTCAATCACAGGAAACTAATGAACATCCTCGTTGTAGGCGGAGCAGGATACATCGGCAGCCACGTCTGTAAAGCTCTTAAAGAAGACGGTTTTGAACCGATTGTCTATGACAACCTATCCAATGGCCACAAGTGGGCTGTGCAATGGGGACCTCTTGTCGAAGGAGATATCTCTGACCCCAAAGCCCTAGACGAAGTTTTTACCAAGCACCAACCTAAAGGCGTCATCCATTTAGCTGCCCATATCGATGTGAAAGAGTCGATGGCAGATCCCAAAAAGTACCATGACAATAATGTCGAAGGAACCCGGTGTCTGTTAGAAGCCATGGTCCGACATCAAGTCGATCAGATTGTTTTTTCTAGCTCAGCCGCTGTCTATGGCCATCCAAAGCAAGACGCTATTACTGAAACCCACGCATGCGAGCCCATCAATGAATATGGAAAAACCAAATGGCTCGCAGAACAAATGCTCTCTGAGTTTTTCCATGATCACTATTTGAGATCGGTGTCTCTCAGGTATTTCAATGCAGCAGGAGCTGATGACTCTAGTGTGATCGGAGAAGCACACCGTGTTGAGACGCATCTGATTCCAGTGACGATTGCAGCAGCGCTTCAAAAAAAAACGATTAAAGTCTTTGGAACCGACCATCCAACGGCAGATGGAACCCCGATCCGGGATTATATCCACGTCTCTGATCTAGCCCATGCCCATGTTTTAGCCTTAAAATGGCTTATCAACGGCGGGACTAAAATCTCGCTCAATCTCGGCAGCGGCAAAGGATACTCAGTGCATGAAGTCATTTCCGCAATCGAACAAAAAGTTGGACCTATCACTCTAGAAACAACTCCCCGCAATCCTTATGATCCTCCTATTTTAGTCGCAGACACTTCATTAGCACAGCAACTCCTGAACTGGACGCCGCAAAAAAGCGATCTTGCCACGATTATCTCTTCTGCCCTAAAGTGGCATCAGAAATCATGAGACAAATTCCGTTATATATTTCTTTTGGATTGGCTCTGCTAGCGGCAATATTTGGCAGTGTCTTTTTTCCGTATCTCCACTTAAGTTTTTTTGCGCCATTTTTGGCGCTGACCTACCATGCAGCGACGCTGTCGAAGTCACTATGGCTCTCTTTAGTCTGCGGAGTGATTTTAGATTTACTTTCTTCTGAATTTAGGTTCGGGCTGCATACCTTAACGTTTGTCCTAGCTACGCTAGTCCTCTATGCTCATAAAAGACACTTCTTCGAAGACAAACCTCTAGCGCTTTCGATATTCACTGCGATCATCTCCACGATTTTGACTCTTCTCCAATTTATCTTGGTCCATCTTTTCGACAGAGGAATTGCATTTTCTACCCTCACCGTGCTCACCGATGTGATCTTTATGTCGTTAGTCGACGGCCTTTATGCATTTTTATGGTTTACATGTCCGCTAAGATTGTATATTTATACAAAAAAAGTCGGATGGAAAAACCTCTTCCGCAAATCACAGCATGAAGAACAGTAACTCAGAATTTCTCACCGTCGCGATAGAAGCTGCTTTGCAAGCAGGCGATCTTCTGCGTAAAGGCTTTGGGACTTCTTTTGAGATCTCTTCCAAGCCCGGACGTCACAATTTAGTCACCCACTATGACAAAGCCGCAGAGGCCTGCATCTTTTCCTGCCTGATCAAGAAATTTCCCACTCATGGGTTCATCGGCGAAGAACAAGGAGCGTCTAAACAAGGCGATATCATGTGGGTCGTTGATCCTCTAGATGGCACCGTAAACTTTGCTCATGGCATTCCCCTTTTTGCAGTGAGTATCGCAGCGGTTGTTGAAAATCAAGTGGTCGCCTCTTGCGTCTATCAACCGATGACACAGGAGCTCTTCTGGGCAGAAAAAGGAAAAGGCGCTTTTCTCAATGGCACTCCTCTAAAAGTCACCACCAATAAGTCTCTTGATGAGGCGATGCTGGCCACAGGATTTCCCTACAACGTCCATGAAGATCCTCTCCACTGCATTGAGACTTTTGCTAAGATGACCCGTAAAGGTGTCCCGATCCGCAGATTTGGCTCAGCAGCAATCGATCTTTCATATGTGGCTGCAGGCCGTTTTGATGCTTACTGGGAAGTCTCGCTCCAGCCTTGGGACTTTGCCGGAGGCAAACTCCTCGTTGAAGAAGCGGGAGGAAAAATCACTCAATACGACGGCTCGCCTTGCGATCCGTTTAAAGCCAGCACGGTCCTCGCCACCAATGGACTTCTTCATGCTGAAATGCAAAAGGAAATCCAATGATTCTGCTCGATGGGAAAAAAGTCGCTGATCAAATTCTGAAAGATGTCAAAAAGACCATCGGCACTTTCACACGTCCTCCAGGACTTGCTTTCGTCATTGTCGGTGAAGACCCTTCTTCTCAAACGTATGTCCGGATGAAAAAGAAAAAATGCATGGACGTCGGCATCGTTTCCAAAGACAAGAAATTTCCTGCTGATACGACGGAAAAAGAACTCGTTGCTTACATTAAAAAACTCAACAACGACCCAACGATCGATGGGATCTTGATTCAACAGCCTCTTCCTCCACATTTGCGAGCATCTACTCTAATGGAAGCTGTCGATCCGGATAAAGATGTCGACGGATTTCATCCGATCAACATGGGCCGTTTACTTTTGGGAGAGACCAACGGCTTTATCCCATGCACTCCAGAAGGGATCCACAGACTCTTGCAAGCTTATAAAATCTCTTTAAAAGGCAAACATGTCGTGATTCTGGGCCGGAGTAATATCGTCGGCAAGCCGCTCGCAGCTTTGCTTGTCCAAAAAAATCCGACAGCCAATGCGACCGTGACGATTGCCCATACGGGAACCAAACATTTGAAAGAACTTACGCACTCGGCAGACATTTTGATCGCTGCAATGGGAAGCCCGCACTTTGTCAAAGCCCCGATGGTCAAAAAAGGCGCTGTCGTCATCGATGTCGGGATCAACCGCAACGGAAGCAAGATCGTCGGCGATGTCGACTTTGAGCGTGTGGCTCCGCTTTGTTCTCACATTACTCCAGTTCCTGGCGGCATCGGTCCGATGACGATCGCCATGCTTCTTTCCAATACCGCACTGAGTGTTGAAAGAAAGTCTTAAATTTTTCTTGAAGCACTACTTCATTTCTTCTAAAGTGCGAAATTATGGTCCATTCAAAGTTAGGCTATCAGGCGTTCTTAGCCATCCTTTTAGGGATGATTGCTGGAATTTTCTTTGGGCCCCTCTGCGATTTCTTAAAACCTATCGGCGATCTTTTTGTCTTCACCTTGCAGATCGTGGTGATTCCTTATATCCCGTCTCTTTTGATGCATGGATTGGGATCTCTTTCGCCTGAGCTTGCTAAAAAGCTATTTAAGAAAGGCTGGTTCGTTCTTCTTCTGCTTTGGGTTTCTGTCCTGATTGTTTGCTATGTCATGAAGCTTTTGATTCCGACGCCGCTCCCAAGTCCGGCAGCCGACTTTTCTTTGGAAGCATTTGCTTCACTTCCTGGCGAAGCTCCTCCCGTACAACAAGGAAGCAAAGTCTATCTGATCTTTTTTAATGGCGTTCCGATTATCGCGCTCTTCAGCTTGGTTTTTGGCTTTGCCATCATGCACCTGAAAGAAAAAGATCCTCTCTTAAGTCTGTTAGAAAGGATTAATAGCTCGCTAGAAAGAATCATCAAATGGATCACGATTGTCGCTCCGATCGGGATCTTTTCCCACGTTGCGTATGTCATGGGGACCGTCAACTTCGATGACTTGGCTAAATTACAGCTTTATGTCGTCATTATTATTGCAACGACCCTTTTCTTAAGCATCTGGGCTCTTCCGATGATCGTCTCTTGCATGACCTCTATTCCCTATAAGGAACTCTGGCGGGAATACAAAATCGTCGGCTTCCTTCCTTTTGCAACAGGGATCCCAACGATCGCACTTCCATATATCAACAATGCGATGAGGCGGCTTGCAGAGCGAAAAAATCTCGATCTTGGGACCTTCAGAGGCACTTCGCAGACGATTGTCCCCATCGGTTTTGGATTTGCGCAGATTGGAAATTTTCTCCCTCTCATCTTCTTATTCTTTCTATCGTTTTTTTATCGCCATCCCTTGAGCGGCTATGAAGTGATAGCTCTCCCTTTACTAGTAACATTTTTTTCATTCGGTATTCCTCAGTTTACCTTTATTGCTCTTCCGTTTCTTCTTTCTGCTTTGTCGCTTCCTGCCCAAGGATTTAGCCTCTATGCAGAAATTTCTGCCATCACTTTGAACTTCCAGGTTTTACTGAGCACCGTGTCGATGCTTTCATTTATGTACCTGGTCGTGCTCCGCTATTATGGACTTTTAGAAGTACAATGGCGCAGACTTGCATTTCATGTCAGCCTTATGGCGGCGGCACTTGTTGCCTTTGTCGTAATCGGTAAACACTTCGTCCATTCAACCGATAATTATCATGACCTCTATTACAGTCTTAAAATGAATAAAGTCATTGAGTCTCCTCCTCATGTGACAGTCTATACAGATCGAGTTCCTCCTCCTCCTAGCAACATCGAATCTACCCTAGCAAAGATTTTAAACCGCGGCATCATCCGGGTAGGCTATGATCCCCATGCCATCCCTTTTTGCTACTACAATAAAGACGGCGAACTTGTCGGATATGATATTGCCTATGCCTATCAGCTTGCCAAAGATCTCGACGTCAAACTTGAACTAGTTCCGATTGATTTCAACCAAATCGCAGAAGATGTGAATTCAGGCTATTGCGACATTGTCATGTCAGCTATTGTGATGAATGAGGGAAGAATCCTAAAGATGCAATTCAGTAGCTCCTATATCGAGGATTCCAATGCACTTGTCATCCCAAACAAAAACCTGAATAAATACCACACCTACGATCAAATTATGTATGACCCCAATTTGAGAATCGGAGCTACAGGGGCCTATAAAGAAGTAGTCACTGCTCATTTTCCCGATAAAACCCTAGTTGAAGGCAATATCGAAGATCTAGAACTGAACAAATTTGACGCCTACATGTGGGCAGAAGTGCAGGGGTATATCTGGTGTCTTACGAATCCTAACTATACCACGTTGACTTACCAAGGAAAATTAGGTAAAAAATACTTCGCTTACCCCATGAGAAAGAACGCAGAGCAGCTGGTTCACTTTCTCAACGAATGGATGTTCCTCAAGCAAGAGCAAGGATTTGCTTATAAGCAAAGGCAGTATTGGTTCTTAGGCAAGGAATACAATCCTCAGGCCAAACGATGGAGCATCATGAGAGACGTGTTTCATTGGGTAGATTAATCTTCAACTTGTTTCTTAACACATAGGCGTTTATTATAGAGGCTCATGACAAAAAGTCACCCTAGCTACGAAAATTTCAAACAAATAATACTAGAATACGTCCGAGGCAAAAAGTACCTCCCCCTCGGCGAGAAAGAACTCTTTAAAAAACTCAGCATCTCTCCTAAATTTCTTGCCCTCTGCCGCATGATCCTGGAAGACTTAGTCAAAGAAGGCGTCCTTGAATTTAACCACAAAAAATACGGAATGCGCGGACCTCCTCGCGACTTAATGACCGGCACCATCCGCGTCCATTCGAAAGGATTTGGTTTTGTCGTCCCTGACCATAAAACACAATACCCCCAAGATGTTTTCATTCCTAAGCATCTGACAGACGGCGCTGTTGATGGAGACCACGTTGAAATCGAAGTCAATCCTACCGTCTCCGAAAAAGGCCCTGAAGGAAAAGTCATTGCCGTCCTTGAAAGAGGACGTACCCACGTCGGTGCAACAATCCATCATATGGGACCCGGCCTTAAAGGAAAGGCTTATGCCTATTCCCCCCTCCTTGGAAATACAAAATTTATCGCTGTCACTCCCAAACCTAAAACCAAAGTCGGCGACCGCGTGATTATCAAGATCCGCAGCTGGGGCAGCGAAAAAGAAGAACCTCAAGGTGAGATCTCCCACTTCTTAGGACATATTTCCGATCCTTCCTGCGATATCCAATGCGCCATTGAAGAATTCGATCTCCGCAGCGTTTTCCCTCCTGCAGCTCTCGAGCAAACAGCCGAATGGGGCCGTGAAGTTCCAAAATCCGAACTTAAAAACCGGGAAGACCTCACCACGCTCACCACCATGACCATCGATCCGGAAACCGCCAAAGACTTCGACGATGCTCTTTCTATCTCAAAAGACAAAAAAGGCTATCACCTAGGCGTCCACATTGCCGACGTAGCCCATTATGTTCCCGTTGGAACCCCTCTTGACTTAGAAGCCATCCAGCGTGGCAATTCCACTTACTTCCCCGGCTATTGCTTACCGATGCTGCCACACGAACTCTCTGATAATCTATGCAGCCTTCAGCCCAACGTCGTCCGCCTTACCGTCTCAGTGCTTGCCGACTTTGATAAAGATGGAACAGTGACTAGCTACCGCATCGTCCGCAGTTTCATTAAAAGCGCCAAGCGTTTCAGTTATGAAGAAGCCAAACAAGTCCTCGATGGAGAAATCAAGAGCCCCCATCTCGATGCTCTTAAACTCATGGTCGAACTCTGCCTGCTTCTGAAAAATAAGCGGCATGAACGTGGAAGCATCGACTTTGCTCTTCCTGAGCTCGTCATCATCGTCGATGAAAAAGGCCAGCCGCATAAAACCAAACGCGTCGAATACGATATCACCCATCAGCTCGTTGAAGAGTTCATGCTCAAGGCCAATGAAACCGTTGCAAAACACCTTCACGACAAAGGGAAACCCGTTGTCTTCCGTATCCACGAAGCTCCCGATGCAGAAGATTTTGATGATTTCTATGCCATGGCCCGCTCCATGGGATTTACCCTTCCTCCCGTTCCTAACCAAAAAGACATCCAAGCTCTCTTTGAAAAAGCGCAAAAGACTCCTTTTGCCGCGCAGCTAGCTGTCGGATTTATCCGCAGTATGAACCTTGCTCTCTACTCTCCCAATAACATCGGACACTACGGCCTTGCTCTGGAATACTACTGCCACTTCACCAGTCCGATCCGGCGCTATACCGATCTCGTCATTCAACGGCTGCTCTTTGATCAAGAAGGAAAAGATCTTGAAATCGATAAGATCGCTGAGATCGCCTCAGAACGAGAAAGAATTTCCTTCCGTGCAGAAAGCAGTGTGAAAACCCTCAAGAAACTCCGTCTGATGGATCATTGGATGAAAGAGGAACCCACAGAAGTCTATGATGCAGTCATCACCCGCATCAAGCCTTTTGGACTGTTCTTCGATATCAACCACCTCATGTTAGAGGGATTCCTGCATATCTCAGAACTGGAGAACGACTACTTTGTTTTCAACGAGTCTCAAAATGTCCTCGTTGGAAGAACCTCTGGCAAGACCCACCGTACCGGCGATCCTATCAAAGTCCGTCCAACTGCGATCGATCTCGTCCTTCTTGAATCTAAATGGGAACTAGCCGTCCCTAAAAAAGAACGCCGACGTCGTAAATAAATCAGTTGTGATAGCAATCCGTTAACTTCCCATCCATCTCTATTTTAGCTGTGACATAATGGCGGTTACTCTTCCAACTTTCGTTCTCGCGTATCACTACTTGTATTTTGGGTTTTATAAAATATCCATGAATAGCTTTGCGAATCCTGTCCAATAAACAACCTTCACCCACAGTCGTCTCCATCGTCCCACCGACAACAAAAAAATAACAATCTGCATCAGGTTTTATAAGCTCGTGAAATTTTAATTGCATATCCAAAATTGACTCATTACAGTGAACATCATCCACTTTTGGCTCTTTCCTATCATAAAAGCGCCATGCCATGATGCTTTTCACTTCATCGTTTATACGCCTGACTGCAAAAACAGTAATATCATCCTCACATCGAAACGCCGTTATTTTTTGATTAATCTCAGCTATATCTGGCTTTTCGTAAAATTCGTAGCCGCCTTTCTCGACTAGAATCGCGTTTTTTCCAAAACTTTCAATAAATGCAGCATCAGTTAGTATTGGAACAATACTCATTCAAAAATCTCCTCAGTTATGCAAATAATTCAGTTGTGATAACAATAAGAAAACGTTCCATTCATTTGTAAGTTGGCACTGACATATTTGAAAAGACCATCAGGATTAAGATCCACCAGTTCATGGACGATCTTAAAATCACCTGTAAAATATCCAGAAATCGCCACATGGATATTTTCCAATAAACACCCTTCGCCTTGCGTCGCCTCTTGATTTCCACCGATGATAAAAAAATCATGTTCTAAGTCGGACTCGGCCCATTTGTCAAACTCTTCTCTTATCCCATCGATCGTTGAACCATCGTCTATGTGCCACCCTATAATACAACCGATTTTCCCGTCGATTTTTTCGACCGCAAAAACAGTGATGCAATCCCCTATCTCTATAGATGTTATTGAGCTAGCTCCAGATAATCTGCTTTCACCCGTGCCAATTTTAAGTGCTTTCGCAAACAATTGATCAAATGCTTTTTGACTGATGACTTCAGCCATATTGATTAAAGTTCCACCAGGACCTGCTGAAGTAACTTTCATAATACCGCTCATTTGTGCCTCCTTGATAAAATTAGATCGTTAAAGATTAGGCATTTGAAATATTAAATGAAAACAAATCATTGCACCCTAACAGGAAGTTTTAGCTTAACTCCGATCTCTTCCCAAACCTCCTGACGGAACATCTCCTGCGCCGATAGCTTGCCTGCCAATTCACTATAGCATCCTTCTCCCAAGCTCGCTTGCCACTTAAATTCAGAATGCGTGCCATCTAGAAAAGCACATCCTTCCCCTACTTTGCAAAATACAGCGGCTGCTTTTTCAAGACCACGATACGTGCTCATGATCTCCACAGCATCTGAATCCTTCTCTATATCAAACAGACATCCGCCTTGGTAATAAAGAGCGCCAGCCTTCAGTACTCCCCGAATTTTATAACTTACTTCAGCAGCTCTTGCAGCCTTCAATGACAAATAGTCATCCCTATCCACAAGAGGCCCCATTGCTTTTCCCGGAAAAAATGCCAGCGGCCTGCTTTTTTCGATTATCCGGTCGCTGAGTTCAAAATAGCTCTCTGCCGAGGCAAAATAAGCCCCCGCACAAAAGCCCATGTATCTGCCTCCTTCTCTGACATAACGATTGATCTTCTCTATTCCCAGCTCTTGCAGCTGCTCATCCCAATACCGGCAGCTGCCTCCTCCCATTACTAAGACAACCGTTTTCGCTTCCCATGACTTTGTCCTCAGATATTCCCCATCGACCTTCAGCACCGAAATCGAAGGATCTAAAAGAGCTTTTAATTGTTCCTCTAGTGCATTAGCGCTCGGAAGACAAACACCCTTATCGGCATAAATCAAAGCCTGCAGGCTCATTTGCGGCCCCTGTAAAAACGGATAGCGAGCGACCCAACCATAATTTTGAGAGCAGCTCCGGGTAAAAAAGGGACAACACCAAGCATGAATGCCTTAGATACTCCCAAAAAGAACGATAGCCAAACCATTCCCAACCCAAAGATCACCAGCTGCCCTACCGTTAATGCTCCCGCAATGTAAAGGATATGAGCGTGAGGTTTCCTCTCGATAATTTTCCCAATCACAAAGGCTGCTGCTACAAAAGAAATCAAAAATCCTGCTAGAGGACTCAAAATCCATAGAGGATTAGAAACTCCTCCTGCAAAGACTGGGAGCAGACAACACCCCTGGATCAAATAAGCAATCACACTGTAAGCCGCCCGGCGGCTTCCTAGGATACCACCTAGTAAAAATACCCCCAGCGTCTGCAGTGTCAGTGGAACCGGCGTTATTATAAGGGGGATCGAAAACTGCGACATGATCGCTAGAAAGCAGCTTCCTAAGCCGGCGATCATTAATTCGACTAAAATCCGTGACTTAGGCTGACTAGCGGCTAAAACATCATTTTGTTCCATATTTGCTCCTTTTTTGCTTTAAAACCTCGATTTTATTGATTATTTGCCACTTTTTACAATCTTTGATTTTCAAAAAATGACCTATATCAAACCATAAAGTAGTTGATAAGATTCGGAAAATGGTTTAAAAATTAGGAAATATAGAGTGAAAGCAAAAAACCTCTAAAAGAGGTTGTTAGGTAGCGATGGGAGGTTGATTATTATGCTCGAAGTTCTCTGCGGCAATAAAAACGTCCAAAAAGTCTTGCTTTTCCTCTTCGTTAATGGGAAATGCTATGGCACTCAGCTGTGCCATCTCCTTCAAAGCTCTCTGACTCCCATCCAAAAAGCCTTACTTCGCCTCGAGAAAGGCGGCGTCATCCTCAGCAATTACGAGGGGAAAACTCGCCTCTATCAATTCAATCCCGCTTATCCGCTTCTTCCCGAGCTCGAGCAGCTCCTGAAAAAAGCCTACACGCTTTTACCTCCCCAAGAGAAGAAGCTTTATTCTTTCATTGAGCGAGAGAAATACACATCCCGTGCAGGCCCTGAGAAAAATGATCAAGTCCTCCACAAATTCTGGAAAAGACTTTCCCGTGTCAAACAACTCACCTTTCATGCCAAAACAAAATCCCGCGATGAAGGCGGCTGGAATGGAAAGGGCAAAGGACAGGTCTCAATTACCAAAGAAGGAGAAAACGTTCTGATCTTTCATGAAAAAGGAAGCTGGCAGGGAAAAGACGGTAAAGAGATCAGCTTTAGCAATATCTTTCGGTGGACGTTAGATCCCCACGTCGGGATGGTCTCACTAGAGCATCTCCGCCAAGGCGTCGACAATCCGGTGTTTCTATTTCATCTGCAACCTTCCGGATTGCATTCCCTTTCTTCAAAAGACTCTCATCTCTGTGCAGGAGATACTTATTTGGGACAAATCCTCTGCGCCCAAAACTGCCTCAGACTTAAATGGCGCGTCATCGGCCCTAAAAAGAACGAAGAGCTTCATTACTATTATTCCTAACGATGAGGAAGATACTCGACTTGATCGATGAGCTGACCTTCGAGACTTTTTGCTTCCACTAGACATTTTTCTTTTGTCAGTGTGACGATGTAGCACATATTGATTGAAGCTGATTTGAGCAAATACCAAAGCTCATCTGGAGATTTCACAGGTCTTGTTTCCACACCCCATGAACCGTCTCCCAGATAGACCACCCCGTTAGGATCAATTTTCCCATTTTTAATCGGATGAGTCCTTTTAAAAGCATGATTGTGATGCTCAAACACAAAGGGGACTTTGTATTGTTCAAAAAGAGGCGACCAATGTTTCCTGAGTTTTTCTGGGATTTTTCCTGAGTAGGGATTGTGGGAAGGATAGGCTGCGACATGATAACCTGAGAGTACGTACGTCGATCGTTTTTCTTCTAAGGTCTTTTGAAGCCAAGCAGTTTGCTTCCCTTCAATAGGGCTGTGATGGTCGCTATCGAGAAGAATTAAACTTAAATAAGCTCCGAAATCAAGACAGCGGTAGGCTGTATTGATCTTGGAAAAAGCAAATATCTGAAAAAACATGTCAGGTTCAGGTGTTTTGTACTGAGGTTTGGCAACATCGTGATTACCTACGATCGGAAGCATCGGAATCAACCTTCCATCTTTACCCTTGATCCTTTGCTGGCCTTTTAATAAACCCTGCCACTGAGATAGTTCCCACTCTCTGCCTTTACCAAATTGCTTACTTCCTTTGGTGTATGCAAGATCTCCTCCTGTGATGATAAAGTCTGGATCTTGGTCGGCAATCATCTGATTCTTACGATGAAAAGTCTCATGGTCTTTGATATAAAAAATATCGCCTCCAATCGCAAATCGGATAGGCCGATCGAGTATTTTTGGCATAGTCCGGAACTTATATTCAGTTTTACTTCCAAGTTTAAAAAGATAGACCGTGTCTTGCTCAAGTTCCTTGAGATGGACTGCGTGCACATCGACATCCGTCCCTTCAATAGATATGAATGTGCTCTTCGCTGATTTCCAATGGGAGTCTTTGACTGCTCGATAGGTCAACTCCTCCGCTCCTGAAGCCGTATGCCATTGGATCGTCATTGTTGAAGTAGGATCTTCTGTCCATGTCAAATAGACTACTTGAGGCTCAGCCCCTAGCAATACAGAAAAAAATAGAAGGAAGCAAAAAACAACTTTCATAGCTTAAATCGCATATTGTCTATGAAGGCATGAAGATTCAATAAAATTCTTTACTTATAAAGACTTCGTTAAGATTTTTAACAACTGAGAGCAGCTAGAAGTGTAGGATTTGAAAGATATCACGCAAAAAAGATAGAATAAGGCGACAAATGAAAGAGCAAATCAAAAAACGATACGCTTATCTCTTAGACTTAATGACGCCCCATGGACCCATTACTGGCAGGGCAATGTTCGGCGGCTATGGGTTCTATCACGACAAGATCATTTTTGCAGTCCTCGTCGGAGAAACCCTCTACTTCCGCATTGGTGAGACCAATGAAAAAGATTATAAACCTTACAAATCTGAACCTTTAGTGTTCGATGGGAAAAACAAACCAATAGTCATGCCTTATCTGACACTGCCGGACAAAATCCTTCAAGACACCAAATTACTTCCCAAGTGGATTGAAAAAGCAAGAGATTCTTCTCTCCGTTCAAAACGAAAGTGATCCTTCGCAATTAATCAGCGAGATTTTCTTTCTATTGTCCAAAAATTAGATCGTTGATAGGTTCCGATTTAGAGGACCCTATGAAAAAAACAAGCATCATGCTGTGCCTATTCTTGATAGCTCTTAGCTCCTGCTCTAAATCTCGTCCCACTTTGTCTGACGATGACAGACATGACGATAGATATGACAATAGACATGACGATCGCCGCGACGATCGGAACAGGGATGATGATCGCGATAGGGACGATAGACGTCATGATCGTGACGATTACGATGACGACGACAACCGCCATTGGTGGAATTGGTAAAGGTTACTCCGACCTCAACAACGCGACCATGTCTTGTGTTAAGCTTGCATGTCTAAAACCTTCCACACAGATTAGCTTTACACGGCCTTGAAGCCCCGGACACTCAGCCATCCGGCCTCCTGCTGGAATCACAGGATCTTCCGTATGACAAAGCACGGTGACTGGAACATTTCTTTCTACTAATCTTAATAGAGACGTCTCACCATCGATATAACCACCAGCTGCCCAAGCAAACCAATCTGCAGTAATAGGCCATTTTGGCATCACAACACGAGAAGTCTTTGTAAATGAATCGTGGTTTGTAATCGTGACACGAGCAGCATCTTCAGGATGGTTGTTGAGATGAATATCCAAAGCTTTAGCTGAAACTCCACCGCCCAGAGAACTTCCCCAAACCTCTACTTCTTTAAAGTTTTTAAAAACATACTCTAAAGCAGCCACTCCATCTTCAACAACCGATGCATAAGTCGGACGGAAGGTAAAAGAACTTCTAAAATTGTTCTGACTTACACCTGTCCCTCGATAGTCATACATCACAATCGGACAAGACCTAAGCTCGGCAATAGCGCCAGGGGTCCAAGTCAGCATGCGGTTATCAAAGAAATCAGCGATTGTTGCACCATTAGGATTGTGAAAAGCAACGCAGCGGCTCTTGTTTTGAGGATCCCACCCCGGTGGATAATAGATAACTCCTGATAAAGTGTGGCCCGTTTCCAAATTGATAAAGAATTTTTCTATCGTAAAAGGAGCGTTATAGCAGGCTTGATCAATGGCTTCTTGGTGCTGTGCAGCCCTGGGTCCAAATTGAGATGGAACTAGAACCAATCCAGTTGCAAAAGCCATTCCACCTCGATTTTCAATCATCCAATGAACGCTTTGCACTGAAGATTGCACAGAACTCGATGAGATCTCTGCAAGACTGTAGGCAGAAGATAGCGAACGCTGTGCGGCTGCGACAGAACTCTCACTCACGGATGACCAAAAAGAGGGCATATTATCGCCTGAAACGGGTCTGCTTGACATAGATCTCTCCTTTAAAAAGTTGCAAATAGGTTAGAGCATGACTGAAAAACGATCAACTGCAATTTCCCTTGCATCTTCCCCTGAAATTGAGGTACAAAGAGTATGTGAAAAAACATTTTCTCACTGGCCTTGTTATCCTGCTTCCGATTGCGATTACAGTCGCCATCGTTGGCTCCCTTATTAATTTTTTTACAGGCCCCTTTGTTACAGCCGTCAGCTCTTTTTTGCAAAAAACGCATTTTGCAGACCAAGGCTTTCTGTTTCTCTCTCATGACCAAGTCGTCCTCTATATCAGCAAGCTCTTAATCCTAATCTGCCTCTTTTTCTTCCTCATCATCCTCGGGATGCTGACCCGTTGGTATGTTATTCGAAGCCTCTTAAATATAGGGGATAGATTTTTACACAGAATTCCCGTGGTCAGCACGGTCTATAAAACAACGAAAGAGATCATCAAGACCCTATTCCATAAAGACGCGACAGCCTTTAAGCAAGTCGTCTTAGTCCCCTTCCCTCGCAAAGACATCTTTGCACTAGGACTAGTATCGGGTAGTGCTCCTACGATTTGCAGCACCTCCTCTGGGTCTACACTGGTTTCTGTTTTGGTCCCGACAACTCCGAACCCCACGAGCGGCTTTCTACTCCTGTTTAAACAAGAAGATCTGATCTATCTCGATATGAAGCCAGAAGAAGCCATCAAATACATTATCTCCTGCGGTTCCATCGTTCCAGAAGAGAGGGCATTAGTATGAGAAAATACTTCTCCACAGGCTTAATTATCCTCCTTCCTTTTGGACTCACCGTTTGGATTGTCCACTACCTTTTTGATCTATTCACAAATCCTCTCTTCAATATCCTGGAAAGAATCACCCTATGGTTTGAGAAAACCCAAGGCTTAAGCCTGCTCCATCATGAAACCCTCGTGACCTTCTTAAGCCGAATGGTCGCTCTTGTTCTCACTTTCTTTTTTATCATTGCTCTGGGATATCTTGCCCGGAAGTTTTTCTTTAAATCGATGCTCAAATTTACCAATGAAACCATCTTCCGGATCCCTGTTGTCGGCTCAATCTACCGCCTCACTAAAGATCTGACCAAAGCGATGCTCTCAACCGATCAAAAGACCTTCAAAGAGACCATCTTAATCCCGTTTCCTTCTCCTGAGACCTATTCCGTGGGTTTCATCACCGGCCAGGTCCCTGAAGTCTTGAAAAAAGTCATTCCAAACGCAGATGTCACCGTCTTTGTCCCAACAGCTCCCCATCCAATTTCGGGCTATGTTCTCTTCTGTGCCAAATCTGCCACACATTCTGTCGATATTACCGTTGAAGAGACCTTCAAATTCCTTCTCTCCTGCGGAATGATCCAGCCCGGCCAACCAGCTCAACCTAATCCACCCGGCACCCCTAAGCCATGAACATCGTCTTTTTCCCAGTCAAAGACACGCCTTCGAAACTCACCAAACTCTGCCGCATTGCTCAACACCACCTGATCCAAAAAGAGCCCCTACTCTTCTTAGTCCCAGATAAAGCTTCCTATGACTTCCTCGATAAGCTCTTTTGGAGTTCCGACAACTTTCTGCCCCATCCAACCAACCTCCTCACTATCTCCACCGAGCTTCTGCCGTTTTCCTCCGTCTTTAACCTCCGACCTTCTGCTCTTCTAGAAGGTGCTAAGACCATTTATGAGTTTGAGGACCATACCTCTGCTGAAAAATTTCAGCTCTCCAAACATCGGTATCAGACCTACCGGGATCAAAATTTTCCTATCATTGTCGAAAACTAAAAATTTCATTAGACTGGCTGTCACATTTTTTTTGGAGAATCTATGGCAGCCATCCGCAATTACTTTTTTCCTGTCAATGAAGTGACCGGTCACCGTGAATTCCATCTCATCCCCTCTTCTCTCGAGAAATTTGTTGGCCAAAACTCCTACGCTCCCCTGATCGAAAAATCTGGCGGAGAGATCGAAGAAACGGATCGCCAATATGGACGCTACGTCACGCTTGTTAAAGAAGTGGGCGCTGAATTAGCAGCTCTAGCAAAGCGGAAAGATCTTGAGTTTGAATTTAAAGTCATTGATAGCCAGGTAGACAATGCCTGGTGTCTTCCCGGGGGTAAAATCGGGATTAATATCGGCTTGATCTTGAATATGGACAAAGCAGAACTCACCGAATGCAATAACGCCTTTAGTCTTCGAAAGAAAATCGCCGCTGTCTTAAGCCATGAGATTGTTCACGCAGATGCTCGCCATACAGGCAGATCTCTTGAATTCCGTCTCTTTTTAATTGGCATCATCAAAGCTACCCAGTTGTTTGTCGTCTATCATTGGGTCCATCGCTCTTACCATGCTAAAATTAAAGAAGCTCGCGATCTGGATGACCAATCACGTGTCCAAGCACTCAGAGTTGAGCGTGAGTCCCAAGCTAAAAGAATCGGCAACATATTTGAAGCCACCTCTTCCTGGCTCATCAGAGGCATCTCTCTATGCAACTCTCGGTCTCACGAATTAGAAAGCGACAGGTTCGGCATGCGGATGCTCTGGAATCTTTCAAAAATCAAACCTTCTATCTATGACCATAACTCCCCCCAGTCAGCAATGTGGCTTCAACATTACTTCAAAGAACACCACTCCCACGACACTCAAAGTAATTTTTTAAATCGCGCTCTAAACTTATTTTCTTCTCACCCCACTCCTGAAGAAAGGCTTGCAGCCAACCTAGAGACTTGGGGTGATCTTTACGAAGGAAGACTCTAATTAATCTTTTACAATGAAGCTGTAAGGTAAATTTTCTTGAAACTTTGCACGGATTTTGTTAAAGTTTGAACCTTTTAACGGAGAATATTCATGGTACGCATCAGTAAGCAAGAAGAGCGGCGCTCAAAATGTCCTCACCGCCCCCGTCCTCCAGCTCCTAAAACAGGATCGAAAAAAGACAAATTGGACAAAGGTTACAAAGAACACGTCAACGTTGTTGCAGACGCACAATTGGCTCAAAAAATCTTTATCCCCAAGAAAATAGGTTAACGTCATGACAAGACATAGTAGCTACGGAAAATCAAGTAAATCAGCCAAGAAAAGAAACGTTCTCAAGCGCTATGAGCGTATTGACGTTTTACGTAAAGTCGGAAGATGGAAAGACGGCGAAAACACAAAAGTTACAGGGCTTCCAAAGACCCCTGCTGTCGCATAAAAATCTA
>CAZBCR010000002.1:0-43108 GCA_964490565.1 uncultured bacterium
CAGCGACTCCAATGCCTCCGCCGGCCATCTGGCCGCCGAGCATGGAACCTTCCAAGAGCGACTCGTACAGTTTCAAGCGATTCCCTGAGTCTTTAGGAAGACCATCAAGAATCGGAGAATACAGGTAGAGGCGGTCTGAATGCGGCTCATAGGTCAAATGCAACGAAAAGGTATTATCAATACCTAAAATACAGGTGTGGTTCTCATCAAACTGCAGCTCCAGATTAAGTTCTTTACCGAACTCTTTCAGGTTTGCCTTGGCGTTCTCATAAGACATTGAACGTTCTCCTCATAAATTCTTTGGACATAAACCCTTTCAAAATCGAAAAGGCCTGCGTCGTGTAAGAAAGCAGTTTCTCAATTTGTCAAAAAAATTGCAAATACAATCATGCTAATGTATTAAGAAAAGTAAATGAACACTACTTTTGATATAGCTCCTGGTGAGCCGAGCCCCCTTGGAGCGACCAAGACAGACGATGGCGTCAACTTTGCTTTTTACTCATCAGCAGATGAAGACGTCTCATTGGTTCTTTTTGCCCCCGGAGAAAAGACCCCGTTTGCCCATTTCCCCCTCAATCCCATTAAAAACAGGACAGGCGAAGTCTGGCATATCGAGATTAAAAAACTTTGTTGTCTTTTTGATTATGGAATTCAGATCGGCAAAGAACTCTTGCTCGATCCGTATGCTACAAGTGTCAATACCAGCCATGAGTGGGCCGATCCTTATTATGCTGAGAGAAAACCTCTAGGCCGCTACCGGAATGACCAGCCGCCCTTCGATTGGGAAAACGATGCACCTCCATTGATCCCCTTCCAGAACATGATCATCTATGAAATGCATGTCCGGGGTTTCACAGAGGATCCTTCAAGCCATGTCAAACAGCCAGGAACATTTCTGGGCATGATCGAAAAGATCCCCCATCTTAAAGAGCTTGGAATCAATGCAGTGGAGCTTCTGCCTATTTTTGAGTTCAACGAATGTGAAAATCAAAGGATCAATCCTGAAACAGGAAAAAAACTCTGCAACTATTGGGGTTATTCGACCGTCAATTTTTTCAGCCTGATGAATAGATACGGAACCTCGTCGGACCAGTGCACGGTTATTGAAGAGTTTAAAACCCTCGTTAAAGAGCTGCATAAAAATGGGATCGAAGTGATCTTAGATGTCGTCTACAATCATACTGCCGAAGGAAATGAAGAAGGCCCGAACTATTCTTTTAGAGGGTTGGCTGAACAAACTTATTATATTCTGGGTCCTAAAGGAGAGTATTATAATTACACAGGATGCGGAAACACGTTCAATTGCAACAATGCAGTTGCCAGCGATCTGATCATCGATTCACTCAGATATTGGGTTAATGAAATGCACATCGACGGCTTCCGATTTGACCTAGCCTCGATCTTAACCCGCAATGAGCAAGGCCACCCCCTTCAAGATCCTCCTGTTGTCCGCCGGATCGCTGAAGATCCGCTCTTGGGGAATGTGAAGCTCATTGCCGAAGCATGGGATGCGGCAGGACTTTATCAGGTAGGAAACTTCCCCTCTTATGGCAGATGGGCTGAATGGAACGGCAAGTATCGCGACATCGTCAGAAAATTCATTAAAGGCACCGATGGCAACGCCGGTTCTTTTGCTGGAGTTGTGTCAGGTTCTCAGGACCTTTACAACTATGAAGGTAAACCGTATTTCGGCATAAACTTTGTTACAGCCCATGATGGTTTTAGCCTCCGAGATCTCGTCAGCTATAACAATAAGCATAACCTAGCCAACGGGGAAAACAACCAAGACGGCGCCAATGACAACGAAAGCTGGAACTGTGGACACGAAGGTCCAACAACTAACGCTAAAATATTGAAGTTCCGGCAAAGGCAGATGAAAAACTTTTTTGTTGCACTGATGATCTCTGTTGGAACGCCGATGATGCTCATGGGCGACGAGTATGGCCATACTCATGGCGGCAATAACAATACCTGGTGCCATGTTGGACCCATCAACGATTTTCTTTGGAATCAGCTCGCTCAAGAAAAAGAATTATTCCGGTTTCACAAATCGATGATTGCTTTTAGAAAAAACAATCCTTTGCTGCGTCGTACAGAATTTCTTCTGACCGAAGATATTGATTGGCATGGACTCAATCCATTTCATCCTGATTGGTCGCCGACAAGCCGATTCATTGCCTATACATTGAAAGACAAAGTCAAAGAAAATCATCTCTACATTGCTTTCAACGCAACCGATACGCGTCCGACGGTCCACTTACCACCAGCACCGGCAAATAAAAAATGGTACCGAATTGTTGACACCTCTCTCGCGGCACCTAATGACTATATCGACAATCCAACGCAGTTCCAACCGCAGAAAGTGATCTGCAAGATGGAAGCCTATTCATCAATTATTTTGATGGCGCTCTGATGAAGAGGGTCGTTGTAATGGAATTCATGTTTTGCTATTTTAAGGTTAAGAAACTGTTGTGGAGGTTTTAGATGTACCGGGGAGCTGCTGTTTTGTGCGCGATTTCTTTGATCTTAGGTGGGTGTTACACGAACAGCGATTTTTCAGCTGCGTTTACAGAAGCAAGAGCTTCTAACCGTCCTATTGTTAGCTTCATTCCTGTCATCGACAATTCTAAAAGCGATCTTAACTGGAATGTCTCTCAAGAATTATCTAAAGCGATTCGAGATCGGCTAGCCCAAAAAAATCAAGTTTACATGGTCAATGAAGAACCGGTAGCAGCTCTAGCTGAAAAAGCGTTATCTGCTCATGATCCTTTTGAATTAGATACCTCATGGGTCAGAAAAGCTTTCCCACAGAATGAATTTGTCGTCTTTACAGAGCTCATGGAGCACAATGAAGTTCCGGTTAATGAAAAAGATGCCCAAGACTCCCCTGCTTTGCTGACGCTGTCTGTTCGGGTTAGAGTCGTTGATGTCCGGCAAAAAACACCGAAGGTTGTTTTACAGGAAATCGTCGAACAGTCTCACCATATCCCCCGTCAGTTTACCAAAGCTAATTTCAAACAAGTTCCTTGGGGCGATGAGGCCTTTGATGTCTCTCCTTTAGGAATTGCCCATGACCAGCTTTGCAAAGAGATTGCAACACGTGTAGAAGATTATATCCTTCTTGCAGGTGCTAAATAGAATGGTTGCTGATTCAATCTATATCATCCTAGTCTTTGGTTTAATTGGGTTGATCACTAATACCATTGCTTGGAAAAAAGGTTTCTATAGCTCGCGTTTTTATCCTGCTCCGCAGATCTCCTTTCGGCATGTCGCATCTCTTTTCGCTATTTACATCGGCGTAACCTATGTTTTGTCCAGCTATTTTGGAGCGCTGATTCAAAAATATTCTGCGAGTACGCCTACTGTAGGATTTATTGTCTTTTTGCAGTTCGTTCTCATTCTTTTCATGTTAGTTGGATTCTATGTCTATTGCCACACAGCAGCCAAAGGCGTGTTTATCCGCATCTGGAAAAATCCCGCAGTGCTGCCCGCCACTTCACCTCTTTATGACTATATCCTCGGCGTTTTGGCTTGGCTTATTGCATTCCCAGTTGTGCAAGTCATTGGTCAACTCTTTGATATGCTCCTGTTTATCATCTTCCGCTATGAAGGTTATGAGCAAGTCGCCGTAAAATACCTTAGAACAACCCTTGAAAGCCCTGCGATGACTATCTTAGCTCTCGTGTCTATTGTGATCATTGCTCCTATTGTCGAAGAGTTTCTATTCCGTGGTGCTTTGCAGACTTATTTAAAAAGACGCTTCCAACCAAAAACAGCGATTTTTCTCGCTTCTATATGCTTTGGCCTTTTCCATTTTTCTCCCGAGCAAGGCTGGGGAAATGTTTCTCTCATTGTCTCATTATTTGTATTTGGCTCATTTTTAGGTTACGTTTATGAGAAGCAAGGATCTTTATATGCTTCCATTGGATTGCACATGGCATTCAATTTTATTAGCAGCGTTCGAATCTTATTTGGCTAAGGGTACTCATGAAAAAACTCCTTCTCCTTGTGCTTTGCCTTTTCCGGCCCATCTTGGCAGACACTGTGCTCGATGGCGTATCCAGCTTCGGCTGGGATCTTTTCCAAAAGACTGCAAAAAATGATCAGAACACCATCTTCTCTCCCTACTCCATCTATTCATGCCTCTCTATGACAGCCGCCGGCGCTCAAGGGGATACCTTGAAAGAGATGCAAAAAGTTCTTCATCTGCCTGCAAATTTTACGCACCTCTCTGATGCCCTCTCTTCGAATAACGCATCTCTTCAAGGCCACTTGAAAGTCGCAAACAGCCTTTGGATCGCCCCCCAATTTGCTATCCGACCCGACTTCCGTAAAATCATCGAAGGCAATTTCCACGCTTCTGTCCAATCACTTGATTTTGCCGCTCCAGAAACCGCCGCTAATACCATCAATCAATGGATCGCTCAAAATACCGACCAAAAAATCACCCAGCTTTTTTCTCCTACCGACCTTCAAAGCACAACGCGTCTTGTCCTTGCCAACGCTCTTTATTTCAGTGCAAAATTTCTAAAACCTTTTAGCCCACAAATGACTTCGGCCCAGAGCTTTTGGACTGCATCTGATACAATTGTCAAAACTCCCACGATGGATCAATCTTCGCTCTTTTTTTATGTCGAAGACGAAACTTTTCAAACGATTGCACTTCCTATGCAAGCAAGCCAGATCGCTTTGGTAGTCTTTTTACCTAAAGAAAAAGTTTTTTCCAATCTGACATCGCTCCTCTCATCAGATAAGTTTAAATTGATTTTAGAAAACCTAGATCTAGCTAAAATCCATGTCCAACTTCCTAAATTTACACTCAAACAGCGTATCGACTTAAATCAGGTCCTCTCACAGCTGGGACTCTCTACTGCCTTCACTCCCAAAGCTAATTTTTCCGGGATCGATGGCAAGACGGATCTCTATCTTAGTAAAGTTCTCCACGAGGCGTATTTTGCTCTCGATGAAAGCGGCATCGTCGCTGCTGCTGCCACTGGAGCTTCTATGAATACCAAATCTACTGCAGGAGCCCCAAAAGAGTTCTTTGCTAACCATCCATTCATCTTTGCCCTTGTGGATCTGCAAACAAAAATTCCTCTTTTCTTAGGGGAGCTGACAACACCTCCATGAACCTAATGCTTCCCCTCATTGAAAGTTTCGGCATTTCAGATATCGGCACCACCCGTACGAATAATGAAGATATCTGGGCTGAGCTTCCTGATGACCATTTTTATATCCTTGCTGATGGCATGGGCGGCCACCTCGGCGGCGAAGTCGCTGCTAAAGAATCAGTCCTCCATGTTTGCGATGCCTTAGAGAGCTTTCTTCGTCAGCACCCTCATCCCACCATCCCTGCTCTTAAGTCCCACTTCAAACAAGCTTTTATAAAAGCTAATGCCTGGATTAGATCCCTTGCACATAAACACCCTGATCTTGCCGGCATGGGAACCACTCTTTGCAGCTTGCTCGTCCTAGGAAAAGAGCTCATCTATGCCAATATCGGAGACAGCCGCATCTACCGCTTCCGCAACACACTCGAGCGGCTAACACAAGATCACTCGCTCCGTGAGGAACTCCTTGCTAAAGGCGAGCTCACCGAGGAGACAGCCGCTGATTTTCCGCGTAAGAACATCCTCACACGCGCTTTGGGAATTTCTCCCAATGTCGAGCCCGATATCCATCAGACCACCGTCCAGCCAGGAGACATCTATTTTCTTTGCAGCGATGGACTCCATGACGCCCTGAATGACCGTCAAATGGAAACCATTCTCAGACAAAATCCCAGTATCAAGGATGCTGCCATTGAACTCGTTGAAGCAGCAAAAAGTGCCGGCGGCACTGATAATATCACCATCTTGATCGTCAAGCTAAACCCATGAAAAAAATCTACCTCGACAACAACGCTACGACAGCACTTGATCCGCGTGTAATCGAAGCGATGCAAGAAGTACTCACTCCTATCCCCTTTAACTCATCTAGCGTTCATTCTTTTGGGCAAGAATCTAAAAAGCTTCTCACCAACTCCCGCGATACGATTGCTCATGCCCTTCACGTCAAACCTCAAGAGCTCATCTTTACCTCCGGCGGCACCGAAGCCCTCAATCTTCTCATCCGCGGCTTCTATAAACCCGGTACCCATGTCATCTCTTCTAATGTCGAACATCCTGCTGTCCGAGAAACTCTCGACTCTTTAGGCGCTAAAGTCACTTATCTTCCTGCTGGTCTTTGGGGTGCCATCCAACCTCATCAACTCGAAGAGGCCCTGACCTCTGAAACCCGCCTGATCGTCCTCACAGCTGCAAATAACATCACAGGCGTCAAAACGGACATCAAGGCGATTGCCGACATCGCCCACAAAAGAAACATCCCTTTCATTGTTGATGGTGTTCAGATCTTAGGTAAAGAGCTCTTCCACATTCCTACAGGCGTCTCAGGGATGGCCTTTTCCGGCCATAAGTTCCATGGCCCCACCGGCATCGGTCTAGCCTTTGTCCGCTCCCCTTTTAAACTGCCTCCCCAGATCACCGGCGGATCGCAAGAATACGGCAGGCGAGCCGGCACTGAAAATCTCATGGGAATTGTCGGGCTTGCAAAAGCCGTTGAACTACTGGCCACAGAGCTTCCTGCAGCAACTGAACGCATGCAAAAGCTCCGGGATAAGCTCACTGATGGCCTCATGGAATCGCTTGGAAATATCGTCGTGCATGGCCAGGGGCCCCGCCTCTGCAATACAGTGCACATCGGATTCCCTGGAATTGATGGAGAAACACTGCTCCTTCAACTAGACCTAGCTGGCATCGCAGCCAGCCATGGCTCTGCTTGCACCTCTGGAGGTCTTGAGCCGTCTCCGATCTTGCTTAACATGCAGATCCCGACATCACTGGCCCGCTCGAGCATCCGGTTTTCTCTATGCCGCATGACAACAGAGCAAGAGATCGACACCGCCCTCGATCTAATTACTCAGCTCGTCAACAAACAAAAAAGACTCTAAAAGGCTCGATTTTATCTATTTTTTTGGGTATAATTTCCCCATAAAAATGGAGCAATGATGACAACCGAAATAGGTCATGAAAGCGACTTTTGCGATTTTTACTTCTTGAGGCATTTAGAGGCTGAACTACCTGCAATGGGCAAAGTTTTGACGGGAGGAAGCGCGCCTGGATCTGATCTCGATACGGGATTAACAAAAGCAAGCCAAGAAAAATCTCAAGTCATCGCAGATAAAGTCGCTGAGCTTCCCAACATTGCGGCCCTCTTTTCCTCACCCTTTAGAAAAACAGTCGAAACAATTCAGCCTCTCTCTCATAAGCTCAAACTCCCTCTTCAAATTGTAGAAAAAGCTCTTGATGAACAGAATCACGGAGTTCTTACAGGTATCCAAGCATGGAAAGAGCATCCCTCCTGGAAAGAATATTCAAAACTCTCACGCGTAGAGAAATTTGTCTCCCGGCAAGCTGAAGGATCTGAAACAAACTGTGAAGTGATTGATAGAGTCCGTGATTTCTGTCTTAAAACAGCCCCCCACTATCTTGGAAAATCAGTTGTCTGCTGCACGCACGATGGAACGATGCGCAGTCTATTGAATCTAGCAGCAATTGAAAAGATTGTTGGACCTCTAGGCAAGAAATCCTCTGCTGAAGCCGTCAGACAGATTCCTAAAGAGATTAAAATTGAAGATGCGAAACACTTTGGCAAGGGAGAAATCTTCCATACCAGAGTTTATCCTCTGGCTGGAAGAATCGAGATTCTTTAAAAACAGATGGCAACATTTACACCGTTATTTCTAGATCAGTTTCGCTTGATGACCCAGCAATCGTTCAATAAAAAAAATAGCATTTGGCATCCTCAGGAGTATTCAAAAGCACATTCCATCAGCATAGAGGCCTATAGCAATGGTCATGTACCAAAAGCATTTTTTTCTAAATGCCACACCCCCTCTAAAAGAGAAGCTCCCTTTACCTTTGCTTTAAAGAAAGGATTGCCCTCCGATGCAATTTACTCGATCGGGAATAAAAAACCCGCGATCCTAAGCAGCGGATGCGCCTACATGCTGGTCTTTTACCGCGCTCTTTGTTCGTATCTTGGAGAGGAGAAATTTAATGCTCTTTATGGACATGACCGTTTCATTTTATGCGCTCACCCCTATGATACACTGACGAAATTCTTCTTTGAAAAAGTGTCGATTCAAAGTTCTGCTGAAATCCAGCCCGGCGATCAATGCTGCTTTAAAAACCTTTTGGCTTATTCTTTCAAACATGGACTGCACGAAAACACTTATGTTGTGTGCAATTCTGACAATACTTTCACGGGATTAGGATTCCAAGGCAGCACAAAGAGCGAGGTCGAAGAAAGTCTATTTAGGCAATATAACGAGCCCTCGCGTATGAATATCAAAGGGTTTCTAAGCAGCCATACGATATCGTACGAAGAGTTTATCGATAAACAAACCAATCTGCCGTTTCCTAAAGAAGGAAGGTTGTTTTTAGAAGTACTCCGCCCCCACACCGCTCGCCTCCAACAAATGGCAGAGACGCCTATTGATGAGCTTGCCACTCTTTTGGAGAGTTGGGGCCATCCTTGCAAGCGGCACCGCTCAGAGTCTCCTTCAATTTCTTTAGAAGAGGGTCTCTAGTAGATTGTTCGGATGGCAATGGCTTTTGCTCCGCCTAAGAGAGAAGCCTCTTCGACGGTGAGTTCGAACTGCTCGATTCTGACGACTTCGCCAAAAACGGGATTATGCCCCAGAATCTTGGTCATCAATTCTTCGAGGGTTTCAACACCTTGGGAATCGAGATTCACATGGTAGGTCTTGTTGAACTCTTCAATACGTGTATCTCCTGGAAATGTCCGATCGACAACAACGTGATGCGCTCTTGGCGTCATTTCTTCAAACGACATCCACGTATCGGAAAGGCCAAAAATCTCATCGATAATCTCATCTAAAGTCAGAATACCCCGTGCTAGACCTGCTTCATTGAGCACGATGGCGACGCTTTGGTTATTGCGTCTAAACTGACGGAGTATCGCCATGATCGAGTCTTTTTCAGTGATAAACCAAGGAGCTCTAGCGTAATCGCGGACTTTTTTAGATTCCTGAAGTCTGAGGAGGTCGCGGGGATAGGCAATTGCGATGATATTTTCCGGCTGTTTGTGGAAAATCGGAACGAAAGGAGAGTAGCGGGAATTGAGAAGCGATCTCATTTCAGAAACCGTACAAATCGAAGGAATGAGCTGTGTGCTGCTCAGCGGCTGCATCAGTTCCTTAGCCGTCATATTCCGGAGTGCAAAGATATGGGAGGCTATCGTGTTGAACTCCTCTTCATCTTTTTCTTCTAAGATCTTTTGGAGTTCTTCCCGGCTTAAGTAAAGTCCAGCCTTTTCCGAACTTCCCAGTATCCTGTGAACAATGCGGCAAAACCCGTCAAAGAGCCAGATCACCGGACGCAGGATAAAAGAAACGATATAAAGCACTGGTACGCTGATCATGGCAGCATGCTCGGCATATCTGCGGCCGGCAAAAAGTGGCGCGATCTCGGCAAAAATCAGAACGATGAAGACCTGCGACAAGGGCGCCCAATCGGGGCTGAGATGGATTGATTCATAAAAGCGGCGTGCAGCTTCAGATCCGACCTGGAGAGCGGTGTTAACGCAAATGAGGGCTGTTCCAAAGAGTCGGCCGGGATGCTGTAATAGGTCGTTGAGCCAAATTGCCCGGCGGTTATTTTTACTGACGTAGTATTGAAGTCGGACTTTATTGAAAGAAACACATGCCATCTCTGCCATGGCAAAAAACCCTTGGACCACGAGGCAAGAGACGATGATAACTAGAAAAAACTCCCACGAATGGCTCATCGTTTTTTCCTCAATCGTCGGATGTAGACACGGCGGACTCTAGTTGGCTCAGCAGCCAGGACGTGAAAAAGGAAATCATCCGTGACATATTTGCTGCCGCTTTTAGGGATATCTCCCATTTTTTCTGTGAGATAGCCTCCAATGGTCACCATGTTATTTTCAGATGAAAAAGAGACATCAAAGATTTTTTCCAGGTCTGCTAGCTCCATTTTGCCGCTGGCAATGATCACATCTTCGCCTGAGAGCGTATAGAGATTGGTCTCATCGCGGCGGTCGGTAATTTCTCCAATGACCGTCTCAACGAGGTCTTCTAAAGCAACAATCCCTGCAACTGAGCCGTATTCATCAACGACAATGGCAAACGAGTCTTGCCGGTCATAAAATTGCCGAAGGAGTGTTTTGGCGGGAACCGTCTCAGGGACAAAGAAAGGTTTTTCTAAAATCTTCTTGAGATCTTCGATCGTTTTGATTTCTTCGCGATGGAGAAAAAAGAGCCGGCTGGTGACAACACCGACAATTTGATCGAGCCCTTTATCGCAGACAGGGATCCGGGAGCATTCTTGGTCCACAAAGAGATGCATCAGCTTAGTCAGCGGCTCATCTAGATCAAAAAAGAGCACTTCTTCACGAGGGCGCATCCGTTCTCTGACGGTCGATTCTTGCAAAGCTAAATAACCTTGGACAAGTTCTGCTTCATCTTCATTTAAGACCCCATATTTACGAGAAGTTCTTAACGCGTGCTGGAGTTCATCAATCGAAATCTCCTCCTCTTTGTGCAGAAAGAAAAAAAGGACCCGAGAAATATGACTAGTCATCACGACAAGCAGGCGCCGAATGGGCATGAGTATGGTCTGCAGCATCTGAATAATAGGCGCCATCCGATAAGAAATCCGGTCGTTATTGACAAGTCCCAGAGATTTTGGAATGACTTCCCCCAAAATCAGTGTTAATGCCAGAGGCACGCCGACATTGAGCGCCCAGCTAGAGGCCTGACCAAAAATTGAAGCGGTGACGTTTTGGACCAAGATATTGACCGAGACATTGAGCATGATGATCGTCACTAGAAGCTGACGAGGAGAAGAAAGAAGCTGAGCTATCAATTGCTTACGGGGATCTTTGTCTTGCTTATAGGTTTTAACTTTTAATGATGAGAGGGAAAAAAGGGCTGTCTCGGAAGCAGAAAAGAGCCCGGAGAAAAAGAGAAGCACAGCGAGAACAAGAATTAATAATATCATCTCTTATGGATGCTAACGCAATTTTTAAAATAAATCACTAATCTTGATGCTAATTTTGATGGAAGTAGACTTTGGTCTGTCCTTCAGGGACTAAACCGAGATTCCGCTTGAGCACCATTTCAACCCAAGCAGGATCGGATTGACTTTGGATTTGAAGGAGTAATTCTTCCTGCTCTGCTAAAGCAAAGGCTTTTTCTATTTGTAAGATCTGAAGACGGCCGTCCATCTCTTGATATGTGATGTTTTTCTGCCGTACGCCATGGAGATAAAGAACTCCGCAAAGAGCCACAAAAGCAATCACCCACCAGCTGCGGTTGAGCCAGTGCCGCTGCGGGAGAGGGTGCCTTAAGGAAGTGGTGTGTATTGACGCCATCTTAAGCCTGATTGTATGGAGATCTGTTTTTTTGCGAAGAGAAATTTTTTAAATTGCGATATTATCGCACGAAAAGATTTTCAACAACGATTTAAATTGTTAAGACACAAAAACTTAGAGTGCGTCTTCAAATATCTACATTTGAAGACACTCTCTTATGCGATTGGAAGAGTAATATTTCTCTGACCCTGATATTTTCCACTGCGATCAGCATAAGACGTCTCACAGACTTCGGCTGCTTGATAAAAGAGCACTTGAGCAAGCCCTTCATTCGCATAAACCTTGGCTGGAAGAGGCGTTGTATTGGAAATCTCGAGAGTGACGTGTCCTTCCCACTCTGGTTCAAAAGGAGTGACGTTCACGATGATGCCGCAACGAGCATAAGTCGATTTTCCAAGACATATCGTCAGAACATCTCTAGGGATGCGGAAATATTCAACGCTGCAGGCAAGGGCAAAAGAATTAGGAGGGATGATGCAATAGTCCCCTTCAATATTGACAAAGGCATCGTCGCGAAAATTTTTAGGATCGATCAAAGAGTTATTCATATTGGTGAAAACTTTGAATTCTCTGGCAACGCGAAGATCGTATCCATAACTGGATAGGCCGTAGCTGATGACTTTCTGTCCTTCACAGTAGCGGACTTGCCCATCGACAAACGGTTCGATCATTCCGTGTTTCTTAGCCATTTCGCGAATCCACTTGTCAGATTTGATACTCATTAATTTGTCCTCTTTCTAAAAGGTATAGCTCGGCAATTCGTTTTTTGCTAGAGTTTTGTAAATGGGACCAGATAATTTTGTTGAATCTACCTGGACAAAACCGGACGAAAAGCTGGAAACGACGCTCCGTCCCCAAACGCTGACTGACTTTGTCGGTCAAGAAGCTGTCCGCGAACGTCTCGATGTATTAATGTCGGCTGCTCAACAACGCGGCGAACCTCTAGGTCATTGTCTTTTCCATGGACCTCCAGGCGTTGGAAAAACAACACTCGCCCATGTCATCTCGAAAACTATGGGGACCAATCTCACTGTCACTTCGGGTCCTGTCATTGAAAAAGCCGGCGACTTAGCAGGTCTTTTAACCAATCTGAAACAGGGTGATATCCTTTTTATTGATGAGATCCACCGCCTCTCCAAAACCATCGAAGAATATCTTTACCCTGCAATGGAAGATTTTGCCCTCGACCTATTAATTGATAGCGGACCCTCTGCCCGTTCAGTGCAAGTCAAGCTCAACCATTTTACTCTCGTTGCCGCAACCACGCGCGTTGGACTTTTAAGTGGACCTTTACGCTCTCGTTTCCCCTTCACAACACGACTAGATTATTATGAGCCTCAGGTATTGCAGCAGATTCTTTTAAGATCCAGCCAGATTCTCAAAGTTAAAATAGATACTTCCGCTGCCGAAGAAATCGCACTTAGAGCTCGAGGCACTCCCCGCGTTGCCAACAATCTATTAAGATGGGTTCGAGATTTTGCTCAAACCCGCAACATCTCAATGGTCGATAAAAAAGCCGCTTGCCAAGCGTTAGAAATGCTAGCGATCGACCAGCGTGGACTCGATGAAATGGATAAAAAGATTTTAAGCGTCATTATTGATCATCATGACGGCGGACCCGTTGGCGTCAGCACACTAGCCGTTGCGATCGGTGAAGAGCCCGAGACAATCGCTGAAGTCTACGAGCCTTATCTTATCATGCAGGGCTTCCTCAAACGGACCTTGCGCGGACGCGAAGCTACAAAATTGGCATACACACATTTAGGAAGAACACTTCCACTTAAGTTTACTCAGGGAGAATTTTATGAAAACAATCGTTAAACTGATGACTTTTTGGAGCTTTTTGCTGGCCGCTATCAGCGTTTCAGCTGCTGCTCCTCAAGCCACAGACATTTCGCAAAGATCTAAACCGGCCACTGTGAAGGTGCTCTTGCACCGTCAGGTTCCCGAGGCACTCCTCGAAGCCAAAGGCCGGTATGAGATTTACTATCCACTGGATGAGACAAAGGTTTCATCAGGGATCAACAGCAGCCGACATACAATTTCAGTCAGTGAATACGGCTTAAAATGGGGTGAGGATTTTAAAGGATTCCACCAACTCCGCTTTGTTCCTGTCGACTCGCAAAGCAGTCTTCTCGTCAATGGCATTCAATATAGAGGCTGCATCGAAGTTTGGAGCAATGATGGAAAACTCAACATCATCAATGAAGTCGGTGTTGAGCCGTACCTTAAATCGACCCTTTCTACATCATTTCCTCAAGCACTACATGACGAAGTGGCAAATGCGATAGCGATTGTCGCTCGGACAAACGCCTATTTCATTGGAAGCCGCAATAAACAGGCCGCTTGGCATGTGATTGCTTCTGATGTCGGGTATCAAGGTTCTAGCATCCTTCCTAAAAAACATATCGACCGTGCCGTCGATTCGACCTACCACTTGATCTTGACTTTCAATGATGCTCCTTTTGCAGCGACCTGGACTCAAAACAGCGCTGGCAAGACCGTTGACTTCGCTGCTGTCTTCCGCAAAGCGATCAGCTCGCCCCCTGGTGTTTCTGCTCCTATTGCAGCTAAAGACCGCCAGCAAAGCAAGTGGACATGCGCTTTGCCAAAAACTCTCCTTGCACAGGCTACAAACCTAGAGCATGTCACTGGTGTAGACCTCTACGTAACGCCGCATGCTGAGAAAGTCTATGCTGTTAAAGTATCCGGAGAAACTCAAGTGAAAGACTTTGACTTTTCGACTTTCCAACGAATCGTCGGAACTCAAAAGCTCCGCAGTAATGATTTTACTGTAGAGACCAAAGGCGATGAGCTTGTCTTCACAGGTTATGGCGAAGGACCCGGCGTTGGCCTCTGTCTTTATAGCGCTAAGGCCCAAGCAGAAAAAGGTGAAAAAGCCCCTCAGATATTAGAGGCTTTCTTCCCCCAAACTAAGCTGGAGAAAGTAAATTCTTTAAAATAGCGTTTTACTCCTTCTTGGAGTAGAATCAATCCCTTGCTGGGGACCTTATGAGGTAAGGCAGTTCGAACCAGGTCAGGACCGGAAGGTAGCAGCCTTAAGAGCGCCGTCTTATGTTATGAGTCATCTCCAGCTTTTTTTTTGAGGGAATCTCTTGAACTTAGGCATACGACCTACAACTTCACTTCCTACAAATCTTCACGCGGGAAACCCTCTTACATCGATTTGGAATACGCGGACAGTCGTTGTGCTTTGCGGCTTAGCCCTAGTTGGCTCCATCAGCATTTGGATCTATCGGTATTTTACTCAGCCAGCTCCCCGCGATGTGCCCACATTAGATATAAAAAACATTTCGTGGGAAGAGCTTAGCCAGGAGTTGCACCTGCCTCCCAAAGAAGGGTCGAAGACTTATGAGCAGCAAGTCCAAGACTTTTATCAACAATTCGGACAATTCATTGATCAGGCTTCTTCTCCAAAAACTACAGAAGGTCCTGGACATTTCATTGCAGAATTATTAATTAACTCAGTGATTTATTTTGTAAAAACCAAAATAATGAATACGACTCCACAG
This sequence comes from uncultured bacterium, assembly GCA_964490565.1. Lineage (GTDB taxonomy): Bacteria > Chlamydiota > Chlamydiia > Chlamydiales > Rhabdochlamydiaceae > PALSA-1444. The sequence continues at coordinate 14,994 of CAZBCR010000002.1, forward strand.
GCTATATATGAAGAATTTATGACATCCCTAAAAAAGGAATCGCAACCTAAAAGATCTGAAGCTGTTTCAATGGCTCTAGAGCATGGTTTTCTCGATGTCGCTTTCCACTTCACTCAAACAGATATCATTAATCAAAAGGAAAACTGGATTGACCGGGAAAAAGTTTTAAGTAAAGCCGGGCAGCAAAAACAATGGTACATGGTGAATAAGCTCCTTGAACAATCATCTAATCAAGCAGATCTGATCCGAACAGCGAATCGGAGTTTTGTTCTCTGCCAGGCTGCGGAAGATGGGCAACTCGATATCGTTAAGTTGGTGTTAAAGAAAGGCCTAATTCCTGAGAATTGGCTCGGGATAGCTTTTTGCAGAGCTGCTAAAATTGGCAGGCTCGACATCATGAAGGCGGTATTCGAAAATGATACCATTCCTAGATATTGTCGATTTTGGGCTGCCTGCAATGCTCAGGTTAAAAATTACGAAGATATCATTAGAGAGATGGGGCCTCCAGAAAGCTGTAAAGAAGATATCGCCAAAGCTATTATCTCTGCGTGTCATGATAACCACCTAGAGCTAGTTACTTATCTACTTCAGATGGATGAGATTTCCCAGGAAGATCGTGAGAAAGCTCTTCAAATAGCCCAAGAAAAAGGATTTGAAGATATCGCTCAGCTTTTGACTAAAAAGTGAAGGTAATGCCCAGCGTTGCTCCATGGATCAGAGCTTGGCCAAAGGAACGGAGGTGTTGTTCATGGCTAGGACTTTTATTCATCTGATCAGGAGCCAGTGCAATCCCATTCAAATATATAAGCTCGTAAGCAGCGTGAAGGTTGATAAACCTCCAAGGCTGATAAGTCATTGAAAGCGCACCTCCGACGATTAAAGGAAGTGAGAATCTTGAAACTCGATAGTCTCGGAGCACAACAGTGTTATTGACATCGCCCCAGTAGGTATGCTGGCGGCTGCAATCAAAACCAATCCCTAATTTAGCATTCGCATCCCAACTTAAGACTTTTGAAGGGTTCCATCCCAGGGTTCCCCCGACTTGAATCCCGGGAATATGGTTCCAGACATGGACGCGATAAGGACTTTCGTTAGATCCTTTATGAAACTTCATTTCTAGATTTTCTGTCAGGCTAATATAGCGTAAACCCGCTAGCCATCCCCCAGAGAAATAATCTCCTCTACGCGGAGTGATGTAATAAAAGTAGTTCACTTCTCCATTTTGGAACTGAGACTTATATTCGGCTGTTGCCTTATCGGCTTTGAAAAAGTCTTGAGCATACGTCGGATTGTGAGCGGAAAAATAAAGCAATCCACCATCATGTCGGTGGCAAGAAGCTTCCCACTGTTCAACAAAGAGATATTTTGCCTCTAAAAGCGAATGGCGGGTCATGTACATCATGCCGACTTGAAAGCCCGGCTGGTAATGAAAAGAGCTGACGAGTTTTTTAGATTTACAGCTGCTAAAATTACAGCCGCCGCAAATATTTCTTTTCCCTTCACCGCGATCAATGATTAAACGGTGGTTATTCCCTTCATTGCGACGAAAAAAAGCAACGTCGCCCCAAATGGCAAATCCATCATTTAAGCTCCAATTATCTTCCTCGGAAAAGAGCGACAGCGTCAGCAATGAACAAGTGATTAAAACTCTTTTTTTCATAAAGAAATGAAGATAGCACTCTCAACCTGCGGAGTCAAATCCATTTTACTTTTCGGCTTTATTGAAGAGGTTGATTGCTTTTGAATTTGTCTGACTGGATTCCATAGAGAACGAGTAAACTAAATTATTATTTACAATGACACTAAAGCAAGTATTACTTTATAAATATTCACAAAAATATTGTAGAACATCTATGTCACAGCAAATTCCGCCTCCCAGTAGTTGGTTTCCAGCTTCGACCTTTCTCGGAGGTCTACTGAGTTGGGGCTCTAGACAGACCCCGCAAACTGATGCTGCTGCTTCGAATGCTTCCAGAGCAGAAAACTCTCCTCCACCGCCCAGTTCTCCAGAATCTTTAAGACCTAATTCCGCTGTTGTTGTAGGTGATACTATTTTTTATGACGATGATTTGGTACAGGAAGAACCGACTTCTCCTGCTCCTTCACCCTTGGAACAACAAGCCAAACTCTCATGGGCAGCAGCCGGCGTTGATAAAGTGTCTAGATTTTTTTGGTACAGCGCCTCTGTTCCTATTCGCACGTTGACATGGGGCCTTGATCTCGGCCTTAACTTCACCGTGAATCGAGTCGTTCAGCTTGCAGCACAAAAGGGCGTTAGCGTTCTTGGCACTCAAGCCCCTGAAGGCCCCTTGCAAACACTGAGACATTGTTTGCATGAGCTTCATCAAAAAATCACGGATGAGATTGAAATTGATGATCCTCTAAGACACAGAGCAACGAATGCCATTGCGATATTTCTTGCCAACCCAAAAGCTTGCCTTGCCGAATGCTACGATCCTAAAGCTATCTTTTTTACAGAAGGCCTTAATGCAGAAAACAAGGCTAAATTCCAGGCTCTTTTAACAGCCCTGCAAGAGAGAGCATCCCTGGCTGACGATGCGAGACCCATCAAATCGCTCTGCGACTTTATTGATAAATGCTGTGCTTTCCAACTCGTATCTCACGAAAAAAAATTAGGAAAGCAACTAATTGGAAGATTTATCAAGCCTCTACCCTCTATTACTTCAGCTGCAGGTGCTGCAGCAAAACCAACCAGAACAGTCAGCCGTACTAAGCGATCAGTACCTTCTTTGCCAAAACCTGAACCTGAAAACCCAGTACCATTAATTCTCCAAGAAATCGAGGATTTGAAATCTTTGGGTTTTAGGATCGCTTTGGCCTTATTGATTTTGCCCGAAAGCAGCATCCATAAAAAACCAGAAGAAGAGAGTGGAGGTCTGGCTGGCCTCATTAAAAAATCAAATGTCACTTTGGGCGATCCCAATGAAATTTTCCAGAATTTGATTTATACTGAGATCGACAACTCCAACTTAAATTATGTTCAAAAGAAGTGGAAAAAATTCACCTGTTGGGTGATGGCTCCTGCTGTTCTATTTATTGTCGATCACGTTTTAGACCAAAGCAGAGACATTGCCTTGTACTTGATAGGACTTAGTCCGGAAGAGCGTCTGAAGATGGTCGTTAAAATGTTCATCGAACCGGGGCTTGGATTCATTAGCTGGCTTCAGTCTGAATACAAGGCAATCTCGGTTCACCATAACCTTGGAACCACTGTTGATGAAGCTGTTAGCAACGCCATCGACCAAATCAAAATCAAAGATCGCCATGGGAAAATTTTGACCTCTACAGATCTCGTCAGCCGCTTGATCAGTTCCTTGATCGATAAATACGCACCCGCCCTCAATTGGTCCAATACTGCAACTGCCCATTTTGAAAAAAGAGCAGAGCAATCTAACTCCCCTTTCCTTGCACTTTGGTTTATCTCTTGGTCTTATCTAACGTGGACTGTCAGTATCATCTCGGCGCCTGGTAGATGGTTGATGAACAAAATTATCCGTAAAGTACTGAAAACTGTGGTTGTCTCCAAAATTCAAAGTAAAATCAAAGATAACGGTGAATCTTCTTGGGATTTTGGCAAACTCGCCTTGCATTCCATTTACAAGACGCTCTATGAGAAACTACAAGAAAAAAACCGTGGAGAACAAGAATCTGAAACCGAAAACATCAGAAGAAAAATAGCACTTGAACAACGAGGTTTTGTCGATAAAGACGTTCAGGATTCCATCAACCGGCTTGTTTCCAGCTTCTTAAAATTGCTCTATATCCAAGGGTCTGATGTCATCGAGCTCTCGACAAAATTATCTCCTAATAATGTGGTTGAGCAGGGAAAAATAACAGCAATGGACTTAGCTTTTGGTCCCGGTATTCAAAAAGCAACGGAAGAGATTATTCATGGTCTTCAAATATTCCTCGATGATTCAACTTTTTCTGCAGGCATCCTAGAAGCGTTGAAAGATATCCATCAACAATCCCTTCGTTTCAATACAGGAAATACCGACACAAACCTTGCCCGTCTAGAGAACGACTTTTATGTTGAACTTCAAGACGCTGTCAAACAGGGGATTCAAGAAGTCATCGACGATAAATTAGACCCCTCTAAAAGCATTCAGAATGAAGCCGATCTTTTTATCGATGGCCTAAAATATGATACCGCAACCTTCAGGGATCAATTTTTCACTATTCAGAATTTAACCCCCTCCTCGATGAAAAAACTGATGCGATTACGGGACAAATCCCTCATCGATGTCTTTAGAAGACGCTGCAAGAGCGCCAATGACGGAACTAACCCTTCTACTCGCCAGCATATCAGATCTACGAGAGAACATTTTGAGAGCCTTAGCAAGCCGATTTGCGCAAAAATTGACAACCTGGCCGAATTGGTAGAACAACGGAAACACCTCGAAGAAGTCATTGAAAATCTAGCGCAGTTAGACAGTCCTCTAACTACGGCCATTACGCATGGGACTATCGCTGATGCAACAAGTTTTTACAAGGGTTTGCAACTCACTCTCCAAATGATCAAAAACAAAACATATCCTAAACCTGTCCAGGACCTTATTTCTACATTGCAGGGGCATTTTGACTCCTGGAGAACTGAGGCTGCTAAGAAAGACAATCAAACCCTTTTGAACGGCACTATCGAGACGCTTAAACTCGCTGTTGAAGATGCAATACGTGAACAGCAGCTGGAAATCGGTAGGATTAATGGAACAATCCCCCAAAAACCTCCTGAAGCAGGGCAGCAAACGCCCAAAACAATTGCCCAAGAATCTAAAGAACTAAGAAAGGAAATTACCGATCTTGCTGAATGGACCCATAGACTGAACTACTTTGTATGCATCTCAGAAAACCAACAAATGGATGCTCTTAAAGAAGTCTTATCCCGCTTTGCAGAAGACGGCTTATCTCCTCTTATTTTGAAGAAATTGGATGACTTTTTCCTCTTCTTAGGAAAGAACCACAATGTCAAAGGCATGCTTAGTTTTATCATCAAAGCTTATCTAGAACGCCCTAATATAACTCCCAAGGAATTCAAAAAAATTCTTGATAGAGCTAAGTCCAATTCACGACCCCCTTCCCCTGTCCCTGAGTCCCCTGTAATATAATAGAAGGCCATCTCGCTGGTTATTAAGCACTTACATCATTATCAAAACATTTCTTTATTCATTAATTTAAATAATTACTATTACATTAAAATAATTGCTTAAATAGTATTAAAAATGTAAATAAGCTATAATTATAATATTAATTAACAAAGACTATTATTATGAGTTCAATACTTCGAGGTATAAAAAGCTTACCGGGCACCATTGCTGCAACTCCAGGCACTCTGCTGCGAGGGGCTTGTGCATTACCTGGAGCCATAAAAAACACCACTGTATGGGCAGTCTCATCAGCTGCAAGCTTCTCTCTCCGTAAGGCCACCTCTCTAAAAGACACCACTGTACAATTCGCCAAATCTGCTGGTACAGGACTGAAAAATGTCACTGTAAATACAACTTATGCAGCCGTCGGAGGCGGATGGGGACTGACCAAATATGCCGCTGGTCAGCTCCAAAGAGGTACTGTATACCTGCTCAATGCCGGTAAAGAAGCTGCTGTTGCTAAATCTGTTCATAATTATGCTGAACTCTTTTTCCGTATTCAAAATGTCGCAGATAAACTCTGGAACGACCTATCTGGAAAAGTCCCTTTAAGCCAGTTCAACAGAAACGACCTTGCTCAAAGATTAGACGCATTTCTCCAACTCAAAACTCTCAAAGCAGACGACAACGCTTTTGTTGCCCGTTTATGTGCAGACCTGAGAGATCCAAGCGTGATTTTCGATAAGCGCAAAGAGCCCGAAATGCAACGTCTTGCTAAAATCCTACCCCCCGATTTCATTATTCCTGTCAGCCAAGCTAACCGGAATGAACTCGCTGAAAGATTAGAAGAATTCAATGAACTCTACAGCCTCAAAGCAGATGACAAGACTTTTATCGCTGCCTTATGTGCAGACCTCAGAAATGTCAGCGTCATTTTCGATAAGAGCAAAGAGTCCGAGATGGAACGTCTTGAACAAATCCTATCGCCCTATTTAACTCAGCACCAAAGCTATATTCTTTCAAAAAGAGCAGAGCGTGTGAAACTAGAAAATGTACCCTACTTATCCACTTCTGCTCCTCCAAAACTGACGCCTGAACAGACTTTGGATGGAATTAAAGATCAAGTCGACCTTCTCAAGTCGAATGCGATTAATCTGGTCTTAGGATCTGTCATTCTAAACATGACGCTCGGATTGTATACTTGCGATCAAATCGATATTGAAGCTTTTAAGAAAGCTTTGAATGGCGACTTCGAATTCCCTCCTACTGACGGGAAAAACACCAATCTTGTGAACTTCTTAATCGAAATCGTTAATAAAGCTGAAGTTGAGGGCATGTCTTCCGAAGAGCTCTTTAAAAAGCTGGTTTATCGAGCCATTGATGCATCGGGACATGGTCTTCTAGCTCGCATCCATGCGAAATTCCGCTGCCTTTACACTTCTGGGTTGATTAGCAATTTAGTTGGCAACTTACTAGACAATTTGAAAGACACTCTCGTTCATTTTGCTAAACTGCCTCCTGCAAAACAGCTGGAAGAAATCACTGCACTATTGATCGATCCCCTGCTGAAGTATTTGACCGATATCGAAAATGGGCAGACTCCTCAGACTGCGACGACTACGCCCGCAGCTCCCATGAACAAATTCTGGGCGGCTCTTTTCAAATATAATAAACCAGGCCCCAAAAATCCTGCTGAGCTTCTCGACCTTTTTATTGAGGTTTTTCTAGCGCAATTCCTTGATAAAAAATATCAACCTTTGACTAGAACATACCGTACAAAGTGCATCGAAAAAGCTTACCGCTCCAACATCATTGTTAAACCTTTATTTCTGACTTTAGCTGGCTTATTGTGGATCGTAGGTAAAATCATCGCGCCGCTCCAATGGACGCTCAATGAAACAATCCACTTTCTCTTAAGAACGATCATCGTTGGTCTTTGCCCAGGTTTGGCAAATTCAACTAAAGACTCTCTAGAAATTGGCAAACCACACGCGTGGTATTCATTAAAAAACAATCTTTTGCTGATGCTCCAGCAGACTCGATTGACCGCTTTGCTCCCAAGAGCAGAAGATCTTCCTTTTCAACCGCCAAAACAAATCCCTGCTGAAGTCACGGCAAAGTTGAACACGTTGCTGGATAAATTGTTCAGTCAACTGGGCGATCAAAATCCTGTTCAAAACGCTACAGCTGCTCCTGGCGCTCAAGCTCCCGTGCAAGCTTCTCAGCCACCCTCAACATCCAATGCTGTTTTTGAATTTCTTTTAAGCTCAGTTGAAGCAGGAACAATGGAATTGCTCGGCGATCCCGAAGAAGCGAAAAGAATTAGAGCTGAAGATGCAAATCAACAAATCGGTGTTGCGCAACAAAATCTCAACGGTGGAAATCTCGGCTGGTTAAAAAATATCATCAAAACATCTGTAACAGAGCTAGCTCTGGATATGTGCGCGCAAGAGGGTTTTATTAGTGAATCTCTTTTAGCTTCTCTCACTAGCACGAATGCGAGTGGTTTTGCTGCAACAACTGCTCTCGTAGCAGACACAGAAAAGCAAAGAATAGACACAGAATTGAACCAAGAGTTAGGACTTCTTGGCCCAGCTATCCTAAAGTCTGTCAATGATGCGACCCGCACAGATATCATGTATCAAACAGAGGCCAATGTCTTTATCAATTCTCTGCAGCAGGAAGCCGAAAATTTCCAGAGAGAATTGCTGCAATTACATAAAAATCCCGACCTTTCATTTAGAAAGGACTCTCTAACAATCTGTTCAAAATTCCTTGAGACCATGGGAAGACTCCGCACGAAATTAGTAGCAACTGTCGACGAACCGACTCAGGCGCTTTTGATGCCTCATTTCGGAGAAGCCCTGCTTCATGTCACTAACATGGCAAGTTATTTGACACAGGCTGAGGTTGAAAAAACAAGAAAGCAAGTCGAAGCAAAATTCGATGAGCTCTACTCTTACTTAGAAATGCCGCTGGATAATGAAGAAGAGATCGATGCAACCCTTATGGAATTGAGAGCCCTCAATCCTACCTTTGTAAATCTTGAAGCATTTGAAGAAGCTCTTAAGAACCGTATCAAGCTCTATACTGAGCGGCTGCAAAGTCCTAAAGCAAGAGAGCAGCACCCACGCGCAGCAGCAAAACCGCTTCTTATGTTGATTGCCGACTACAAAGATAGAGCTAATAGAGAAGCTCATACACAGATCAAAAAATTCAAGCCTCTTGAAGCTGATTTACGCAGTAAATTAGCTGAATTTGATGCCTGGGGAAAGAAATTGAAATTCGTCAAAGTCAAGGCTAAGCCGGGTGTCAAAGATGCAGCCATGGCACATTTATACGCGTCGCCGATGGTTAGTGCTATTGCAAGCGCAGGAATCCAAGCCTATGGAAGAAATTTTTTCACCTTCATCGGTGATGAGAATAATCTTGCCGGGATCGCTCAGCGAGGGATGGAAGCCTACCTCAATAAGCCTGCGATGATGCCAAAAAAAGAGCGTGTATCAGATAACTTTTTCTCTTGGGGCACTCGTAATAACCCCCGTCAGCTTACCGAAATAGAAGAAGCAAAACTCCGGACTAGAGGCTGGGTTTCTTTGACTTACGGTTAATTAATCTTACCATGCTATAGTAACTAGCATGGAAATCGAAAAACATTTCACAGCAACTGCCTATATCATCGATCAAGGAAAAGTCCTTCTTTTGATGCATCCAAAGCTCAAGAAATGGCTTCCGCCAGGCGGTCATGTTGAACTCAATGAAACACCTCCAGATTGCGCTAAAAGAGAAGCTCAGGAAGAAACAGGACTGGAGATCGAACTGATCCAACAGGAAAACCTCTGGCTTAACTTCTGGAACGCCTCTAGCATCGAACGGCCTTATCTCTGCCTTCTTGAAAACATCCCCGCCCATGGCGATAAGCCCGCTCACCAACACATCGATATGATCTATTTAGCCAAACCCCTTCGAGGAACTCTCCTGGAAGGCGTCCGGTGGTTTACCCTCGACGAAGTCGAACAACTCACCGATGAAGAAGAGATCTTTGCCGAAACAAAGACCACTATTCGGCATCTTTTAACAGTTAACTTTTTAGCTCCTTTGTCCTAATATCCTTTTCAAAAAAGGATTCCCTATGAAAAAAGTCTTTTTGTTTAGTTTAGCGATCATGGCAACTGCCTTCTTGAATGTCTTTGGAGCGACAATCCACTCATACCAAAAATTGCGTTCTGCCATCTGCAAAGGAAAACAATTTGTGATTTTGCTCGATCTTCAGCAATGCACAGGAAAACCTGGCATGCCCATGGGATATTTTGCCCCCACCTCAATGATGTTAATCCCAGCAACAGAAGGATCCCCGGAACGGGTGATGACGTCTCATTTACATTTTAGTGATCATACCGGCAATCCAACGTATGAATACGTTAAATATACTTTCTATTCTGATAGCAGCGCCGTTGTTCAAACGACTTTTTATGATCCGAAAAGCTTCTTGCCATTAGGACCGCCGCATACCTTCAATTGCTCGATGGGAAAAAGCATCTTTGTAAAGACTCCATCCAAAAAGACTTAATTGTGACGGGAAAGTTGAATCACACTTGCTAAAAGCTCATCAGAAGAAGCCGATTTCAAACAGGCGCCTGTTTTGCAGGTCCTGAGAAGTGGACAGCGGGTTGTGAACTGCTGACCATAGGGACATGCACCCTGCCAAGCGACATGATGATCGCCTAGAGGTTTATAGACCGCAGCACGCGACGGTCCGAAAAAACTTAAGCTAGGAGTCTTAGTCATCCCGCAAAGAGCCAGTGCCGCAGAATCGACTGCAATAACGAGATCCATCTCTCTCATCAAGGCTTGCCAAAGAGAAAACGAAAGCCCTCCCACGGACTTACTTCTTTCTGGAAACAAACCGTGAAGATGATCAGCGATGATTTTCTCTCCCGGACTGCCTCCAATGAAATAGAAGTAGGGATTTTCTTGAAAAGCGATTTTCTGAATCAATTCTTCTAGAGTTTTTTCAGCGAGTTTTTTATTAGACCAGCGCGATCCGCAAGCGACCATGATCCGAGGTCCTTCAGAGACTCTTAATGAAGCTAACCTCTTTTCACCTTCAGGCTGCAGAAGCAAATCGGCGCCTTGAGGAATAAACACTGCCTCATCTGCAAAAAACTTCTGAACGACTTGAAGGTACCGCTGCTGAACTTGTAGAGATCCATCCACATCGATGCGCCTTGTCGTTGCCAAGAGATTCGGAAATTCCGGAACAGATTTTCTACCCAGTCCAACTTTTTCATTCGCTTTTGCAAGAGCTGTAATCAAACCAGACTTGGTATTTCCCTGAAGATCAAAAAGCACATCGTATGTTTCTTGACGCAGCAGCTGAGAAAATGTTTTCATCTCTTTCCAGGTGCTTAATGGAAGCAGAGCTTTTCTCCACGTGCGGGAGCTGAAAGGGATCGCACGCCGGATTAATGGATGAGCCTGAACGAGGTCGAGATATTCTTTTTCGATCACCCAATCAATCGATGCATCGGGGTATCTTTTCTTTAAATACTCCAAGACCGGAAACGTCTGGATCACATCTCCGATCGACGAAGTTTTTACAATTAAAAAATTCATATATTTCTGTCAGATTATAGCAAAATAAAACACTTTCAGATAAGGAAAGAATAAGGAACAGGGCAAATCAATATTTTTTTTGTCCACACCAACGCTGAAGGAAAATATGAGCAGACAGCCTAGAGAGATGTATTTTTTGTCATTTATTGAGCTCTGCCAGCGGTTTGCCTTCTGGGGCATCGGCAACCTCCTAGTCTTGTTTTTAGTCCAAGAACATAACTTTTCCGATGCCAAGGCAACCCATCTCTACGGCCTTTTTACAGGACTGGCTTTTGCTCTTCCGATGCTTGGGGGCTATATTGCTGATCGAACAAGCCACCGCGCTGGAGTTATCTACGGCTGCGTTTTCACAGCACTAGGTTGTTTTTTAATCGCGACAGGCAGCACAACCTTGCTCTATGTTGCACTACTATTTGCCGCTTTAGGAGCCAGCATCTTCACTCCTAGCGTCTATTCTATTTTGGGTCATATCTATCATGGACATTCTGAATTAAGAGAAGGCGGATTTACGATCTATTATGCCGCTGTCAACGTCGGTGTATTCCTGGCTGTTTTCACTTTGGGGACTTTGGGCCAGGCTAACTTATGGCTCTGGGCTTTTGTCCTTGCAGGTGTTGTCCAAATCATCGGACTCATTACCTTCCTAAAAATCATGAAAAAACCTGCCTTTAAAGAGATGCACGTGAGCCAAAAACAAACCGCTTCACTCCAAAAAAAACCGTTAAAAAAAGTCGAGAAACAACGCATCGTGGTTATTTGCGTTCTCTCATTCATCTCGATCTTGTTCTGGATGTCATATAACCAGGGCTGGTCTTCAATGAGCATTTTTGCCCTCCGCTATACCTCCCCTCAGATTGGCTCCATCACCATCCTGCCTTCATGGCTCCTATCACTAGAAAGCCTCTATTTGGTCATCCTGGCATTTCCACTAGCCTGGGTGTATAAGTCGCTATCCAAGCTCAAATTAGACCCCTCTCCAGCCCTTAAAACCGTCTATAGTCTAGTTGCCATGGGACTATGCTTCTTTCTCATGAAAATCGGCTCCAGGCTCATCCCAGATGGCGCTCAAGAGGCTGCCGTCAGCCCCTTCTATTTGATCGGAGCTTATGCTTTCATGGCTATTGGTGAGATGCTGCTGGCACCTATAGGGCTTTCGATGGTTACACGCCTATCCCCTCGCCGCTTGACGGCGTTCTTTGTCGGGGCTTGGTACATGTGCATTGGGATCGCTTTTTATGCGGGTGGATTGATTGCTGGCCTTATTGCGACAATGGAGCTCTCGAGATTTTTCGAGATCTTCGTGTTAGTGTCGTGGATTCCGGCGGTCTTGCTGCTTTTCGGTGTGAAAAAGCTCAAGCAATTATCAAATACTTAATAATTGCGGGCCGGGGATTTCTTGTTCTTTTGGGAATGGTTGACCCCACAAGGCCTTTGCACGATCGAAGTCGATCTCTTCTCCATGGGTTCTTTGCCAGTAGTATTGGAAGGAGGAGTCGCTCCAAGTGCTCATTAGGGGTTCATCAGGTGTTAGTTGACTGTGAATTTGTTGCACATCTCGCTCACTCCCTCGTGACCATAGCCCATCAGCATCAACACCAATCATTGTGATGATTTTACCCTTCAGGATTGGATCATGATCTAGCTGCTCAGACTTCTCAACTTTTTCAAGAAGTTTCGCCACATGATTTCTAGAGATTTGTCTGAATGATCTAAATGAAGCCAAACCATGGTTCTTGATAAATTTAAGCGTAGGGACTACGTGGAAAATTGAATCGTGGACAAACTCTTTTCCATCCGATATCAAGAGGAATCGTTCCAAAAACGCATGAATAAAAGAAATGTCATCTGCAATTCCTTCACTATTGATAATCTCTTCGTTAAGCTCAGGGTAAGCTTTTTGAATACATGCTTGAAGATGGTCCCGATCCGGAATCCTCAAGAAGATGCCGTTTTCGTCTTTTCTAAAATCAAAACCGAATTCTTTAAGTAGGAGAATATCTTCTTTTAATAAAGGAAGAGTATAGTCATCGATAGGTTCTACTGCTGGAAAGATCTCTAATCTTATGCGCCCACTCTCTAAGTCGGCCTTATATTTAAACTCATAAATGTATCCACTTTTTGTTCTAGCGCGACTAGTAGCTTCCCACAGGGCACTTTCTTTTTGTTGAAGAGCTTTCTCTTCACTTTCCAACCAAGCACTGAGCTCCTCACTTTTTGTAACACCATCAAATCTGCTTCGGAATTCAGCAAACGGCACTGAATTGTTAGAGTTACCTATATGTTTTATCAGTAACGTTTGAAGACGAGGATCATTAATATCGAGATCTTCGCTACTGGGCAGCCCCTCAGGAAACATCAATGCTAACTCTTCTTCTATGGCTATCTCGTCAGGTACATCAGAGGTAACTGCGACAGGTTCATAAGCAAACACCTTGTGCCAAATCTCTATGAAAGCTTGAACATCGAATGACTCGTTAAACGTTCTTTTCCAATAACGGCGAAACATCAATTCATTTGACATCTGAGTCATAAACTTTTCCAACAATGTTGTCCCTGACATCATCTGAATAAACTCTTCCATGTCTTTAGGAGAAGTCGATCCAAGGGTACCGGCAAAAAAGTCCATAAAGAACTTTACCCGTGCTACTTCCTCACCACGCCCGAACCGTTTTTCCAAATCCACTTGTGCGACCTGCATCCGTGCGTAGCGATCGGCAACAAGGGCTCTGCCGCGCTCTCTTACCTTCTGATAGTCAGGCTCGAACAACATGGTCATCAACGTAGGCATGGCTCTCATAGAATGATCAGTGACAAATTGCTTTCCGTCTGAAAGCCCAAAAAGATGCTGGAGATAATCGTTTGAGACATCCTCTCCGCTACCGATTCCCTCTTTAACTTCAGGCCATTTTTCCTGAACCCGGGCCGCAAGATGTTCTTTAGTGGGCAGTTCCAAGAAATAGTTCCCGCTTGCATCTTCAAAGAATCGATACCCGAATTCCTGAAGTTTTTCAGTAGTCCACTTCAAATCTTCAGCTCTGATAGTCTCGGCTTGTGGAAAGATTTCATCCTGCTTGGCTCGAGCTGCTTTATTTAGCCCATAGTGAAGATCTGAACTGCCCCAATTGTAATCAAGATGTCGATACTTCTTTCTTAGGCGGTAGAGAAAACCGGTTTCAGTACGCTCGATGCATTTCCAAAAAACACCGTGCTTTTGCTCTAATTCCGGCAGTAATGAATTTGAATTAATCGATGTCATAAATATTCCCAATATTATTATTTGTTTTATTAATTAAAGTATTAATTATAACATAATTTTTATTTTAATAATACTGTAATTTAAAGATGTAAGTTATTGATTATAAGTAATAAAAGAACATGCTATACGCATATATGCGTATATGAAAGATGAAAACTGCTATCAGTTGATAATTAAGGATTTATGGATGACAAAAGGAGAAAAATTCAGAACTTTTTAGGTTTTCCTGACTTATGGTCTTGTTGCTTTTCAGTGCGAAAAAGATCAAGCAGATGAGCCATACCAATACTCTCTAGCGCTTGGATAAAATCGGTTGGAAGCTGAGCAATAACCTCGACTTCCTGATTTGTTACAGGATGCGGAAATCGAATTTTATACGCATGCAATAGATGCCTCTTTGCTTCACAGGGGCATTGAAAAACCCTGGTGTATAGATAATCCCCCACAATCGGATGGCCAGCTTCTTTGAGATGCACTCGAAGCTGATGCGTCCTTCCGGTGATCGGTTTGCAGAGAAGTAGAGAAGACTTTGTTCCGACTCCAACTAACTCCCATTCGGTGATCGCCTCTTGTCCTGTCGGACTCGATCCATACAGAGTTTGTCCCTGAAAATGGTGCCGCGCTGCAAGTCTTGAAGTGATCGTCCTTTTTTTATCTCTAACAAGTCCATCGACGACAGCAAGATATTCTTTCTGCACTTTCTTCTGCCTGAAAATCTCGATCATTTGCTCGAGGACCTTTTCATTTTTAGCGACGAGCACGACGCCGGAGGTATCTTTGTCTAAACGATGGATGAGTTTTCCTGGAAACGCTTTAGGCTCGCAGACAACACCTGGCGGCTTGTCGTAAGCAGCAAGAACATCATCTTCCCACAAAAGCAGAGGTTTATATTTGACCGGAGCGTCTCGATCAATATCGATCTCGACAACATCTCCGGTTTTGAGGATATGCGTTGAAAAAGTTTCGACTTTGCCATTAATACGGCAGAGCTTGCCTTCAATACTTCTTTTCAAAGCTTTGACGGAAGGAGCATCAGGACATTTCTCTCGCAAAAAGGCAAGAAGCCTCTGGCCTTTTTCATCAGAAGAAACTTTAAAGGTTCTTTTCATGGTGCATCAGATAATTGATTAGAAGTCTGACACCAAATCCAGTCGCGTTGGTCGTATGATAATGTTTTGGACCTGATAGGAATGCTGTTCCTGCGATATCCAAATGGGCCCAAGGAGTTCCCCTAATGTACTCTTGAATAAACAGAGCGCCCATGATGGAAGAGGCTTTTCTTGCAGGTGGAGAATTTCTCATATCGGCAATCGGCGACTTCAATCCTTCTTTATATTCACTATAAAGTGGAAATCTCCAAAGTCTTTCATACGTATATTTTCCTGCTCGGAGCAAACCATCAGCGAGCTCATCATTATTAGAGAAAAGACCTGAAGCTTCTTCACCTAAGGAGATAATCATAGCTCCTGTCAGCGTCGCTAGATCGATAATTCTCGATGGCTTAAATTGGTCTTCCACATAGCTGACGGCATCGGCTAGCACGAGCCTTCCTTCTGCATCTGTATTGGTAATTTCAACGGTCTTACCGCTATAACTGTGATAGACATCGCCTGGTTTATAGCTCTTAGGGCCGATGGCGTTATCCGTTGAAGGAATCACTCCGACAATATTGACTTTCAGTTTTAATGCCGCTGCGGCTTTGATCGTCCCGAGCACTGCAGCACCGCCGGACATATCGTCTTTCATTGTCTCCATACTGGCTGTCTTTAAATTTAGACCTCCAGTGTCATAGGTAATGCCCTTACCGACTAATGCTGTTAGATCAGATGAACGAGGATTTCCCTTGTATTCCACGATGATGAATGCAGGATCTGCCATTGAGCCTCGATTGACAGCGAGCAGAAGGCCCATTTTAAGCTTTTCTAACGCTTTCTTATTCAAAATGGTGGTCTTGATGGCTTTAGACTCTTTTTCAAGTTCCTTCGCTTTCTTTGAGAGCAACTCAGATGTCACATCATCGGCATTGCCGTTGATCAAATCTCTAGCGTAGTTAACACAAGAGATCACCGTCTCCGCATCGTGGCATTCCTTAAGAGTGTCTTTATCAATCCCTATCAGGCAGATTTTTTGAACTAAAGGTGAAGTATCTTCTTTGGAAAACTTCTTATCGAAAGCATAATTAGCCAAAAGAAGCCCTTCAGTCGATGGATATGCTGCAGGATCTTCGGTTTCAGGTAGTGCTACGGAGATATTTTTGAGTTTCTTTTTTCGGCAAGCTTTGAGAGCGGCGGCATATGCTTTACGCAAGGTTTCTGCGACGCACTCGGATTTTTTTCCAAGTCCGAGCAATAGGATCCGGCTTTCCTTCCCCTTCTTTGTATAAAGGAAAAGGATTTCTCCCTCTTTTCCTGAAAAATCATCAATGGAAGCGTAAAAAGTCTTAAATTCCTGCATAGGACACGCAGGCTCTGCTTTCTTACCGTGCCAAAAAGGCAATACGAGCACATCCGAAGAGGGTCTTCCTGAAAAAGAGGCGGCCGACGTAAGTTGCATCAGAACGGCACCTCATCATCAGAAAACGCAGGCGCTTTGCCTTGACCGTGCATCGTGCCATGCATCGGAGCTGCGCCATGGGCTGCAGGCTCTGCACTTGCAAATGCTGCATCAGGATGCGACTCGTGTCCGCCTTCTGAAGATCCACCGGCGCTATCTGGGCGTCCAAACGGACTAAATGAGATGTTGTAAGCTGTTAGGCTCATAGAAACTTGCGGTTTGCCGTCACGATCTGTGAAGATCTCTGGTTTGTTGAGTTCTCCCATCACGATGATCGAGCTTCCTTTTTTGAAGTAAGGGATCATCTTGTCGAATTGCTCTCCCCAAATAGTGACTCTCCACCAGATGGTTTCGTCTTTTCCGCTACGGCGCGCTCTTGCAGCAACACGTAATGTCGTAACTTTTTGTCCTGAAGAAGTAAATCGGACTTCGGGATCAGCTCCCAAGTGTCCTGCGATCATGGTATGGTTCATATTTTCGGCCTCCACATAAATTGTATGTCTAGTTTATCATTTTCCAATTCCATCGCATCATAGCAAGGTTCGACCTCATGATCAAGATTGAAACTAAAAAACTTCAAAAGCCTTTGGATTAATCTCATGACAAAAACATTTCGCAAGTTTTGGATTGTTATTGCTTTAGTTCCCCTTTTCTTCTTCTGGTTTACCGCGAAAAAATTCGACGGATGGACGCATTTAGAGCTCGGTGCTGGCAACTACGGCCCTGACGGTCATACCCAAGCTTCACAGAAAAAAACCGTCCTTATGAAGCTTAAAAACGTTTCAACTGTTAAAAATTATATTGATGAGCTCGAAGAGAAAGGAAAAGGCGATTATAAGCCGGAAGATCAATACGGTATTCTCTTTGGAACTTTAGATGAAATGGTCACCCGCCATGGGCCCGTCGGCGTCTTTCACGTTAACGACCTCTACGAAGAATATGCAACCTTTGCGACCGATAAATTAAAAAAGTATGCCCAAGAAAAGGGGTACACATCTGTAATCATCGATACAATTCCTGGAGACTACCAGAAGATCAACTCTCGAAAACACCTCTCTAAGTATGGCCGAAAAAAATACGACAGCCTCCACCTAAAAAATCCTGAAATTTCTCTCTATTATGATGAGATGGACGGCGATGATTGTCGCTGCTCTGACCAGTCACGTCAAGAGGCCCGCGCTATGCTTAAAAACCTTGCTGAGCTTTCTACAAAGGGACTCTATCTCTTTATTCTCTATCACCCAAACTTCATTCCTCCTGTCGAGCAACAAGAGTTTTTTGAAAAAGGCATTTTCTACAAACCAACAGCTGAATGGAAGCCGGTCCCCTATATCTTTCCTGAAGGCGATGTCATCCCTGAAAAACACGTCCGCGTCTTTTTCATCGAGCCTTAAACGGCTTAGCTATTTTTTCTTAAGAAGAAGTTGATAGTTAATGTGCAAAGCTTTTGCAAGCTTCTTTGCTGCCTTTTCCCCGATGGGGCGCTTACCATTTTCCATCTTGGACAAGTTTTCCTGAGAGATCCCGCAACGCTTTGCAAGAGCCTTCTGAGAAAGTCCTTCCCTCAAGCGAGCTCCCCTCAAAGCAAGTCCCGCCTTTGTATAACGCTTAATCCTATCAGCAGCCATTTTTTCCCAAGGAGTAGCATCTTCCCAAGGAGTAATCTCCAAAGCTTTTTTTTCACAGAAATTCTTAAATTCGATCAGCTTTTTCTTGGTATCAGGAGTATCTGGAAGATTAAAAGAAGTCTCTTTATTGCTCGTCATACAAGCAATTTTAATACAAAGAAAGAAAGTAGGTCTATCTTTCTTTCCGGAAGATCTTATTTTGGAATGAATTTCAGAGCACCGGAGTTCATGCAGTACCGCAGTCCGATTGGAAGAGGTCCATCTTCAAAGACATGCCCTAAATGACCATCGCAACGGCTGCATTCGACAGCAATCCGGAGTATTCCAGTCTTGAAATCTTCTTTGAAATAGACGTTTTCAATAGAGACCGGCTGGGTAAAACTCGGCCATCCTGTCCCTGAATCATACTTGTCTTTAGAATTGAAAAGCTCTAGCCCGCACCCGCCGCAGACATAAGTGCCATTTGCTTCATTGTCATGATAGGCATTATCAAAATGCGGCTCTGTCCCGTGTTTTCTTAAAATCTCAAATTGCTCAGGCGGTAATACATCTTTCCATTCTTTCTCCGTTAAGACCAATCTCTTTCCATCAAAACGACAATTAGACATGCACCCCTCCTGATTTTGAGAGATCAATGAGATCTGAAACATAAAGACAAAACTAAGAAGATATTTCATCATGGCACTCCATTTTATACCCACCTTACAGCAAGTCAAGAAAAACAATTTTAAAGAAATATAAAGATTTTCTTCAAAAACTATTGAACAAAAAAAACAAGTGAGATAAGAGAGGAATTTAACTGGATGATTTCATGGGAGAAAAAAAGACAGGGGCCCCCTCTCAATGGACTGAGACTTCTCAGAGTACCATCGACCCCTCGACCAGTATCATCCCCTCTCCTCCCCATCCAATCGACGAATCCCCTGACCTTCACGATCCGTATTCTGAGCTGAATCTTTTTCTGACCCGGAAGATCAAAGAAGAATTCAAAAATGCCGGGAACACAAAAAAATGGTCGATCTATGTTCAAGAAAAACTGATTGAGAAGATCACGCCTGAGTTTAAGAAAAAATTCCCCCACTACCGTCTGGGTGTTTCAGCTTTAAAAAAAATCTGGGAAAAAGTTGCTTATTTTTCTCAGGCTTTCGAAAACCAAAAAGAAGCCCTGACCCAAGAAGGAAAACTCAATCTCGGATATCTGATCCGGGAAAATCTCAAACAGTTCCTCGGGATTAAAAAAAGCTTCTCTTTGCATCCCTATCTGCTCGCTCAGCAGCTGGCTTTAAAACTCAGCGAATGCCTTGCAGCTTATGACGGCATCCGTCCGATGCTGCAGCACATCACTAAAACGATCTGGGCCGTCAAACGCCACCTCATTCCTCCTGAACAAGTCCCCCCGACTGCCAATCCTTATGATGAATTCGACACATGGGACAAACTGATCATCAAATTCATGCTGGAAATTTCTGGAAACAATCCCCGCATCTCACAAGAAGAGCTTCAAGCCCAAGTCCGCCAGCAGCTTTATTCTCTCAAAGACAATCCACCGCTGGAAAAAGAAGTCATCAACCTTTTTATCGACAACCCTTCTCAAGGTCTAGAAGTCTCAGCTGAAGCAGCCAGGGAATTCTTCAAAAAAGCTAAAGCTCTAGCCCTCACTGCCAACTGGATTGAAGTTGAACACAAAATCAATCTCTGGACTTTGCAAGGCGACCTTGTCTACAGATGTCTGAGAATCGAAAACAATCAACTCCTCGATCATCTCCGCAAAAAAGGCACCGTCGAAGAGTATATTGATCTGAATCCTTTTCTTGCTGACTTTGTTCTGCAAGTTGAAGTCCGCGCTGAGATTCTTTTGAAATTTGAATGGTACGCTGCGGCACCTGCTTCACAATCGACAGCAGATCGATTTTTCGAATGGCATCAAAATCTAGCTCCTGAACAGCTCGAAGAGCTTTGCAAGAAGCAGCTTCCGATGCTCCCGTTTGACCTTAAATCATTTTCTAGACAGTAAGTAGACACCTAACACGATGAAAGGCACGCTGAGCAGCTGCCCCATTGTCACCGGTGAGCTATAAAGCCACCAGCTTTGTTCTTCCTTGAAGAACTCAATCAAAAACCTAAAGCTAAAAATCAGCACCAAGAAAAGCCCTGCAAGACTCCCCTCTTTCCACGCATTCCACTTCTTCCTTAGAAACCACAGCACTCCAAAAACAACCAGATAGTAAAAGGCTTCATACAGCTGCACGGGATGTCTTGGAACCGGTGGACTTCCATCAGCGGGATGCCCAAAGATCACTGCCCATGGCACAGTAGTTGCTTTGCCTAAGATTTCTTGATTGATGAAGTTACCAATGCGGATGAAAACTGCGACAACACCGGCTGGCAGAACCAACAAGTCTAATAGATGCAGCCAAGAACAAAATCGGTGTTTCTTCTGGAAAAGCACCAATGCCACTAAGATCCCTAAAACTCCTCCATGGCTGGCAAGCCCTCCTTCCCAGACCCTGAAAATAGACAATGGATCTCTTATGATCGCATTCCAGTTCTCATAGAATAGGACATCGAAAAGCCGCGCTCCGATAATTGTTCCTAAGATGACATAAAAAGTCAGATTGTCGGCGATTTTTTTAGCATGCGCCTGGACATCTTTCGATCTCTCATGTCTTAAAAGAACCAAAAGAACGCTATAGGCTAATAAAAAGCCGACAGCAAATAAAAAACCGTACCATAAAATGGGACGGTTTAGAAGAGGGAGATCCCAAGGAAGAATCGCTTTGGAAGGATCCCAATATAAATAAGCCATTAAACTTTCTGAGGTGTCAGCATATGTCTAAAATAGAGCATTGCACCATTGATCAAAGCTGAACCAATCGCCACATCAACTCCTCCACGGATATCGAATGGAATGGAAAGCACTCTGAACATCATGCCAAGGACCATCATCAGTCCAATCACAACCCAATATCTCTGATCATAGGCTTGTCTAAGGGTCAGACCTTCGTTGTAAGGATTGATCCTATCAGCAATCCTTTTGACAGTTTTGGCTAAAATCGTTCGTCCTTTGATAAAGCCCACAAAGAGCCCCAAGCAGATAATCAACAAAGCTGCTTGATGGCGGCTGCTTGTAAAAGATTGGAAAGCATTGATCAGTGGAGCTTTCACAGCCACCTGATCTGCTGCTGCAGTGATCAAGCGAAGTCCTCTCGTGAGAAGCATGACGCCGATTGCAAACCATTTAATTCCTGAAATAATAAACCAAGTACGTTTTGATAAAATCATGGAACCATCCTAACAAAAAAAAGATTTAAAGCAAAAGATCGTTGGAGGCATGCTCCAACGATCTTTCTAAAGATTAGAAACAGATACCATAAGAAAGCACAACGACAGGAAAAGTCCCTACGCGGGTACGACCCTTCTTATAGACATGGTTCAAATCCAAGAATACAGGATCAATCTGTGCTTGGAAGAAGCGGACATCACCCGCTTTATTGGTGTACTGTTGTCCCAGGATCACTTGAGGAGAAAGAAGCGCTTGCATATAACCGTGGCTCAAAACTTCAGTAACCGCTAATCCACCCCCGATATAAAACTGTGAAGCGAGATTAGGTTTGAAATAGTGAACGTAGTCGAGGTTTTCTTTGAGCAATGTGAAACCGCTTCCAAAGGAGATGAATTGGACAGAGCCGTCAAATCCATGATGGCCTTTTTGGTATCTTCCGCCAACTCCGAACAAAGGAAGTGGAAGAGGAAAAGGTCCAAGCCCTAAACTAATATATCCGTAAGAAGCCTCAACAGGAGCAGCCTCCACTTCATCCGCAACTACAGGCGCTTTCATGATCGATACAATTTCAGATCCTTCATCAGCAAAAGCAAAAGATGAAGCAAGAAGTCCAAGAGCCATTAGTTTTTTCATGTTTCTCCAATTGTGGAAATTTTTTAATTCCACGGACACAGATTTTAATTTCAATATCATTAAAAAAGAACTCAAATGATTATGATTTAATAATTAAAAATTGATTAATGGACATTGAAAAACAAAAAGATTGCTGGAGGCCTCCTCCAACAATCTTTTTAAAAATTAGAAGCTAATACCATAAGAGAGAACAACCGTTGGGAAAGCCTCTGAGTGCCGGCCGCCCAATTGCCAAGGAGTAATCTCCGCTTGGAAATGCCGAAAGCTTCCTTCTTTATTGGTGTATTGTTTCCCTATGACCAACTGAGGAGAAAAGTACATTCTCCCTCCACTGTCAAGACCTGAAACTCCCATCATTCCAAGTCCAGCACCCATATAATATTGAGAATCTAGATTAGGGTTAAAGTAATAGAGGTAGTTCATACTTGCTTTTGCCATAGAGAAAAAAAGAATACTCGAGACTTGTAAAGAGCCATCGAATCCGTTGTGCCCGTTTTGGAATCTCCCACCCACGCCTACAAGAGGTGCTGGAATCGGAAGAGGTCCGAGACCCACGCAAAGATATCCATAGGAAGCTTCAACAACTGGAACTTCACAATCAACAATAGGAGCTTTCATGATCGATACGACCTCCGATCCTTCATCAGCAAAAGCAAAAGATGAAGCAAGAAGTCCAAGAGTCATTAGTTTTTTCATGTTTCTCCAATTGTGGAAATTTATTAATTCCACGGACATAGATTTTAATTTCAATATCATTAAAAAAGAACTCAAATGATTATGAATTGCTAACTAAAATTTGATTGATAGTTATTGAATATTTTTAAATATTTTGAAAGATAGAGTCTTGTCCAAAAAATACCCTAGCTGTAGACTCGCTTCAAAAAGGACTTATTATAATTATGAATATTTCACTGACTTTTTTAAGAACATTTTTCATGATCCTCAGCATTGTCTTTATGACAATCTATATGCACTCAAGTCCATCAGGACACACTTTCGGAAGTACTATGATTGGGGTTGTGCTAGGACTTGTCTTTGGATCGTTACTCATTGGCTTTGATATTGCTTTTAGAAGATTTAATCTCCGGTCATTCAATATCGCGATCATTGGGATCTTCATCGGTTATCTGATGGGCCAAGCACTTTTAATCGTCTTCTCAGCCATCATGGACATCAGCGCGATCTCTGTTAATCTTTCTCCTCAAACCTTAGAAATCATTAAAATTGCTCTTTTCCTCTTCGGAGTTTACCTCGGAACAATCATGACCCTGAGATCCAGCGATGAGCTCTATGTCAGTATCCCTTTCGTCCGTTTCACACAAACAGCTCAGAAGAAAAAAGACCTCGTCGTCGATGTTTCAGTTCTTGCCGATCCACGGATCATCGACCTGGCTTCAACAGGCCTTTTAGACCACCAGCTCATCTTGCCCCGCGTGGTCATTAAAGAGCTCTATGCCCAAGCTGAAATGGGAGAAGAACTCTCAAAAGGCCGCGCTAAGCGATGCCTCGAAGTCATTAAAAAACTCGAAACAGTCCCCCATTTAGAGCTCCGCTATAACGATACTGATTTTCCTGAAGTCAAAGATATGATGGGTAAAATTGTCAGACTTGCCCGGCTCCTCGATGCTAACATCCTCAGCGCCGATATCAGCCGCGTCCAGATGGCAACCATTGAAGGAATCACTGTCGTCAATATCCACGCTCTTTCCAATGCCTTGAAACCTCTGATGGAAGGCGGAGAGCTGATCAAGATCAAGATCCAACGTTACGGAAAAGAACCTCGCCAAGGCGTTGGCTATCTCGAAGACGGAACCATGGTCGTGGTCAACGGCGGCGGCGACTATATCGGCGACACCATCGAAGCCAGAGTGCTTTCAGTCAAACACACGACATCTGGCCGCATGATCTTCTGCAATGTTGCTGATGAAGAAGGAGACATCCCTTATCAAGGGGAAGAGCCTCTCGACGAGGATCAATAATGATCCTAGGGATCGGCAACGACATCATCGAAATCGAAAGAGTCCGTGAAGCGATCGAATCTCAAGGAGATCGCTTCATCGACAAGCTTTTTAGCAAACGGGAACAGGCCTATTGCAAAAAGTTTAAAGACCCCCTACCTCATTACGCCGCCCGCTTCTCAGCTAAAGAAGCGATCGTGAAGGCTCTTGGAACAGGTTTTGGGGAAATGGCTGCCTTTCATGACATTGAGATCATCAATGACGATTTGGGCAAACCGGAAGTCTTTTTCTCTGACACTCTCAAGAGCAAGTTCAATAATCCAGAAGTGCTTCTTTCCATCAGCCACTGTAAAAACTATGTGGCTACCGTCGCTGTCCGCACCAAGTAATTAACATTAAATGATTTATGTCTTAATTTAAAATTATCACGCTTTTATATTAAATTAATAATGATTTAGTATACTAAAACTACCCGGGAAGTGTTAGCGCAGCCAACATTTGTACCCGCGGCAAAAACCATGAGGACTATATGGCTAGAACAAAATTTCTCCACAGCAAAGCTTTCAGAGCAAAAAAAATGAGATTGTCTAAAAAATTAGGCAAAATGTCTCGTGAACTGTACAGAATGTGCCGTCACTTGAAAAATCATTAATCGCGATCTTTTTTGAGATCAGGATCTTTTCTGAATATCCTGGTCTCAAATTTTTCAATCCACTAATCACTAGCACCTTACAATTTAGTTATAATAATACGCTAAATTTATTATAAATTAATATTAATTTAGTATATTGAATGTGTCATGGCATATGTCATTGGCATAACCAAAACGAGGATATTATGGCTAAAGTATGGAATTCAAAAGCTTATAGAGCAAAAAAAATGAAACTCACACGTAAACTGAACAAAATGTCACGTGAACTGCACAGAATGTGCCGTCATCTGAAACAGATGTAATCGCGATTCTTTTGAGAGCAGGATTTTTTAAATCCTGCTCTCAAATCTTCTTCTTGAACCGATCTTGTCATAGGTTCAATTAATAAATCTGTTTAACATGATTAGCACGCTTTTTTGGGAGGCATCCAATAAATCCTCATGTTCGCGGATCGCTGCGACACACTTATTAAAATCTGCGATCTGATAGCACCTAACAGACTCAAGAGCGACCTCAAAATAAATGTTCAGCCCCTCTCTTACTCTATCATCAAAAATCAAAGTTGCTGCGAAATCCATGCTCGTTTCAAAATTCTTGAACTGATCATGAAGATACTGAGCAACAATACGCGCTTCTTCAAGCTTACCGCTCGTTTTATATTGCCTGAGGAGTTCTTTAGCTTTTGCCTCTTCTCCAAGCAGCATCTGTGGTGGTTGCTCAGGCACTGCTTGCATTGCACGTTGATAATGCCCCTTGTTTTGCGGGTCGCACTGCATCAATTTCTGAAAAAGTTTTTCTCTTGCTCTTTTTTTCGAAGCTGGAAGCTGGCTTAAGCAAGCAAGAGTATGAAAAGTTTCTTCCGACAAAGTCGGTTTATCCTCTAACACTGATGCCATAGGGTTCGAAAGTGAATCATGCGTCATCAATTGCGAGCAGGAATCAGACAGCTCTCTAACTCTTTCCTCAAAGGGTCCGTTTAGGCACATTTGAACCGCAACTTCAAGAAAGGTTTTTGCTAAAGTATAACTCCCCAATTCAACGTAAAATTTACTTACTTGAAGACTAGAGACAAGTTCATCATTTATCCCTTCTAATTCCGCATATAAACTTGAGCATCTCGAGATCCATTCGGTGCGAGGGTCAGAAACACCTTGTGCTCCATCTAAACAAACAAAAGTCTGAAGCTTAAGCTCCTGTGCATCATCGCACATTTTTTTCACCTGAGCCTCATCGCTCGTATTCCGACTAGTCTCATACGCTTTTTGGAGATAGGTAATTGCTACAGAATAGAGCTCCTCATTTAAACAAGCCTGAGCCGTGAGCAGCTGCGCCTGAAGAATATCTCTTTGATTTCGATCCCTGCATAGTGCAGCGCATTGCTCTATCACGGGCTGGAATAAATCACGATCTGTCAGCTGAACAAACGTGATGGAATCTTCAATGACTTTAGGGGAATATCCGTTATCCAGAAGCCATCCTATCGCGTCTTTGGTTGAGAGCTTTGTTTCAATAGGCATTTCAGGAGGCCTGACAAGTTTGAGAGGATAAGTCATCACGGATCTTTTCTTACAACCGATGACTTCTACGCTTTTCTCAGTAAAAAAATACCTGTGATGCGAGTCAACATAACAATAGAAACAAGCGGGGTGGACCAAATGCATCACAACACCTCTTTTTCTGACCAGCTGCACGGCCCTCGCAGGCTCTTGCATCTTGAGAGAAGGAGGCTGAACCTCTTGTAGCGTCTGGGCATTGACTTTCAGATCGACGATGCTTCGCATCAAAAAGATAAGAATTTTTTCGTGATGAGAAAAGATCGCCTGGTCTTGTCTTTCAAGAAGTGATAAACACTGAAGAGCGCCCTCAAGTTGATTCAATTGTATCGCCTGCTGCGCAAGTGAAAAGAGAGTCCTTGCCATCGCACTTACAAACTTACCATTTTCCGATAAGAAAAGGGTCATTTTGAAATGTCGATCGAACTCTAAATTCGACAACGAAAGCTGATAAACAACAGCCGCTTTGTCTATTTTGTTCCTTGAAGTGTAATGCTCCCATAGTCTTTTCAAATAAAATTCTCTACGACCTTCATCCTGACAAACCAAAACACATCTTTTATAAAAAGAACCTTCGGAAATCTTCCGCTGAGCGACAACGGAACTAATGAGTCCGTGGATCACCTGATCAGGATTTTCCCACTCCTTCTGCTTTAGGGCACAATCAATATATTCCAGGAGCCCTCTTCTAATTTCAGCACTCTCGTAAGTTGCTTCCCCTTCTTCAAGATTTTTTTCTCTCCTTCTAAGAAATTTTGGTAGAGCAGGCATTCTTCTTTCCTTATCACCTGTCGCTTCTTTAGGAAGAATCCGATCTCTTGTTGTTGAGGCTACATAATTGAAGAATGCAGATGGATTTTTACTCCTGTAATAGCGAGCCTGATCAAGCTCTCCTAGTTCGGTATACAAATCGGCAAGTTTTGCATAGGCTTCTCTTCTCTCTACACGATTTCTAGCACATGAAATCTGAGCAAGAAAAACAAGCGGACTTTTCGTATCTATCCGACTGGCTTTTTTTAAAAACACCTCCGAACCGGTGCGCACATAAATGTAGAGATATAAATTCATCCAAGCACTAGGAGAGCGCGCAAAAGCCTCTAACGCCTCAGAAGCTTCCTCATTGGAGGGATCTGCAAGCACCGCCTCAAGCAATAAATCCGTGCGCTTATTGTCCCGTCGATATAATTCCATGAACATAAAAGCAATTTGGGAAGCTTCCGCCCGGCGTACCTTGGAAACTGGAGCACCTGCCTTTGTAGGAAGATGAGAAGATGCCTTTTCGGCAAAGGCAGAAGTTCTAAGGGACCCCTGCTTAAACTTTAAAAACTCTGCATAGATCTCAAGCAATGAGGCCTGCGGAGATATTTCATAGAGCGTTTTGATACAATCTTCGGCAAGTCCATACTGACCTTTTTGAAGCATCGCAGCAAAGCCGTTAAGGAGCACCTTATTCTCATCATCAAGGCCTTCTACTCTAGAGCACAGTTCCAAAAGTTTTGCTTTGTTATTGGGAAGCGAAAGAACTACCCCTTTTTCAGTTAAGGTAGGAGTACACCCTTGTTTCAAAAAACCTCTCACCACCTTTTTCCGAAAAAGTTGATCTATGAGGGGAAAGTCAAAACAATCAGGAATGATGAGGCGATATTTTTCTTGAGCGCCGCTCACACTATCATGAACTTCAACCTCTTTCGTATAGAAGAAATACGTCTGGCTAATACCAAAAAAAAGGCTGATAGGATAACTCATGCGGGCTCCTTCAATTGAGAAGCGATGACTATCCTAAAGAATTTGTTTTTACTGTCAAATTTTTTTGAGACTTATCTCAAATCCTACTCATCATCAATAAATCCCAGCTTCTTAAACCGGTCTTGATTCTCT
>CAZBCR010000002.1:43208-49128 GCA_964490565.1 uncultured bacterium
CAAATCCTACTCATCATCAATAAATCCCAGCTTCTTAAACCGGTCTTGATTCTCTCGGATATACCGAGGAAAGCTTTCATCAATCGGCTTTAGAGGCAAAGCTCGAATTTCAGCCAAAATCCTCTGCTCATTTTTATATTCAGGCGTATCGAGCTTCGCGTGAGAAAATGATTCAATTTTGGTAATAGCGCGATCGACACCGCCCATGGAGGTAAAATGCCACCCGGCATTAGGAACGATCTCAATCTTAGTCAATTTTGATTTTTTGACCTTCTTGGGCCTTAAATTCCTCAGTCTTCTTGTTAGAGCAGGAGAAATCCTCTTCACGACCTTGTACGTCGTACAAACCGGCCCTCTCCAGCCATCGCTCTGCTGCCGGTTCAAAAACCCGTAGTACATAGTCTGTGTTAGAATGGCCGCTTCTGCTTTCTTCGATGTGATCATCTGGGCGACTTCAGCAACTTTGCTTCCGCGGATGATCTCATCTAAATCTGAAATAAAAACAATATCATCGGGCTTGGCGCTTTTCAGCCCTCTTAGCACCTGAGACCGCTGGTGTCGCTCTCTTTCAAAGAGTTTTTCGGTCTTGAAAGGTTCTGTAAGCTTGACGTGGATGATCTTATCTTTGAATTTTTCAAAAAGATGTTTGTTTTCTTCAAAATAAAACTTCTTAGGCTTTCCCCTAAACGTCTCGCAAGCTTCCACCAGTACAAACTTATCGACATGGTCATTCAGCTCATTTAACCGGACTTCCAACAGCTCAAATTCATTATAGAACAAAAAGCAATCGTAGATCTTTGGGGCCGCCTGTAGCTTGCAAAAGCAGAAAACAAAAGCAAAGCATAAGAACAATTTTTTAAAGTTTTTCATGCGGCTATTGTAAATGAGAGATCTTTTTGTCTCTATGGTTTTTCCAGGAACGCGTCGGTGGCTTTGATCAGAGCATCCAAGATCCCCGGCTCGGTAGAAGCATGCCCTGCATCCGGGATGATTTGAAGATCGGCCTCCGGCCATGCCCTATGCAGCTCCCATGCACTGAGAATAGGACAGGCCATGTCATACCGACCTTGAACAATCGTACAGGGAATATGACGGATAGCACCGATATTTTCGATGATCCAGTTGTCGGTCTCAAAAAACGTATTATTGATGAAATAGTGGCACTCAATACGGGCAATCGAATCTGCCTTCGAATCGTGGGTGTAATAAGCATAGTAAGAGGGATCAAAATGGAGTTTGGTTGTTCCTCCTTCCCAGCCCGACCATGCATGAGCCGCCTGTTGTCTTTCTTCCACAACTTCTGAGGTCAGCCGTTTATAGTACGCTGAAACAAAGTCGTTTCTTTCTTCTACAGGGATCGGTGCGATATACTGTTCCCAAAGATCCGGAAAAATCCAATTGGCGCCTTCTTGATAGTACCACTGGATTTCCTTCGGACGGCAGAGAAAAATGCCGCGCAGGATCAGGCCTTCGACTTTTTCAGAGTGCTTAATGGCATATGCAAGACCCAGAGTACTGCCCCAAGAACCTCCAAAGACCACCCATTTATCGATATTAAGATGCTCACGGAGTGCTTCCATGTCTCGGACGAGATCCCACGTTGTATTGCTTTCTAAACTAGAAAACGGAAGGCTCTTTCCGCATCCTCGTTGATCAAAGAGAATGATCCGGTAGGCAGGATTGAAAAAAGTCCGGTGGTAAGCATCGGATCCCATTCCAGGCCCGCCATGCACAAAAAGAATCGGCTTGCCTTGAGGATTGCCGGATTCTTCCCAGTAGATGCTATGGCCTCCTTCGACATCGAGAAATCCCGTTTGGTTAGGTTCAATCGGTGGATAAAATGTTCTAAGATCAGCTGAGAGTGAAACAATCCAGACTAAGACCAAAAATAAGACCGATTTGCGCATAAGCTTCTCCAGTTTGGAAAAAAAATACGTGCCGAATGAATTATATCAAAGATAAATGCAGTCTCCGTAGTTTTGCCTCCCCCTGAAAGTGAGTAACTTGCGTCTTTTGTATTTCTCACATTTCTAATAAATCTATTGTTTTGTTATAATTACCCCCGTCCCTACTAAATAGTAGGCTAAAAAAGGAGATTTTTATGTTACTAAAAGCTGATTCGCCACCCTGGTCAAGATCAACTCTGTCTTCACGTCCTTCTTCCTTCTTTTCTTCTTTTTCATTCTTTTATTTTTATTGGCTCTAAGCCGATCCCCATAATTTTTAACATTTAATTGTACTTAAGAAACTAGCAAGTGCTTTGGCATTTGTCAGTCAGAGATTTTGCATTCTCTATAAAGAAAAAATTTAATTTTTTAGGAATTACCATGTCTACACAAATGAGAGTAGCCAAGGCCTTGTTGCCGCCGGTACTCATAGAACACATAGAGCATCCTGCAGAAGATAACTGGCAGGCGTGTGAAAAAGAGATGCTAAGCGTCTCGACGCTTATCGTCAAACTGATCAGAGGAACCATCTCATCAGTTGAAAGAAGGAACATTAGAGAACTCGATGCCAATCCCGGCGATAAAGGGTGTCAATTACGAGCCGTGATCTTAAAAGAGCTCGTCTTGTTACCAACGGTCTCCGATGAATTCAAAAGACTCGATGAAACAGTGAAAAAAATTGAGAAAGTTCTGCAGAAGAGAAAGACGGTTGTAAAGCTAAAAGCCGGTGACGATTCGTCATGCCAGTTCTTTCAGAAGCATATTTTACCTATTGAAGTCTCCGTAGATCTGCTCTATTTGATCTACTGCAAGCTGCTCACGATCACTAAAGTCAAACACTGTGCGCTACCAAATGGGATTGTCGTCACCCGTTTAAATCATACTAAATTGGCAGCACTCTCCCCTACGATCGGGAGTGTCGATAACGATCTCTGTAAACAGATCATTGACGATGCTTCGGCAAATCTATCGGAGGATTCTTTAACTTGTATCCAAGCGATGTCCCGAAAAATGCATATTTCCCCGCTTCTTTTACGCATGCTCGGAGATGTGCGGAAGATTGACAAGGATCATTACAAGCCTAAATCATTCGGATGCCAGTTCTATGAAGTTCTAATGGTACTAACCCATCTTCGAAAGCAAGAGGCGGTGATTGCAATTAAAACGGTGGTTACGGAGGGAAGTCCTCAGCTGCTCTTATTAAAGCCTCCTGCGCCGGGTAAAGAGTTTTGTTTTGTTGAAGATGTTCCTAAAGACACCCTTCTTGTTGTTTTCGAAGGGGTCGTACAAACAGGTCTTTCGATCGACGCGTTCAAAGCAAAAGTCCAAGAGATTGGCTTTTCCCGTTTGATCCTTGTCTGTACAGCCCAAGAAGAGCCGTATGAACATGGATCGACATTGGACAGTGTCACTGACCCTGAAGCTCGCACTGAGATCGAGTCATACATAAAAATGGCGTCCGAGATCGATTGCGTTAAAGATAAGAATCCCCTTTTGCTGATGGATCATATCTTCTGCAATAGCCTTGAAGCTGAACTCAAAGCCCAAGGAAAGCTATGTTAGCTGCACTTTTGAAACAACCTAAAGCCGTTTTCCTGCTGGCATTTGTTCAGCTCTGGAACCGTTTCAGCCACTATGGCATGCGAGCATTGCTTTTGCTTTACATGATCAAAGTGCTTAAAACGCCTGATCCTGTTGCTATCGGCATCTTTGCTGTCTACTGCGCTCTCGTTGAACTCGGAGGTGTTTTTGGAGCTTATCTTGCCGAGAAATTCTTAGGCTTAAGACGAGCGGTAATGCTGGGAGGATGGTTGATCGGGATCGGCCATCTTCTTTTGGCTTTGGAGTGGGATTTTTCTACTGCGTTGGGTTTTGTGATCCTCGGATCATGTCTCTATACCACCAACGTTGCGACTCTGCTGGGAGATTTTTATCCTCCCGGCGATGAACGGCGTCAGCAGGGATTTACCCTTTTTTATATGTCGATCAACATCGGAGGATTTTTAGCGACGCTTCTCTGTGCGTATGTCGCTGAGAAATTTGGATGGCATTTAGGATTTGGACTTGCAGCAATCGGCATGGTGATTGCGAATTTAACCCTGCTATTTCTCCGTTCCCATTTGCTAGGCAAGGGCGAGCCTCCTATCTCAGTCTCAAAAATGAGAAAGATGTCGCTTGTTCCTTTGCTAACCGTGGGATTGGGGCTCAGCATTCTTGCTTTGCATATGCAGCAGATCGCTTGTCCCCTCTTGCCGTGGATTGGAGGAGCGCTCCTCGTCTTTATTTTTGGAGGTTTGATCGTTAAAAAAAAGATGACAAGGCAGCTGCTCAAATCAGTGATGATTTCAGTCGGCGGTCTGATTTTGTTTTTTGCTGCTGGAGAGCAGATGGGAACGTCTTTGCTCCTATTTGCCGACAAGGTCAATAGTACAGACTTTTCTGCCATGTCGCTCCTGGCGATCAATCCCCTCGTGATCATTTTAGGGGGCGCTGCAACGCATGCTATTCTTAACCGGATAAAAAACCCAGCTTGGAGGCTTTTTATTCCGTTTGCTCTGGCTGCAATTGCTTTCGGCTCGATGTTCGTAGGAATTCCTCTCCTCAAAGAGCATCCTCTTTTATTGGTTGGAGGAGTAATCGGACTGATTTCTTTTGCAGAAGTCATGATCGGCCCTGCAACTTATAGTCAGTGCTCAGAAGCTGCCACACTCCATCAAGACCCCAAAGTGATGGCGCTCATGCCGATCGGATTTGCTATGGCAGCTTCTTTAGGCGGCATCTACAGCCAATCTTTGGCTGGAGAGTCGTTTGATCCCCATCACTATCAGATGGGATTTGGAATCCTAGCACTAGGACTTTTGGCATTAGGTGCTTTACTGGGCCTGGCAAAGCGTCAGAAACAAAGGAATTTCGAATACAACTATTAACAATCAGGGAGGCACTTAATAAGAGTGCCTCCTGCTTTCGTCGGCTTGGAAGCGATTATTTAGGGATAAATGGAACAGTCACTCTCAAAAATCCATCCGCAAGTAATTGCGCTTCGATATTTTCATAATCGGCAGTAGCATCCTCATCGAATAAGGAGGCGTGCTCGCGATTGTCAATGACATCCACAACTTTTCCAAAGGCCATTATTTTGCAGTGATGATGCACATACAAATGGTGGCGATCGACTAAGATAGTGATTGTAGGGTCTTCTCCAACAGCAGCAAAAACATATTCATAAGCTTGATCTGTTTTGCACGCATGTATCAACCCGCCTGGAACCCCGCCTTTTGGCAATGTCGATATCGGTTGCAGCTGAGAAAAATCGACAGACGTAGCCCCTTTTTCTCCAACTCTAACCTGCTTTGTTTCTGGAGACAGATAGATCGGAACAGGATGGCCTTCCATACTCCATCGCTTGTAGGTATCTGGCACGTCTTCTGGATAAAGAAATTCATCACGAGAATTGATCCAATACCGCTCAACAGCTTCTAACTGCTGATCGAAAGACTCTGTGATGCCCCCTTGATCATTCTTATTTGATAAAGTCAATTCGTAAAGCTGACCATCTTTACGGAAAGAGACTTTATCACCTTCAGCTTGGATAAAAAGAGAAGAAGGTAATTCCATTTGTTCCCACTTGGGCTTGGTATCTAGAATCACCGTATTGACGTAGAGATCTGTTGCCATGACCTGCAGAGGATCGCCATTAGGAAGTGTTAATGCTGCTCCAAAACGGTGATGCTGATCTTTTCCGATAGCTCCTGTTGTAGGAATGTAAACCCAAACCCTTCCTTCAATGGCCTTGTCTAAATCAGCCTCTTTACTCTTTGGCCTTGTAACTACCCAAAGAAGCACAATCCCTAAACCATAAAGAAAAACTTTAAAAACTCTTTCTGACAGGGTTTGATCAGGGTTTAAGGGATTCAAATATTGATTGAAGAAAGCGCCGCCGTATCTTGAAACTGATTCCACAACTTACCTACCGT
>CAZBCR010000003.1:0-21344 GCA_964490565.1 uncultured bacterium
AAGGAAGAGTCGCCTTTTCTGTGCATGATGCCAAAGAGGAACTTCAGGCATTTTTATATTGGAGATAACTCCATTTTTTCTGGGAGGCCTAAAGTGAGTTTGCTTAACAAGTTCCGATCGCTAGTCGCTAAGAAGGATTTAACAGAAGAAGTCATTGAGAATATCTGTGATTTGCTCAATACAAAAAAAGAATACGGCACGTTTCAAAGAGATTTAGGAATCGAGAGCTACATTCTTACCAGCTCAGATAATACCCTTCACAAGAAAATCATTGAAGACATCAAAAAGTGTTTAACAAAGTTTGAAAATCGGATCCAAATCGAAGAGATTATCCCGCTGCCTAACCCCAGCCCTTTTTTTTATTCCTTTGTCATCAATTGCAAAATACAAAAGGTTTCCCATTCGTTGCGAATTGCCTTTCATCAGCAGAATAGATCATTTGAGAAAGAGATCGCCTCATGATCAATAAAGAAGCTCCTCTATTTGAACACTCGCTGTCACTCAAACTAGCTCTAGAGTGCGAGGGAACAACTGTTGAACTTCTTGCCGGAAACATCGAACGTGTCGACATTGCGCTCCACTCCTACGGCTTTGATGGTACATTGGAATTTTCAGGCTGCAATAATGAAGAACTCCTCGCTCTTATGAATCTAAAAAAACCGATTTATGTAGCTCTCACTTTTGTATCAAGCACCTCCGAGCCTCTACTGGAGCTCAAAGGAATCGTGATTGCTAGAGAGTCGCAAAGAACTGACAACGCTAATGATAACGCCGAAGGGCCCCAGATGTACTATAAAGTTGTCATCTATGACAATGCCCGCGCAACCTGGGAAGAGACCGGTACAAGGAGAGCCTACGTCGATAAGTCGATGAAGGACGCGGTAGAAGAGCATAAGAACCCAGATATCACCTTGAAATACGATTTCCCTCCGATCGAAGAAAAAAAGCCGGTTATCGCTTTTAATTTGGAATATGACAAATCACTCCCCTGCACAAAACAATCGGACTTTTACTCTCTGGTCAATTGGTATCTTCATCTAGAAGGAGGCATTTTCTCTTATGACTACAAAGAGCACGAATACTCCATCTTAACCAAAAAACCCCCAGAAAAAGGCGCTCCTTACAAAATACGCGAACACTGGGTTGCTGCTCCTAATTCAAAACTCCCTGCCTTTGCTCGCTATAGCACCAGAATCTCTAAACCTACTCCTCAAGCGATTGATTCTGAAGACAAAGAAAATGAAGATGGATTCAAAGGCGTACGAAAAGATTTTATCAGCCACGAAAGCTACATGCACGATCCTGGACTTGCACGTGAAGAAGTCAAATCTCCCTTGCATGCTTCTCTACCTGAGCTCACTGTTCTTACTCTCTTGTTTGAAGAAGACTTTCACATAGATAAATTGATCCCTGGATCCTATGTCGAATTTATATCAGATAGTAAATCTTGGTCCTCTGATCATAAAGGTAAAGTCTACCGCTGCCGCTCTTTATCCTTTAAGGCTTTCAAAATAGACCCTTCCAATGACCATAAACCCACACAAAAATATCAAATTCGTGCTGAATCTATCCTGGAAGAAAAAGAGGAAGTCTTCATCCCAAGACCTACTTTTTATCCTCCGAAGTTCCCTTTCGAAGAGGACGGGATCGTCTTTAGCGATGTCGGAGAGCAGGCTCGGTCGACGTTTAAACTCTCCGATGGTGAAAAAACTCCCAAGGGACACTACTCTGTTTTAGTTCCCTTAGCAGAGAATGAAAAAGTGATTATCCCTTTCACACCTAATGGCTCAGGTAAGAAATTCGAGCCGTACACAAAAAATCAACCCGTAAAGCTTGCGATGTATTTCCGTGCTGCTCTAATCCTCTATCCCACCGATTATGTGGACCACGTCGCTCTTGCCAAAGGAATCCAAGGCTGCCAGCATGTCTTATCCTCTAGCGGGCCTAATATCTATGACATCCTTAAACAAATCCTGGAAGATGGAAAAAAATCGACCGTTTCCTTTGAGCAATCGACTTCTATGCTTCAGATTCAATCGATCACTTCCAAGGAAAAAGAGATCGTCATCAAGGTCGAAACTAAAGGAGCCAAAGTCGCTACCATCTGCATTCATAGCGAGCAGGGCGTCTCTGTCACCTATACCGACAAAGGATCCAAGCACACCCAAGAACTCCTCCTAGATGGCAAACAAGCCAAGATAATCTGCAAAAATGAGAGCAAGACGAGCTTCATCACCCTAACCCCTGAAGCAACCATCATCAACTCCGAAAATCTCTTGGTAACAGGGAAGAAAGCTATTTTCGACTTTGAAGACGTCATCAATATGAAAGGCGCTTCTAAGATCAATTTCGAATCACCTCTTTTGAATGCAAAAGTTAAAATGAAGGTCGGAGGATAAAAAAGGTTGAATGGGCGATCTTGTTTCCGATGGAGAAAGTCTCACTTGTCCCTTTTGTACCGCCAAAGTAAAACTCGGCGTTTCTTCATCTTCTAATGAGAGCGATTCAAAAAAAATAGCCAACACGAGCAACCACTCCTTTTCTGCTCCTGGGGCTCAATGTATTGTTGTTCCATCCGCCCCAAAACCTTGCCAGCCTTCAGGACAAAATGTTGATCCAGGTCAAAGTCCTCATTCAGTTGATGGATGTTCTGCCTTAGGGGCTGGATGTAAGTGGATGTGCCCACAAGGAGGCCTAATCACTGTTTCTTCCGCAGCCCAAGCCTCCATGATCCATAATGGAGCAGCTAATGCTGAAAGCTATAAACCTCCAGAAGTCACCTCTCATATTAAGCCTCAAAAAGCAGCTAATGAAAGTACTTACAAACAATACGAATGGCAAAAACCGCACAAAACAAAGGCTGGACAAGCAAAAATGCTTGCCAGAAAGAAACCCATAAACCTGCCTCCAGCAAAAAAAATCAAAGTAGATATGGAGCATATCTGCTCTGGGCATCAAAAAGGTGGAGCAAGAGCAGCTCAGTCTAAACAGAAATCTACATTTCCACCTCGTTACTCAGAAGCAGAGATTAAAAAAAGCGTTGTACAGGCTTATAAAAGAGGCAAACCAATTGGGCGTCAAGGCGATAGAATTATCGTTAGAGGAGCCTCGAATGATAAACTCACCATCGATATGTGGGTAAATACTAAGACAAAAACCATTGAAACAGCTTATCCTTTACATTAGGTAAAAAATGGACGAAACTTTTCTCATCAACATTAATGCCGAAGAACTGCGCCGTTACCAAAGCGGAAAAGTCATAGGCTTGATCTATATTCAAAATGGCAGTGCACTTTTTCCCGACGATCTCTGGGAAGATTTTGTCGTCATTATTTTAGATTGGTGGGTAGAAGCTGCAACACTGTTATTGACTGGATCCAGTGAATATGAAGAATTCCGTTTTATGGATGGTCCCTTTGAAATGCACGTTGAATTGCTAGAAGGAAACGAATGTGCTGTCACCTGGATCCATCAAGATAAAGAGATCTCCTCTTTTCCCCTTGCATTAGACGTTTTAGTTGAACAAGTGATGAAAGCCGCTGACAAAGCTATCAGTAAATGCAGAGCTGAAAAATGGGAATCTGATGATCTAGATAGTTTGATCTCCCACCATAAAGTGCTTGCTACTGCGGTCACAAACACTCCAAAAACCGAGAAATAATCTTACAGATTCTACCAATCCCACTCGAAGCGAAAAGTGCCTGCATAGACAGGGTAAAGGTTAGCAAAATAGGCTTCGCCCCCTAGAGAGAACAGCAGGCCCCATTTATTAACCGCGATTATTTTTGCAGCGAGATAGCATTGATTGCTGGAGGGATATGCCTTGGTTTTTACCTTTTCCTTATCTGATCCGCTGCAGGTGAAATCAACTTCTGACTTGGAAAGCGGCTGCATCAAGACCCATGCGATCGAAAGGCTGGGAATCAGAATCCCTTTTTCCTCATGATGGAACTCTTTCTTGAATGTGATTCCTAGACGAGAACGTAAAAAACTATAATTGCGGCTATCGACTGTCGCTTCGAGCTTATCGCCTTCAGAAAATTCTCTGGTTTCTTTGATCTTATTTTGAAATGCCCAGAAGTAGTTTAGATCAATATTGGGCTGGATGAAAAAGTTTTCTCCAAAATATTGGGACCACTCATAATCGTATGCACCCTCAAGACGAGTTGCAAGATCCCATCCGTGTGGATGGCTCTCTTTTTTGAGATCTCCTAGCAGGTGATTGATTTTGTAAATATTATAGACCCCTAGCAGCGTCATGCCAATATACGCCTTATCAAAAATATACCCAGCATAAGGTCCACAATAGACACTGTTGGCGGTATTTTTACTAAAATGCTTACCCCAATCTAAATTCGAATGCCAATATCCAAGTCCTCCTCCGACAACCCATCTGTCATAGAGTGTAATACCGCCATCTACAGTCATCCCAAAAGTTGTGAGCTTGAAATTATTCTTCTCGAGGTTATAGCTCGAAAAAAAACCGTAGGGCTGAGCTCCTACATCGTATTTCCCTAACGTATCGATCTGATTGTAATACTCCTCCCGTTTTAGGAGTGATCGTATAGTCGGCTCAAAAAAACTGGGAAGATTGATGATATTGAGCCAATCGATAACAGGCAAAGGATTGATACGGTTTTTTAAAGCTGTCTTCAGGTTGTCGCAAGGACTGTCCGACTCATCAGGGGGAACACCTGGAAGCATTGGCAAGGCTAAAACGCGTAATGTTAAAGGCCCTTTGACGGGTTGAGTGGGCTCGCTAGGGGTTAAACCTGCGTTGAGTATCCCACTAGATAGAGCAAAAATGGATCCTAGTATGAAAAGGGATCGGGAACTGTAGATCGAGTATATTGATGCAGCATGAATAGAATTCGACATAATAACCTATGAACAATTGAAAATGCTGTAAAAGCATAGAAAGAATGAAACATTTAATCAAGTCTCATCCCAATTTAAGGGAAATGGTTTTGATACTCTGAAGTTTTTTATTTCGCAGAAAAACTGCGCGTCACTTGAAGAATTTCAGCTTTGGCATCGCTAACAATTCTAAGCAGTTCTCTGCTATATCTCCTTTTCTCGTCTTCTTTGTCCTCGTTCAATTTGCCAACACTTGCTTGGTTTTGTGCTACCTGCTTTTTCTTTACTTCTGCTTTGTTTTGCTCAAGTTCCTTTCTAGCAGTTGCAAGAGCTGCATCGGCCCTTTCTTTTGCTTCGGACAAAGCTGAAATTTGAGCTGGGATAAGTTTTTTTTCTGCCTCTTTGCCTTTTCGTGACAATTCAATAGCTCTCCATTCATCTTTTTTGCTCTGCAGAGCCGCCTCACGGGATGCAAGGGATTCACAGACGCTTATTAGGTCAGCCTGTTGCCCTTGAAGCTTCCCTAGCCTCTGCTGAAAGCTTTCTACTTCTTCACGTTTTGATTTGAGGGCTCTATCGTCAAAAATCTCTCGGACAAGTTTCGCTTTTTCTTCTTCTTTTAAGTGAATTTGAGAATTTAAGAATTCAACACGGGCTTCTGCTGCTTCTAGAGAATTCTCCTCATAGCCCAGTATTGTATTCAACATTCGTAGCCTAGATTGATCTTGCGTAGCAGGGTCAATGGCAGGTGCATTTGCGACCGGGACATCTGTCTCTTCTTCCAATCCACTCTTTTCTGATCTTACAGCTGTGGAGGGTTCCGACAATTTTCGGACAAGAGCATCCCTCTCCGTCTGCTGATCTCTAATGGCGGTGATTTTCAGCTCCACATCTGTGCGCTCTCTCATCAGAGCTTCCAACTTGCCTTGAGCTGTTCTCACGTAATAATTAATTTTAGCTTTCTGTTGTAGC
Source organism: uncultured bacterium (assembly GCA_964490565.1). Lineage (GTDB taxonomy): Bacteria > Chlamydiota > Chlamydiia > Chlamydiales > Rhabdochlamydiaceae > PALSA-1444. The sequence continues at coordinate 5,830 of CAZBCR010000003.1, forward strand.
TCTGCTTCACGCTCTCTCCATTCACCCTCTGCTACTGTAATCTGATTTCCTAAGCTCTGTATTAGCCCTGAAACTCTGTCCAATTCTCTTTTTTTGCTTCTTAATTCAGATAAATCTACTTCCAGCTGCTCTGCGGTCCCTTTTGCCCGAGCTTCTCTAGTTTCTAAATCTTCAATGTCTCGTCCATAAGACTCAAGTAAGGTTTGTTTATCATTCAGATCTCTTTCAGCCTGTTTTGCAGCTCTTTGCTTTGATAGGATATCTTCATCCAATCTTTGGATTTCTTCTTCTGCTCTTTGGTCTATTGCAGCCTTTTCTTTTTTATGCTGTGCTTCAAGACCTCTGAGAATTCTTTCACTTATCCCCCCTTGCCCGACTTTCCTTTCATTTATACTCTCAATCACTACTCTAATAGCCTCAGGGATAAGGCTATAATCTCTAATCATGTCTGCAAAAGGTGTTACAGTCGCAGTAGAATCGCCGAGATAATAGTCGGCATGTGCATGAATGAAATCTGCAACGATGAAAGCCACTTTATGGTCAGTTTTTTCTAACAACTTCTGACCAAATACGATATCTCCATATTTTTCTAAAAATGCGCGTAATTTTCCAACTTGCATGCTTCTTATTTGAGCGGCAAAATTTCCATCGCTAGCTTTGAGAACACCTATCTTAAATAGAGCTAAATAATGTTCGAATATGTCTTCGATTTGCGCACCTTGAACTGCTGCATTGATGTGAGTTTCCCATTGTTGCACTGTAAACAAGGGATTTGGCGGTGAAAGACTCGCCACAAAAGCGTCGCCGTGTAGTTCTAGGATTTTCTTAAGCGTCCATGGAGTCCATGTTCTAATGAGTACATCTCTTAGTTGATCGTCAGTGATTCCCAACATGGCCCTATCTTCTTGATACTCAGGGCTAAGAAGATCCTTAGGTGGAAGCTCTAAAAAACTCTGATTTAATTTCTGTACGACAGGAACATCCTCATGATTTCCCTTCCTAATATCGGGAATGTTCACCAACCCAGTTCTTTTACGAATATCTATGTATGAGCATGAAGTTCTTTGATCAATGTTATCCCATTCATATTGAAGTAGGGCTTTATCCACCTCTTTAGTAGCTTCATTGCCAAATTGCTCAAAAGAAACTGCAAACTGTTCGTGTGCTCGAACAAATCCCAGATCCAATTTTTTCAGGTGAGCTAAAAATCGTTGGCAAAGACGTGCTTTCGTATTTTCATTGGTAATGTATTGAATAGCTTTTTCGCCATTTTTTACGATAAAACCCTCAAAAGAAACCTCGCCGTCGGTTTGCTTAGAGCTCTTCACTGCTACAGCTTGAAGGTCAGCAATGAAGTGAAAAAGGTGGGGATTTAAACAATTTGCATTAGGGCTAAACCACTCTTGAAAAATAGCCAATTCCAACTTATATTTCTCTTCTATCGCATCGATCCCCAATGCAGATTCCCAGGCATAAATTGAAAATAACCAAGCGTAGAAAGGCAAGTCTTCCTTAGGAAGCATTTTCAGTTTAGATTCTCGTTGCCACTCACTAATACTTACATCGTAGAAGAGTTTATTGTAGTGGGCCCCATAACTTTTATCATCCACAGCTCTCAGTGTTACTCTTGCTTTTTCGACGAGTTTCCTTAAATCTTCAAGCTCTGCCGCTGTGAATGAACCCATTGCTAAAACTTCTCTCATTTCTCCAAACCGGGATAAATTTGTCGTACAGCTGGGGTCTCTGAGAAAATACAAGCCTTTGGCTCTAATGAGATCCTTTGTCAGGGGGTCAAGAGTCAGTTCTGATATGTGCTCGGACTGTTTCTTGGCAAATACATCAAAAGCCTGAGAGTCAAGAAAATATCTCATCCATTGATTGAGTTCTTCATTAGAGATTATCTTCTCGTCTCGATATTGTTTCCGGGTGGATCCTAAAGACCTCTTTTGAATATTTTTTCCGACCTCTGCTCTCCGGCTGAGCAATTGTTTTTCATCCGCTGCAGAGTTGAAAAACCAAATAGAAACCCCTGTGACCAGTGAAACGACGGTGGCAAGACCCAGAGATACTGTGACTTTTTTGGGAGTGCCGGAAATAAGAAATGCTATAAATGTTGCTCCACATAAAGGGAGGCTTGCCAGGGCGACGATTTTTCCCTTTTGACGATTTGCTTCTTGGGTGGTTGTATCTAAAGGTACGGTGAGTGCTGTCCACTTTGTTTGCGGTTCCCTAAGAGGGGGCAGTCCCAAAGCAGAAGGAGGTGATGTTCTAAGGCCTGTAGAAGGAGCGCTTGTAGAGTTTGTCATTAGAGATCTCCATTTTAAAGAGTAGCTGCTGCGATGTGTCGAAATTTTATATTAAATTGCGTTAAAAACCTCAAAAAAAATATTAGAACAGATTTTGCTTTGAGCTTTACTACAGCCATACTGCGACCTGTTTTCTTTAAACAATTTTAACAAACACACGTTCATAGCTAAATTCGACGCCTATTCTAAAAAAAATACGGGATGAGATGTTTTTTACAAGATAACTCAAAAGAACAACGCCAGATATTACATCAACTTGAGAGTTGGGAGTTATCTTATCAAACAGCTTGAGCACTCTAATGCCTACAATAGCACCCCCAAAAGCTATCTTAAATAAAGGACCTGAAAATCTTTCCCACCTCAAGCTCCATTCACTGCGATTTTCTAACAAGGTTTTTTCAGCAATTAGCATGTCTAGAAATTCTGCCTGTTCTTGGAGAAATGCTTGCCGCGCTTCTTGAAGCCCGCTTTCAGCAGTTTTATAGTCTGCTATTGTTTTTTCAAATAGCTTCTCTCGTTCAGCAGAATTTTCTTGTCCCCGGAGGTATTGCACACCACGGAAATAGTCCTTCATATCCCGTTCTAAACTAACAATTAGGTCTTTATGCTTAGTTGCTTTTATCAGAGGAGCAGACTTTTCAATAAGTTCATTCATGGCTTGAATTTCAAGATCAATCGCACTATACAGAGCTATTTTCTTATCCTGATCAATACCACCACCCATAACCCCGCTTAATCCACCGACGGGCCTTGTCGCCTCTTTCAATCTAACGACTAATTGACTGCAGTCGATAAGTTTTGTATTAATGTCTTCAGTATTTTTGATAAAAAATAATCGGTGGAAGACTTCAGCGATATTTTTCGGCAGCCTAATCTTGCCCACTTCCAGTTGCTGCAGAAAAAAATCCTCTGAGAAAAGCATAGCATTTTTTCTATGTGCTTCGCGTAAAATAGTGACTGCTTGAATTTCTGACGCGGTTCGAAGTGGATTATCAATGAGATTAATCGCCTCACCTAAAACCTCAAGTTTTGCATCCAATTTTCTCGGATATTTGACCATTCTTTTCAAATATGTAATTCTTTGATTCAAAGCCTGGCTATTATTGACAAACTTCAGCCTCTTTAATTTTAATTTTTTTTCTTCTAGAGCTGTTGTCTCCGCTTTTGGAACAGGTTCACGCCTGTCTCGTTTTAGGTCAATGGCCGTTCCTTCTCTTTGAATTTCAACCTCTAAAACAGCAATTTTATCTGTACACGCTTTTGGATCAGAATTTTGAGCAAAAACCATCTCTTCTATCTCCATATCTATTCTGACAAGCTGCTCTCTTACTCTCTCTTGATCCTCCTCGCTGCCACTATTTCTTTTGGGCTCAAGCGCTTCTTTTTGGGCTCTTAGCTTGCCAAGCGTCTCCCTTTGCCCATTCAAGGAAGATTCAAAAAGTGTTCTTCTTAGCACCTCTAGTTGATTGATCTCTTCTGTTAACTGTTCTGGTGAGCTGATAATCTTGCGTAACCCTCTAAGCTCCTCGAGAAATTGCAATCTTTTGGATCCATCTCCAACATCTTTCTGCAATCTCTGTAAATCCTCGCTGTATTCCGCACAAACTTCTAAATGGTGAACTTCAACAATCAGATTCTCCAGTTCTTGTATTCTTTTATCGTTGAATGTCTCTTCACCTTGAATATTGTACAATCCATTCAATAGGTACGGGAGTCCAAGAGAGAGATCTGAAAAAGTGCTGCAATGTGGTACGGGCAAATAATGTTGAAAAAGGAAAAAAAGCTGCAATCCCGCTTTCTGAGCAAAGTCTAAACCTTCTTGAAGCGTAGGACCTCTTGGTTCATGGGCCGCTGTAAAACGTTCAGTGGAGAAAAACTTATAAGTGCGATGAAAACAAGAAACTCCATTAATAACAACAACGCATGGAAATCCCCACTTGGCTAAAAATGTTACCGCTCTAGGATAATCAATCATTTTAGCAGCCTGACTTACCAACGAATGCAGAAAATATAAATCATCAGCAACTTGAGTAACCCCATGAATCGTATTCAAGTAGCCGACGAACCTTGTAGGAAGTACTGAGAAACCCATTTTCATCCCCTAAAGTTTTATAGAAAAGGACACACATTGTTTTTTATGTGCGTAAATGTTAAAAGGTCAGGGGATTTTATGCTAATGAATGATTTTTACTTAAGTTGCAGCAGAAAATAATCAGATTGCCATTTAACAAACCTAATTGGGGTGAAAAATGAGAACCGCACTCTTCTTGTTAAGCGTATTCATTGGAAATACTACCTGGGCCCTGCAATGCGCTCTGCCCACAATCCTTTCTGAATCGAAAGGATCTCAATGGGCCTCTAGAGTGGCCATGAATAAAACCGGTGCTGCGGCAGTTGCTTGGGTTAAGTTAGAAGGCGAAAACAGAGTTGTCATTGCTAAAACGCGTCCCAACCATGAAACGCCCTGGGGGCCTGTTCATCCTATCTCGCCGCCTATGAACGTTGTCAACATCTTACCCAACATCACTGACACGGGCATTGCATGTGTCATTTGGGGCACTAATGACAAATACTACTTTTCAAGAGAGGACACTCCCAATGCATGGTCTCCTTACGAGCACGTCGTTAATAATGATTTTCCAACTATTGCTGATGTAAGCTTTGATTACCGAGGCAATCCCTTGGTCATCGCTTATCAACCCAAAAATTCAGCTGCCTATTCTTATCACTTCAAATCTACTAACGGGCCCTTCCCAGTTCCTGGAAGCACGCAAAGCCTAATTCCAAAAATCATTAAAAACAAGCAAGGCCAAAAAGCGATTTTATGGACCTATCTTTATTCTCCATCGGTAGGCACTGCAGATTATTGGTTTTATTTTTCTCTATACCCGAGTGACACTTACAAAAGTATTGCGGGTATGGGGTTTAAAAATTTAGACAAAGAATTCGCAAAGGACATTTCAGCTTCCATGAATAAAGATAACCACCTGGCCATCATTTGGAACCATTACGACTCTATGTCGCAATCTTATCTACTCAAAACTGTAATCAAATCCGATTCACCTTTACAGGAAGATCTTAAAAATTCAGGCAACTCTACGGAGAGCTCAATCGTCATTGATGATGAAGGCAATGCAGTAGCTGTTTGGATCAAACCCTTTGAAAATAAAAACGTTGTGTGGGCAGCTATCCGGCCAAAAAATAAAGGCTCTTGGCAAGGAGAACCTAAACTTCTTTCAGATGCTAATCACAATGCTGAGTCTGTTCAAGTCGACTTTAACAATGGCAGCTTTATCGTTGTTTGGGGAGAAAAAGCTGATGGAAAAATATTTAAAAGAATAATTCGTGGATCAACTTTATCACCTAAAGCAGAACCTTACGAATGGACGCCTGCTGTTCAGCTCTCTCCTCCGAACCAAAATTGTTGGTATCCTTCGATCGCTTTCAGCGAAAAAGAGGGCATTATCACCTGGACTACTCATTCTCGACATAGCAAAGACTATCAGATTCAGGTTGCAAAACTATCGATGTAGTTGGAAATGCTAAAGTACGGTTTCAAATCTTCATTGCATATTTAAGAGAAGCAAAATAATATCTTAGGGCAGTTAACCTCCGAGAATCAAATTTCGAAGAGAACAACAAACATCTCCACATTGGAAAAACTCAAGTGAGGTAGACAATGCAATGGCCTAGTTTCCTAAAGTTCAAACTTCCTAAATTTAATTTCCGTACTCCTAAGCTATTCCAGCCCAGCCAACTCACGTTTTACGCAGCGTGGAAAAAATTCATCCGGCAAATCCCAACCGAGTCGCGCTCGATCATTAAGTCCTATCAACACTTTATCGTGATGGGAAATGAAAAGAGCGGAAAGACCGATCTGATTAATGGACTTATTGAGCAAAGCCAAGACCTCTATCCATTCGAGACAACACTAACGGAACTGCCTGATATGCAGTTTTATCTAGGGCCTCGCCAAGTCATCCAGGAAATGTCATATGCAACACTGGAAAATCGATCGATCAAGATCAGAAAGCAGGTCATTAAGCTCTGGAAGAAGTTATACGCCCATCACAACCCTGTGATCTTAATTACCTATGATTGCTCATCAATGCAAAGCCGTGATTCTAAAGATGTTAATAAATTAGCGCAGTGGATTGCAGGAAAAATCACCCTTCTGTCTGAAATTAGTAAAAAGCCCCTGAAGGCGCGAGTTGCTCTGACTTTCTTGGATAAAATCCCCGGCTATTTGGAATTTGCTCGCTTTTTGAAACAACAAAATATCAGCTACAGCATCAGCCTAACGTCGAACTTTGAAAACGATTTACTCGCGAATAATTTTAAAGAATTTACGGAAAAGCATCTGTCTCTCATTTTAACCACCGTTACTCACGATGAATATCTGAAGATTCTCTCTTTCTTGAAGGAGATGCCATTCATCTTGCCAGCTGTCGAAGAATTCCTGCGCGCATTAGCAACGAGAGTTTCATTTAAAGAAGCGATCGAGCTAGATATGCTGGCGTTTACTTCCAATCAAGAAAGCAGCACATCATTTACCCTTTTCCATTGGACAAAGAGCCCTTCTTCAGCACTCTTTTTCAGATACCCCATGCTCAAGCACCAACTCGCAGCCTCATGCGTTTTTGTCGTTGCTTTGTCGATGATTGTCAATATGTACACCAAAATCCACAGCGAACTTGCTTTGGTCCAAAAAGGTGTCGAACTATTAGACCTACTCCAATTTACGACTTTTAGAGAAAAAGTTGTGCCTGAAGCGGTCAAGATTGCTAACTATAAAGCGACGCATCTTCTCTCTTCAGTAAATTCCCATTTCTCTGAAGAAAAATTGCAGGCGGAGAAAAACCGGCTTGCCCATCGGATCCGAAAGCATCTCATAGAGCCGGAATACCGCAAGACCATCTTGGAAAACAAAGGAGAGTTGAAATATCTCTATTTTGTTGCCTTGATGCGCTCATCAGCGGATAACCGCATTGGGAAGTTTGTACTCAAAAATGCTTCTCAATGGGCCCAGACGCTTAACATCGAAGAAAATCTCCTGAGAACCTATATCAGCTACTGCTCTGAACCGGTTCCCCTTGAGCAACTGTGCGAGAGCAAAGCCAGCCCTTTCATTTCTCTGACAAGCAGGGCGCCATGGCTTGCATTCTTGAAGAAATTCCAAGAAGTTCAACTGCAGCCGATTTTTGTTGAACAGACCTATGAAGAGGTTATCCGAGAGTCAGAAAAGCTTCTAACGGCGATTTCAAGGCTGCGTAACGACCCTCTGGTATTTGGCATGGCAACACTTCTCGATGAAGAAGGCTTTGTCGACAATGAGAATATCAAGACTGTGCACTGGATAGGAAATAACGTCGATGCCCTGGAAAACTTCCTTGTTTTCCTCAAGCAGACCTATGTTCCTCCCACAAACCTACAAGGGATGAGCCCTTCTCAGTTCTTTGTCATGATCAAAGAGTTTTCAACCAAAGCAGAATCAGAAAATGAGCTCTACAATTTTCCGCTCATGAACCATGCCTTCTCATTTGATTCCAACATTTGGACACAGCAAGTCGTGGCTCACAATATTGAAAAGGCCCTTCAAGAGTACATGTCTTTAAATACAAGTACCGATGGCTCTATTTTCTTTAATAACACACCTGAAACTCCCCTGCAGACGCTGGCTTATGCCCAAAGCCAAGTGCCGTTCTTTAAAACCAATGTCACAATTCCAGGACGTTATTCTAGGATCGATTATGAAAGAAAGGTTCGGTCGACGGTAGAAAAGCTGGCTGTATTTGTTGAGTCTTTGACAATCAATCCTGAAGAGAAAAAACGGTTCATCAACTTCTTAATGAAAGAATCGACGAACTATGTCAAAACCTACCAAGACAAGTATGTCCATTTCTTCGATTCATACAATATCGAAGCAACTTCGATTAAAGATCTTCAAAGGCTGCTGACAGAATTAACTAAATCGTCTTCAGGTTTTTATGAGTTTTTAAGGAGTGTCCATCACGAGACAAGCAGTTTTTCTGAGCCGTTTATGGCGCTGAAATATATTGAGGAGCTCAATCAGTTTGCATTCCTCAATCATATTTTAGCAGAAAAAGATGGTCAAGCTCCTATCCAAGAGTACCAGTTATTAATGAAACAGCTCTTGAGCGACTTAGAAATTCCAGCAGCGGCTTTAGCTAGTGATGCCTATCCGCTCCAGCTGAGCTCCATTGAAAAAATGACCGTGGATATCTTCCAAAAAACACCTGCCTCTTACCTTAACAAGGTGCAAGAATGTCTGACTCAATTAGGTGTTCCAGATCGTTTCAGGCATTTGTTCACCAAGCCTGTGATGCTCCTCTATGATCTCGGCCTTAACGAGCTCAAGGGCACTTTGGAACATTATTGGAGTACAGAGATCAATCCACAGATTGAAGTGGTCTTTGCAAAATTCCCCTTCAATTCAAATGAAACTGCTATTGCCGGTGTCGACGAAGTGAACGCACTCTTTAATCCCAAGTCCAAATTCTATACCGATCTTCAAAAGATGATGTCGATCTTCTGCATCCAAAAAGATGGAGTTTGGGTACCGTTTGATGGGGCTTCTGCAGGATTAGAGCAATCGTTTTATGATCAGTTCAACCGGATTGCAAAAATCGGCCGCACTCTATGGGATGTTGAAGGCAACCCTAAGCCGCTGGTTGTGAAAGTATGCCCTGTGCCGTTTGCCAAACAGGAAGATACAAATACAGTGCTTGTGAACTCCTGTATTGTGTCAGGAGCCCAATCGGTCCATAACATCAATTCTGACCCCACATGGCAAAGCTTAAGCATCGAATGGTGGAAGACAGACCTTTCTCTGGTCGGAATGACTGTGAAGAACAAACATACGAGCAGCAAATCGTACAGAAGTGTTCAGCCGCCTGCGACTCTTTGGAGCTTCTTTGCATTGCTCAAAGAAGGCAAGCATCTGGATAATAAGTGGGATTGGTCGCTCACGACAAAAGAAGGGCAGGATGCCCAACCCGTTTCGTTCCTTTTTGAATCGAACCCTCAAAAACTGCTTAACTTTTAGGAAAAGGTATGAAATTACTCTTATGGATGGCGCCGCTCATTCTGCTGATGGGCTGTTTTTCTAAGACAGAAGATGAGAAGCCAGTGGCAACAAAGACGGTTTTGCAGATCAGAACAAGTGAAGAGACCAACCAAGGGACTCCCTTTTACGTCGTTGTCAAGTCAGCGGATTATTCCCAATTTTTAACCGATGATTATAGAAAAATTGCAACGGAAGCCATGGTCGGAGATAAAGACCCCTCGCAGCTGAATGCAACTTGTTTTATTCCGGGCGAGACCAAAACCATCGAAGTCGAAAACAAAGATGATAAGCCTGTTGGTGTCTATTTCATCTTCACCCATCCTGGGGAAGAATGGAAATATCTCACCGATGAAAAAGAGGGCCGCAAAGTTAAATTTCTTTTAGGTGAAAACGAAATAAAGTCCGTCAGAGCATTTTAATATGGATGCCGAAAAATTTCGAACGAGTTGGTGGTCAGCCCCAGCTTCAGAGGCTTCTCTGGAAATCGAAGAGTGGATGGAGACAACCTTTGCCAATCCTGCTCCATTTTGGAGCTCTCTCATCGCTCTGCAAAAAACCGTTTCTCCTAAACCGCCAGAAAGCGTGCTCGGCACGCAATATGATTTCTATCACGACTGCGTCACCCGCCATATCGAATCTAATGCTGCTTTAATTCACGTCGAAGAAAGCGGCTTTGTCCAGACATGGACCTTTAAAAAACTTCACCGGCACGTAAATTTTCAAGTGAAGGCTTGGCTGAAAAATTCCGTCAAAACTGGCAACCTCGTCGTAATCCTGATGCCAGTTGGGATCCCCTTCTTGATTGCACTTTTGACAGCTCTCCGGTTGGGATTAATCATTTGCTTCCTGCCGGTAGATAGCCTTTTTTTAGGAAAAGATCATTTAACGGCGCTTCTTGAAGAAATTGATCCAGACTTCGTTATAACGCTGCCAGGCGACTCTTTGGTGCCCAAAGACCTCTGCCCATCAATCGTGATCGATAATCTCGCTGAAGACGATATAAACCACGAACCTGCCTCATTTGCATATCCGAGTGATCAGATCATGCAGCTATCGTTAGCTCTCTACCGAAAAGAACCTTATTGCATTCTGCCGCTCGATGCTCATACAACCTACATGCATGCTTTGCGAGATGGACTTCTTACATTGAATCTAAAGCCTGGGATGACACATGGAACAGCTCACTCATGCCCCATTCGATGCGAGCCGTGCAGCACGCTGATGACTCTGCTTGCGGGAGCAACTCTTGCTCTTATCTCAGAAGCCGAGCTGATCAAAGATCCTGAGATCATCAAAGGTGAAAAATTTAACCTCTTGGAAATCTCTCCTGCGAACCAAAAATTATGGTCGAAAAATCCAGGAGCGCCAAAGCAACTCAAAGGGTTCTATAAAACACCTTTGCACCATCATCACCATGCGTGGCGCTACTTTGTTCAGTCTAATAAATTAGAAGAGATCCCCGCTTTCCATCTATTGATGGACAATTCTCTAGGCGGTGTGCTCTTTTTTTCCAAACCGACGACCAAAGATTTAGACTATTTTATGAAGCCTAGCCTTGGCACACCCTGGTCTTTTAAAGACATTAACGGAAGCGGACAAGATTCGATCAAAGGTTTTGGTCTCATAAGCCTAACAACGTCTTGCAAAGAGAATAATGAGATGCAGAGCAATCTCTTAGTCTCTCAAATTGATAAAAACCACCTGATCAGTTCTGCTCTTTTGCCCTCGCGTGAAGGAGTGACAGTCCCAATCGAACTGATCGAAGAGACAGCAGCGGAGCTTGATTTTGTAGAGAGCTGTATTTTGATTACATTTCCAAAGATGGGAGAGGTTTCTCATCATCAATTCATCTTGCTGGTCTTTGTAAATCCTGCAAAAAAAGACATTCCAACCGAACTAAAACAAGAATGGAACAGCCAAGTCTCAGCTCAAATCAGCAACAGGATCGGCGCCGTCTTTATTCCTGAATTCATCGAATATTATCCCTTAATCCCAAAAATGAACGATTCACTCCCAGATCGCAACTGGTGCATTGAGCAATACAATCGTGGAATGCTCTCCAAGAAGAAAAGTCTTCAGATTTACCAAGTGCTTAACATGCTGAAACAGAATATTATCGAGCAAGCCGATGCAATTGGATGACAAAATCTACCAAGCTTTTTTAGAAGAACTCCAGCAAATTGAGAAGTTTAGAGCTTCTAACGTTACGCTTTTTGAAAATACTCCCTTAGATTCTGAAGATCCCTATACCAAACGGTTGGTTGAATCGATTGCTTTTTTCGGAGCCCGGGCAAGAGTCCAGGGAGTCCAACGGATTACACAAATTCATCAACGTCTGTTTAGGCAGTACTTCCCTTATCTCGTCAATCCACTACCAGCTATTGCCATGATGCAGGTGACTCCATCTCTCCGTTATCCGCAAAAGGTTGCGCTGCCTGTGGGATCAGAACTTTTTTTCAAGACGCCAAATCATCAAAAAGCTTCTTTTCAGACACTGAGCTCTCTTGAAGTTCATCCTCTTTTTATGAGCAAATTCGAATTTACTCGGGCAGAAGGCAGGTTTTGGCGGTGCACGTTGGAGTATTCTTCACTCCATATTAGTACGGAAGAAGTCGGGACTCTTAAGCTCTACATCAACCATTTGAATAGTTTTTTTTCATCCTTGAAAGCTGCTTTTGCAATGCAGCGATCACTGGAAAAGATTGAGATTTTCTATGACACGCCTAAACCTGAGAGCGGGCAAGGCCTTCCCTGCATAGCACGTTTTGGCTCAGATCACGATGAAAGAGATGTCTTCATGCACGAGATCGAAAAGCTCCGCTCTCTTCTGCATTTACCCCAACAAGAGCTTTTCATTTCTTTTAATATCCCTCCCCATGGGAAAAGATGGCAAACCTTGACCCTGTGCATTGATTTTAATGAAAAATGGCCCGAATCGCTAAAACTCAATGCTGATTCGCTGGTTCCCTTCATTGTTCCGGTTGTCAATTTCAAGAAAGGCTATGCAGACCCGATTCTCTGCGATGGAACCAAAGACCATTATCCCATTCTTTATCCTGAAGCGAGCACAAAATCTGAGCTCCATACAGTTATTACGGTTTCTGAACTGCTCTCTCAAGGCGCTAAAACATTAAAGCCTGGGATCTTAGGTGTTGGCAAAGAGAGTTATGAAGTCGATTATTTCAATCAGCAAATGTCCCTGGATATTCCCGATGCTTTCGACAATCCTAAAACCGTAGCAGTCCTAGCGCTATGGACTCAGCCGTGGTTTTCAAATCACTTGAGCGAGGAGTTAGAACTGCTTTTCAATGAAGCTCAATCGTTTGGTCTTGGCGTCCGCTTGCTTGGACCGATGTACCGCCATGAAAAAACAATTGAAGACGATCCGAATTTCTTGATTCGGATTCTGTCATTAAAAAATCAAAACCACTTAAATTTAAATGAAATACTGTTTATTCTTAATGGCATGAAAAAATTAAGTCAGAGCTTTTTTGATGCAGTCCCTGATTGGATCCAAGATTTAAAGATTAATCAAAAGACCGACAAAAAGAACTTCAGCTCTGTCATTGAATATGAATTTTTTCTCAAAGACTGGGGTGGACAACGGTGGGAAGTCGCCCTCTTGTTCTTTTACTATGTCAATCGGATGCTCAATTGCTGGCTCCCCAATTTTGAAATCGAAACCAAAGTTCATTTCACACAAAGTAAAAAGCCTCTCATCATAAAACAAGGAAAAGAGTATGAGCTATCAGCTATGGCAAGACATTTCTTTTTATCTCAATGAGATCAATCAGGAAAAAGTCGCATTTGGAAAGGGTCTCATCACTCCTGAACTCATTGAGATCACAAAAAATAAAATTTCACTCTGCCTTGACCAGCTTAAGACAAGCTTAGAGCTCAAATTAGGCAAGGAACACTCTTCTCTGATTCTATTTGCCATTGTTGCGGCTGTCGATGAGGAGATGCAAGGATTCAACTACAACCACTTGAAAGTAAGATGGACGCCGCTGCAGAAAGATTTTTATTCTGCCTATACGGCAGGAGAGGTCTTTTTCAAAACCATCGATGAGATATTAGATAACCCCACTATGCCATCTTTAGTCTACGAAACTTTCTACTTTGTGCTCAAAAGCGGATTCAAGGGCAAATATCGAGATTCTAAGACTCAGCTTGCAAAATATTCCGACCTGCTCAAAGAAAAAATCCAAGTTGCCCACTGCAGCCTTAAAGAGAATGTTGTAGAAGATTCCAACTCTTACCGCAAAACAAAAATGGGCAAATGGCATTACTATGGCCTCGCCTTTTCTGTTTTAGTGGCGACCTATTTAGGACTATTTGTTTTTTCTAACATGGAATTCTAATCTCTTATGGACGATCTTTACGTAGAAAATTTTTTCCAGCGCAGGGAGGGTTCTGCAGCCACGCTGGAAGAGAAAACAGAAGCTCCGGTCATAGCTAGCGAAGAAACCATCAACCAGACTCATTTCTACTTAAGAATTCTGAAAGAAGAGATTGAAAAGCAGCTGCCTAGCACCCCTCCCTTTCCCCTGATGTTGGAGAAACTAGAAACGTCTATCTTCTCTCAAGATCATGAAAATACCTTTGCATTGCTTGATGACTTTGAAGAAATGCTCGATCTAAAATATCTACCTCTCGTTAAGACTTAAGATCCTTCGGATTGCCTGAAAAAATACAGAATTGAAACGGTCTTAAATTCTCCCCAATGCAGCAATAGCCTAAATGGGTTGTTTTAGATAAATGCGCTGAATGTCTAACTTTTTCCATCACGAGAATCACCTGAAGATAGATATTAACCCTCTCAAGGAGTGGGAAAATCAAATGGGCAATTCTATTCCTAATCTCAAAAGCCCAAGGAACTGTTAGATCGGTTAGCGGTTCGCTTGTTGTCAAAAGTACTTTAAGGCTGGAAATCGTCAATTTTTCATTCTTCTGAAGATAAGACTCTTTTCCAAGGATCGTCGATCCTAAAACAATCGAAGCGCTGTGCAAGCTGATCACACGGGGAAATTTCACCACCCGGACTTTGAGTTCAGGGAAACAGAGCTGAAAAAAAAGCTGCAGCGTACTTGCACTATTTAGAGCCAAAAATTTCAGATACTCACGGAGCGTCTCCTTCCAATCGGGAAAAAACCAGCCGTTATCTTCTGGCATGCTCACACCAAAAAAAGTCTTAATCATATAGTGATCAAAAAATCCGAGATACTTGGTAAATGATACAGGGTCTATCGACCCTTCATCCATCTTCTGTCTAAAAAAACTGGGTAAGGGAGATTGGTTTGAAAAAAGACCCATATTCACAATCAGAATGATCCGCGGATACTCTTTTCCTTTGAAAATGATGTCGTGGCAAACGGAAGAACAGGACGATAAACTGGGATTGGACTGGAAGAAAATATCAGACGCTTTATATCCCAAGTTCTCTAAAAGCTTGAGCAAGGCAAAAACATCAAACCGCTGAATCTCTTTCCTAATCTTTTCCTGGATGGTTTTGGTGGCAAGTGCCATACATCACCACTTCGTAAACTGATCGAGATCCGTCTTATATAATCTTTCCAGGGCCTTCCATTCGAGCGACTCTTGATTTTCCGACTGCTCTGCAATCGAAGAAGAATGCCGGGCCAGTAGATTAAAGTAGGTGGAAAACAGCTTAGGAAAATAGAAGCAAGGATCGAAATTGGAGATCGCCTGGGAAATATCTGTTGAAACAAGCGCAGCTTTGAGAAACTTCCCCTTTTCTGCGAGTGTTTCGAATGTTTTAATTTTTTTGATCAGGTTCACCATTTCGGGCGTTTCGAAAAAGTTGGCATCAACAGGACGTTCTGGTGCAGCTTTTTCTACAATTTCTTCCTGCTCAGCGACTTCCTCTTGCACCGGTTCTTCGATCACTTCAGGCTCTTCAACGAGCATCGGCTTTAAATCTGAAATCTTTTTGAGCACATGGCCCAAGCGCTCTTTTACGGATGATTGGGTCCACTTTTCCTGAAAGAAATTATTGAAGTTTCCCAGCGTTTCTTGCAGCTGTCCAAATTCTTGCTCATCCATGCGGAGAATCTCGGGAGACCAAAGTGGAGCTTTGTTGTCCTTGCAGAGCCTCTCGTTAT
>CAZBCR010000003.1:21444-25470 GCA_964490565.1 uncultured bacterium
AGAATCTCGGGAGACCAAAGTGGAGCTTTGTTGTCCTTGCAGAGCCTCTCGTTATACTTGAGCTTATTGATAACCTGAGTAAAGAACCAATTGAAGCTGCTCTCGATCTGCTTGTCTTTTCTCTGAAAGGGCCTTAAGGTCTCCCAATGGTCTTGGACTAGACTTATGAATATCGGAAGAGTCTCTTGAAAACTCTTTACTCCAGACTTCACAAAATCGTCGTAAAAATAATAGGAAACCAGACGCATGTCAAAATTCCCTTCACTAAAAGCCTCTTGGATGAGTGCTAGAGCACTTTCCATATCCTCTTTTTCGATAAGATCTGCGATCTTGTCAAAACTTTGCGGTGAGATGTCATCAGTTGCAAGTTTTGACTCTTGCAACTGTTTAATAATGTCGATTTCGATCATGAAGTCCGATCCTATGGTGCATATTTCATCAGCTCTTCGCCCAAGTACTTGAACTCATCAAAAATCTTGCTTCCAAGTTGAAGAGCTTTTTCCTTAACGTATCCACTCTCGAATGCATCCCAAACCCTTTCGGAGACTTCTTTTGTCTGGTAGGAGATGTAACCTGCAACAGCTGCTCCGGCAACAATTAAAACAACCCATCCAATCACTGGATAACAGACTAGAATCGCGGCTCCCAAGGCAGCATCCCCGGCCAGTGTTCCAATCGCTATTCCACCTAAAGTTGCAAGACCTCCGCCTGCTGCAGCGCTCAGCAGCGTCCCTGCATATAGCGATGTCCCTTCTCTAAAAGCCGTACGAGCGACATTACCACCTTTCGCATACGCCTCAGCAATTGAATAAGTCGCTAGTCCATAATTGGTATAAGTCGCAAACTTCTTCACACCATCGCCCATGACCTTAAACCCTTTAACCATCTTTTGAAGACGGGCCAAGCCTGAAGTGGTCAATCGATCCAAGTGAGTCGTTTTAATTTGTTCTACGCCTTTTTTAGCTAATTTTAGACTGGTAGAATTGGCTCTGACCTTGGCAGCATCTTCTGGCTTCAAACCCAGGATGTTTTTTTTCGCAGACGCAGCGACATGTTTAGGAATTAGCTTTTTTATTTGAGCTGTCAATTCTTTGGTTTTACCTTCTAATTTTCTTCTAGCTGCCGCTGCTGCCGATCCTTTTAGACCTCTTAGCTCAAGAAACTCGTGATTTAACAAATCCCTTTGCCTCATCAATTCAAACAACTTGTTTTTCTCGCTGAAACCACGAGTCATCGTTGTGAAATCCCCTGCATACTTGAGTGTTTCAGCTGACATCTTAAGCCAGCTCTTTTGTGTTAATGAACGGTTAAATTCGTAGACAGGCGTTGCAATGATGGGCTCACTTAGTGTTTTTTTCGTGTCTGAAAGGAAGGTTTGAAAGTCTTCCATTAAATCCATCGTTGTTACGCTGGTAGCAATATCATGATCAGCTTCTTGCATATTTCTAATCGTCTGACGCTCCAGTGTCGAATATCCCTGCACAATCCGCGCAATTTCTGCTGAGTAACGCATATCAAATTTGGGTACGGTTACTAGATATATCGGCGTATAAGGCGGAAGCTGCTTAATATCTTTAGGAAGTTTTCGAAATAACTCAGGATTGAGTTCAGCTAGTTTTCTCCGGTACTCGTCCAGACTGCCTGGGATTCCTTCACGGGCTTGCAACTCAGCTAGAGAGTCATTTTGTCCCGAAATATAAATCATACAGCCTCCTCAAATCTTTGAAATTTGAATCTTAGAACGAAAGAAATGTTAATTGAAAAAAAAATAACGAGCTATGAAAAAGCAAGAACTCTTGGCCTTAGAGATGACGTTTAAGTCATTTTAGCTAAATTACCTCATTCAGAGATCTATACTGAGGGTATATCACTCGTCCTAGTTCAAAAACCATTTTTCTGATGTAGGTATTATTAAAGCTGTCATAGAGCCTTTCAGTCACCCCTTTGACAGTATAAGAAATGGCACCTGCTGTCACCACTCCAGCACCTATTAGCAACACCCATCCTAGGATAGGATAACACACTAGAATCATCGATCCTATAGCAGCATTGCCGGTGGCAGCACCGATGGCAATACCTCCCAGAGTTGATAGCCCCCCGACTCCTGCAGCGGTCAGCAGATCACTTGCGTATAACGACGATGCTTCAATAAAAGTTGTGCGGAGAGCATCTCCGCCTTGGCGAATGGTTGCACTGACATTATAGGCAGCGAGTCCAAAATTCGTATAAGTCGCAGCGCCCTTTACCGCATTTCCCAAGAACGTAAATCCTTTCGACATCGATTGATACGTTTTCAAGCCCATTTGCGTCATTCTGTCTAAATGCGTGACTTTAATTTTGGCAGCTCCCTTCCTAGCTAACTTAAGACTGGAAGATTGACTTCTTAAGATTGCAGCTTGCATGGGAGTAAAACCATGGGTATGTTTCTTTGCGGAACCAACGATTTGCTTCGGAAGCAATTTCTTAATTTGAGCTGTCAGTTCTTTCGTTTGCAGTTCGAGCTTTGTTTTAGCTGATGCAACCGCTTTTTTATCTCCTTTTATTCTGAGGAATTCATGGTTTAACTCATCTCTTTTCTTCATCAATTGAAACAGTTCGTTTCTCTCGTTATATATTCCGGCTGCTATTTCACCTTTACGTTTGAGGGTCTCACCACTCGATTTGATCAAATATTTTTGTTTTAATGCCTGGTTCAACTGATAAAGCGGCGTTTGAATAATGGGAGCTTCCAACCAATTCCTACCCTCATAAAGATAAGATTGATAGTCATGCAACGTATCCATCACCGTAACGCTATTAACGATGTCAAGTTCGCTTTCTTGCATGGTTCGTAGTGTCTTGCGCTCTCCCTCTGAAAATCCACTCACAATACGTACGACTTCGGCGGAATGGCGGGGCTCAAATCTAGGCATAGACACTAAGTAGATCGGCGTATAAGGCGGAAGCTGCTTAAAACCCTTAGAAAGTCTTCTAAATAATTCTGGATTGAGTTCGGCAAGTGCTTTTCGATAATCGTCTGGACTACCAGTAATCTCTTCTAAAACCTGTAATTGGGCTAAGGTGTCTCTTTCTCCAGAAATATAAAGCATACATCCCTCTCAAATTTTTGAAATTTGAATTGCAGAACGTAGAAGATATTAATTTAAAAAAAAATAACGAGCCACGAAAAAGCATGACCACTTGATCTTAATCAACGCTGGTCAGAGAATGTTGCTCATGCAAACGAGTTCGTTAGTTTCAATTTGGTATAAACCCAGAGAGATCATCCGCTATCTCCAGCAATCTCCCATTTCTCATCACTGGCTCATGTTGATGCTCTGCAGTGTCTATTTTCTCCAGCTCGGAACTTTCATTTTGTCGCTCGATAAAATTACAGTTGCTCCTCTTCTCTCTCTCGACGGGTTAAAATTGATTCTCTTGTTTTTTGCTCTCGTTGCACTGCGATCTTTTGTGATTATCTACACAGCGACATTTGCCATCTGGGCAGCTGCTAAATGCTTCCATGGCAGGGGAACGCTTCCTCAAACACGCGGCGCTGTTATTTGGACACTCATCAGCACGATTCCTGTGGGCTTTTTTTTATTATTGATTAACTTTACTTTTAACATGACAGACATGAGCTCACTACCGCTGATTGTGAGAATTGTCTCTTATGCAGGGATATTTTCGAATTTAATCTACGGATTTATCGTGATGCTTAAAACGGTTGCCGAAACCCAGCGCTTCAGCCTTTGGAGGGCGTTCTTTACGACTGTTTTGGGACTTGTCTTATTCTCAGTGGTATTATTTGCCGGACGATCCTACTTTTTCTAAGTAAACTCGCGGAATCCTCTCGTTGAGCATACAGAGAATTTCATAAGGAATTGTATCGCAAAGCTGCGCGATCTCTGTGAGTGTAATCTCTTCATTTCCTTGCCTGCCAATGAGCACCACTTCATCTCCCACAAAAACTTCATGATCCCCCACATCAACCATGAACTGGTCCATGCAGATCGTTCCGCAAATCGGAAATCTTTTCCCTCGAAT
>CAZBCR010000003.1:25570-27026 GCA_964490565.1 uncultured bacterium
AGACGGCCGGACCATATCGAGGTGAGCCTCTGGAAAGAAGGCTGTCCCTCCAGAATTAGCCAGATGACGGATGAGTGGTGCATCTAAATCTTTGATGAGTGCTTCAAACGCCTGAATCTGTTTTTTTGCCAAAGGATCTTGAGGTTTATCCGCAGTGGCCAGGTGAGAATAAATCCCGACCACTTCGAGATTTTCTAAACTCTTCAGGTAGGGGAAAATTGCTCTTGCTGTCTCAGGCCTGACTCCTGTTCGCTGCATCCCCGTGTCGACTTCTAAATGGACGCGGCATTTGCGTCCTTTAGATTTTTCAGCCACCAATTCAGCCTTATATTTTGAGCTGATCGTGAACTCTAGATCATGATCGATTAAATCATGGATCTGATCTTCATGGATCGCTCCTAAAACAAGAATGGGAATTTTCACTCCGGCCTTCCTAAGCCTAATGCCCTCTTGCAAATGCGCCACGCCAAGATAATCTATCCCAGCCTGCTGTCCGGCTATGCCGATCTCGCATAGTCCATGGCCATAAGCATTGGCCTTCACCGGCAAACAGAATAAACTGCTGCCAATATGGTTGCGGATGATTGAGATATTCTTCCGCAATTGCTCTAAATCAATCTCAATCCAAGACGGATGAGGAATCATAGATGTACCAATCCTTGGCAGTTAAGATATGCCGATTCAAGATTAAGCTGTTTCAAAGAGGCAATGCTTTTGTCTGTGAGCAACGAACATCCCTCCAGTGTCAAAAATCGAATGGGAAGCTTTGCTAAATAACCAATTCCTTCATCTGTCAATTGCGGAGCATCTAAAATCCACAGCAGCTCCAAAGGATGCGTCTGCAAGGCCTCTAAAGTTCGATCTGACACGTTTTTACAACCTTGCAACACCAAATGCCCTAAATGGGGATTGTTCTTTAAAACGCCGATTAAAACCTCTTCTGAAATGTTATCCATCTGCAGAATTTTTAAACGAACTAAATTGCGAAGCTGACTTAAAGCCTCAATCCCTCGATCAGTCAGATTTTTTCCCTGCAGCGATAAAATAGATAAGTTAGGGAAAACCTTCACGATTTTTTCAAGCCCAAGATCCGATAGTGCCGCTTCAGAAATATGCAAGGTTCTAAGTCTTTCTCTTGGAAGCTGCTCAAAAGCCTCATCTGTTACATCGGTCACGCCTTTGAGATTCAACTCTTCTAAGCACTCGCATTTGGCAAGCAGAAAAGCGACTCCTTCATCGGAAATCAACAGGCAGTCCCGCAAATTGAGTTTTTCCATCTTCGGATGATCCGATGCTAATTGAATCAACTCTCCATCGGTGATCATGGTCGTCGAAAAATCAAAGCTGACGGCAGAAGGCGGACAGTCGCCTCCAGTCGAGGGAATAATTTTTTGGTCCCGATGCAGCTCATAGATCAATTGGAAATAGTCTTTAGCTTCTTGTCTCAGAGATGCTG
>CAZBCR010000003.1:27126-29539 GCA_964490565.1 uncultured bacterium
GTCGGAAGAAGATCGACATGGCTTCCAATATCCTCAATAGTCTTCGGTTTTGAGATTCTTCCATCTGCCACAATGAGCAGTGGCACCCGGACATTTTCTTCATAGAGAAAGCGAGAATAATAAAAGTTACCCTGATGCTGTCCCAGCGGCTGGCTATGATCCCCGACAATCACCAGCACCGTTTTTTTACTGAGATTTTTTTCTCTCAGAAGCTGCATGAGAAGTCCCAGAGAATGATCTGTATAATGCATCGTCTGCAAAAATCTTTGATGGGAGAGATTCAAGGTTGAGTCAAAGACAGGAGCCGTATGGTGCTCTGGCGGTATCCACGGATGGTGATTTGAAATCGTAAATAGCGTCATGAATGCAGGCTGCTCTTGTTTTTCGAGCCAATCAGCCGTGTAGCGCATCAGACATTCATCGTGAGCTCCCCAGCTTGTCGACTGATTGGGAGAATCTTCAATTTCAGTTCTGTCTGCAAGCAAATCGAAATGGTCTTTTAAAAACTCTCGCTGCTTATCAAAGCTCAGCGATCCGTTATGGAAAAAAGCCGAAGTATAGCCCGCTTGCTTCATGAGCTGAGGAAGCCCCTCATAAGGGACATTCACATAGGGACCGAGTCCCTTCGCTGTATCTCCTCCGATCAGCCCAAACAGTCCTGCGAGCATCGCTCGGTAAGTAAATGTTCCATTGGAATAGAAATTCGAAAACAGAATCCCTTCTCTAGAGAGTTGATCAAAGTTTGGCGTCGCCTTTTTCTCATACCCGAGTCCATGAGAAGAAAACGATTCTAAAAAGAGTAAAATGACATGCGGTTTTTCTTCTGAATCGATCTTGAGATCAAATTGCTTTTCTCCCTCAAAACCTTTTGTCATCCTCCAAAGCGGATAACTTTCATCCAAAAGACGAAACGCTTCATTAGGAAAAGTTAGAGAAGCCGCCGCCGATTGCTCCTCTTTCTTCTGGAAAATTTTCATCTGCTGACTGAAAAAAAAGTTATCGATCGCATAACTGGTTTTCTTTGGAAGTCTTTTAGCCAGAGCAAATGCAATAGCCCCGGCTCCCAAAATGATCGCTCCTTCCAACAATGAGACCTCTGCATCCAATTGCCGGTAAACTGCAAAATATCCCGTGATATGAAGAACTAAAATTCCCAATGCACTTCCCATCAACTTTTTAAGCCCCAGCTCTTTGGCTGAAGAATAAAAAGAACCTGCATGTTGAAAATGAATCAGATAGGAAAACCGTAGCCTAAGCTGCATCTGATTGAAAAGAATATTATCCAACATTAGCACCAGATGGATCATCAGACCTGTAACAACTGCCAGAGGAATAGAAACGGTCGTCAGCAAAAAAAGCTCCAGGACAATAAAAATATCTTCAAGAAATCCGACCCCTCGGGCATAGAAAGGAATAGACCGCTGCCTAAAACGCAGATAAAGAGGGACGGAGAGATTGAGAGATAAGAAAAATAAAAGCGACATAGCCACAAGACGGAGAATAGATAAAGTCTCAATATATTGGAAACAGCAAGATCCGACTCTTCAAGCGATGTACAAACGCGCCAACGCTCCCTACCTAGACATCCATGAGAAATCTGAAATTATCTCTTACCTTCCAGACCTCAAACAAAAAAAAGTTTTAGATCTTGGATCCGGCATCGGACGGTTCACCCGTCATTTTGCTTCTCAAGCAGATCATGTGACATCGACTGATCTAATGCCCCACTTCGTCGAAAAGAATCAGCAAGACCATGCCGATCTAACCAACATTAATTATATTTGTTCTGATGTGATGAAATTGGAATTCGAAGACTCTTCTTTTGATTTTGTTTTTCTTCACTGGCTTCTCATGTACTTAGAAGATGACCAAATGAAGATCTTATTTGATCGGATTCATCGCTGGTTGAAACCAAATGGCGAGTTTTTCTTTCGAGAATCTTGCAGAGTCAGAAGAGTGAAAAATACCGAGGATGGCTACTATGCACACTACCGCACACTTGCTGAGTATGATGAATTAGTGAAGGATTTTACACTCGTGAAAGAAGGCCATATCCAGGCCTATGTCCATGCTTTTGCAGATCCGCTGCAATGCTACTGGCATTGTAAGAAGAATTAAAAATATTATCATTATCACAATTAAACATAAGTCATTAAAGATAAACAGTCTTGGTTAATCCAACAGTTGAAAAAACCTTTATCTACTTAAATATTAGCGACTTGAAAACCTTCTCTAACTAGGTTATAATATCCTAAAATTTTGAGGTCATCATGGCACTGATCGTTGCAGCTTCTGGGGCTTACGCTCTTTCACGTTTTGCCGACCAGGCATTTGCCGACTCCCTAGGTTTAAGGACGGTTCGGATAGGAACTGATCCCGTCTCTTGGGCCACTAGTCATCTGACTGGCTGTTC
>CAZBCR010000003.1:29639-34737 GCA_964490565.1 uncultured bacterium
GCTTACGGAACTTACAGACTCTGCCCTAACTTTGTAGAATCTCATAAGACAGCACTGATTGCAGGTGCAGCATTTGCTTTGATTTAACACACACGCTAAAAAGGTATTTATGTCCGTCGATTCCGAAAGGTCTGATTCTACGACAGCCCAAAGATTATACAGCTGGCATGGATTTGTCTCACAGCCCACTTACCGAGTTATCGAATATTTTAAACGATGGGGCAATCCTTTAGATCCCAAGGTTTTTGATAATTGCTCTACAAAGACCAGAGAAATCGGTTATCGCCTGATTGGTCCCGCAGTTCTTGCAGGTGCTGCTACGTTTCTTTTCAAAAGAGCCTCTCTTCCACAACTCGGCTTACTCTCTTTAGGACTTGTTGTAGTAGGAGTCGGAAGAAATATCCTTCACCACTTTGCTGTTGCCAAACAAGAGAAAAATTTCATTCACATTCGCACCCAAGTGGAGGAAGTCAAAACCCAGACTCCCAAAATCTTGTCTTGGAATATTTTAGGATTCCCAGCCGGCATGAACTACACTTGCGGCGGAAGCATTCCTTTTAGACATCGATTACCTGGAATAGCCGACAAAGTTAATAAAGAGAACCCAGATATCGTCATCTTCCAAGAATGTTTTATGGATGCCTCTTTCACTGATCAAATCACCGAAAAATTTAAAGACAAATACGCTCATATCTTTACCCATAACGGCCCAAATCACAAAGGACTTGAAAGCGGTCTCATCATCATGTCCAAATCCCCCGTTACCGATTATACTTTTACTCCTTTTAAGACAAATGACTGGAAGATGACACGAGGCTTTATCACCTTGAAAATCCCCGCACAGGACGGCAGGCCTGCCTTTGCAATCATTGGAACTCACATGGAGGCTGGCAGCGATCCAGTGGATGCAGCCAAAAGGAAAGCTCAATTAGCTCAAATCCACGCCCATGCTAAGAGCCTTACAGATGTCGATACCGTTTTTCTTGCAGGAGATCTTAACATCGATATTAATAGAGAGCCTGAGACAGAAGACGTAAAAACTGTGCTGGATCAGGTCTGGACTGAAAGCCCTACGTACACCGACGAACTCAATAAAATAAGATATCCTGAGAGCAAAGACCCTTCTGATCAGTGGATTGATCAACTGGCAATTATCAAACGTGACACTCCACCTAAGCCTAAGCTTACGCTAATTAACCAGCATCTACAATTTGCCTACCAAAAAGTAGATGGCAAGATCGATTCTCGGAATGCTCTTTCAGATCACCATGCAATGGTTGCGACAGTGGTGGAGCTAAAAGTTTAGTTGTTCAAGGAAACTATTCAAATAATCCCAAGAGCTAGAAGAGCTCCTAGCAAGTACAATAACACAATTACGATCTGTTGAATGAAGGTCATCGTGACCTTCTTCAGCAGGATCATTCCTAAAAAGACCCCTACAAAAGCCCCACCCACTGCCGACCACAAAAGAGTTTTATCAATAGAAACCAAGAGCTGCCCAAAACTCCAGCTATAGATCGCAATCCTGAAGATATCAACGACTGCCCCGATAAAAGCATTAGTGCCGATGAACGCTTCTTTTCCTAGATGAGTATGGATGAGAAATGCACTCCGGATAGCTCCTTGATTACCAGATAGTCCACCAAAAAATCCACTGAGAGCTCCTCCCAGCATTAGATTTTTCACTCTGATTTTATTGGGGAACATCTCCATCGTGGCAAACAAAATCAATAGGATACCAATACAGAGATGTAAAAGGGTGATCTCACCTGCGATAGAAAAAATAGTGTATTTTTTCAGCGGAGCAAACTTAGAAAGCTCTTTTAGAGCTAACGCTCCAGGAATCACCGCAATAAGAGCAGGAATTCCAAATCTTAGAACAATTTTCCAATCGATCGCTTTCCAAAGCAGCCCGGTTCTAAGCAAACTATGCACAAAATGCACAACAGCTGTCAGACCAATGGCAATCGGAAGAGGAAAAAACACTGCGATAATCGGCATGAGGATCGTCGCAAGTCCAAACCCCGAATAAAACGTCACCAAAGAGGCCAAGAAAGCGCTAAGACCGATTAAGAGATATTCCATGTCCGCTGTATAGCATAAAGCGATTTGTAAGCCAAATCAGAGCCTAATCATTATCTAGCTGAGCTATATCTGCAGCCTTTGAAACGGGATGGGAAGCGATGATGTTTTCAACATGCTTCACAAATTGAGGCTCATAGATATGTTCAGCATAATGCCTTCTTGATGCCCAGGCATATTGAACAGCAGGTTTGGATAATAGGAATTCCAGTCTCCTTTTCCAAGTAGGCCAGACATCTTTATCGAGCTCTTTAAAGTACCCTTCGACAGCACCTATCGTAGAAAACAGCTCAAAGAGTTCGTAGATGATGTATTTGTTTTTCTGCAAAGTAGCGTTGTCTATTTTTTGAAACACTTCCCTGTCGTTATCGATGAGTTTAAACAGCAGCGAATGGTATTTGTCATTGAGATGAAGATAGGAAGAGAGTTCATTTTCAATCCGTTCTGCTTTTAGAATGTGGGCATGAAAATAAATCGAAGCGACGAGTCCAATAGCCATGCAAGCAATGGCAATCCACTGCAATTTAATTTCTGTCCTAGAATGAGGCGGATGCTCTGTGGGATTCATTTGACTCCTTTTACGTGAGAAATGATGCTAGCTCAGCAGACTGAAAAAGTCAAAATCTTGCAGTTTAACCTGAATTTCAGTTGTACTGTTTTTCCGTACAACTGAATAAATCCTCTATTAAACAAAATAATTTACAGCTGAGGCTGCAAAAGTCAAAAAGACCGGCCACTTGACCAAACGGTATCCATACAAAGAATGCAAAAGGTTGAGTACTGTGAGCAGGATCAAACCTGGGTAGACTATTTGCACAATAGGACCTAAAAATGCAGCGATGCCTCCAAATCCCAAGTTTGCAAATAGCGTGGTTATCGCAAGAGTAACAACTAAGGCTAGCGTTGGGCTAATTTTCCCCTTGCATAGGTCTTTTTGCAGATAATCAGCAAAGATCGAAACTAAAGTCATCGCCGTTGTTAAACAGGCCATCACAACAGCAATTGCTGCGATGCAGCCTCCAGCCGGACCTAACAATTTAGCAGCAATAGTACTGAGCATCTGCTCTTGCGGATGAGAAGGATCTATTGACCCTCCGTGATGAACAGAGATCAGACAAAGCCCAATATATGTCAGAAACAAAAGAGCTGCTGCGATCAGACTAGAAAAGACCATTTTTTTCATGAGCGATCGTCGTCTTTGCGCGGGATGCTCTAGCTCAGTCTCTTTTTGGAAATGCGGAAGAACAACGGAGGCAAAAAGAAATGCCGCGATGAGATCCATCATATGATACCCTCCGACGAGTCCCTGGAGAAAACCATCTCCTGATGAAGAAGTTGCCGGACTCAAAGTAGAGTCACTTGTCAGACCAAAGAACACTAGGGCCGTCAGAGAAAGGAGAAGGATCGGTGTTAATATCGCACCTAGAAAACCAATCAGCCTCTGTCTTTTAAAACTGCATCCAAAAATGAGAACCGCAGCAAAAATACTGAATACCATGAGAGGCATATCAAAAAGATAAGGCTTTACCGTTGCATGCATCAAGGTGACAAGCCGCGGAATAACCCCGAATGGCCCTAATATGAGCTG
Organism: uncultured bacterium; assembly: GCA_964490565.1. Lineage (GTDB taxonomy): Bacteria > Chlamydiota > Chlamydiia > Chlamydiales > Rhabdochlamydiaceae > PALSA-1444. Next base: position 33,310 of record CAZBCR010000003.1, read on the forward strand.
TAAAACAAGCAGCAACATCATGCCAGGGAGTTTTCCAAGACGTCCAAAAAAACGATGATAGTCAGCTTGAAAAAGCACCATCGCTGCAAGTCCTAAAAAAGGCACAATAACCGCTGTCAGCCCAAGACCAAAAATAGCAAACCAGACATTGCTGCCGACAGATTTGCCAATGAGAAGAGGGAAGATTAAATTTCCTGCTCCAAAAAACATGGAGAAGAGAGCAAGCCCTGTTGTAAAAAGGCTCGATTGCCGTATTTTTTCTGCCGGCAATGATTGCGGTTTTGTTGACATAACTATTCCCTATAATGGTTGGCACTTCTTGCCCATTAAAGGCTTTGATCTCTGAGAGTCTAGGAGGAGAAAAAAGATGGGGCGGGTAAGAAGTGCAGTTTTATTAAGTGTGCGTACGCACGACCACCACCACTTGTCCAAACAGGACAAGCGTCGAATCTAATCCAAAAAATGTAGACTCATTTTGATGGTTCATATAATTGCACCCCGCCAAATGGCCGGATCCCCCCATTTTACTAGGGACAATCCATTCAAGGCAATAGAGTATTTATAAAGTTTTTTTTAGGATACGCGATCACTTGGAATTTAGTGACTTACTAGGGTTTGCATCTCAGCAAGGGCTCTTAATCCGTCAAAGTTCTTCTCAGCCAGCTCGCATAAGAAATTCACTTTCTCAGTATTATCAGGAGCTGGAGAAGAGAGTATCGCGGCAGTCCTCAAGTTCAATTGATCCAAAAGTTTAGGATCTGAATAAAGAAGAGGCCCTTCCTCTCCCATCATAGAACAGATCGCATGGACTTTATGTGTATTGCTATTGAGAGAAATAAACGGCGTGTTGAGGCAAAAAGCAGCAATAGAATGATGGAAGCGTCCAGAAACGAGCAGCGTTGCATTGCTGATCGTATCTAGCCACTGATCCATCGAAGTCGCATCGACAAGCTCCCAAGGTGCTTTGCAATGCATGGTTAAAAACTCGACAAAGGCTTTATCATCTCTTGCTGGAAACGCTTTAGCACCGATTAAGACTTTAATCTGAAATCCTGCTTTCGCAGTTTCTTCCAGATATTGACATAGCAGCTTTGCTCCTGGTTCGGTATAGGCAACTGAGCCTGCAAGAACAAGCGTCTTTTGCTGGATCTGTTTAGGATTCTTATAGTGATCTCGGATATAGAGCGGCAGGCAGTCAAAACTTAAAGGTGCTGATACCCCAATTTTTTCCATTTCTTTGAGACTAAAAGATTCTCTAATCGCAACAAAATCGAGTTTGTCATAAGCCGACTTGTAAATAGACTGAGCTTTTGCAAGCTCTTCGAGTGCTTTTTCTTTTTCAACCCCAAAATTTGCGATGAAAGTAGAAGATAATTCCGGATCGTCTTTGGGATAAGCGGAATGGTTGATGATTTCGACATGTTTTCC
>CAZBCR010000004.1:0-34009 GCA_964490565.1 uncultured bacterium
ACTGAGCTAAACCCCCCAAACGGAGAACAGAACACAAAGCAACGAACAACATACGCCAGAAAACCGTTTTCTAGCAATCTTTTTCCTTGAAACGTTATTAGTAAACTATTTATTAGACTGAAATAGGTGAGGAGTGTCATGAGCCATAAAAAATGTGCGAGAGATTTTGGGATCGTTTTATTTTTGATCGGCCTTTTGGCTTTCATCCCCGGTTTGACGATCGATTCTTATTTTTTAGGTGTCTTCAAAGTCAACGCCTACACCAATACCCTTCATCTAGCAACAGGTCTTATGGCCTATCTGCTTAGCCATAGCAGCCTGCTTGCTTGCAAAATCTATTTCCAAATTTTTGGTATCCTTTATGGGATCATAGCCATACTGGGCTTTGGCTATGGAGATGAAGAAATCTTAGGATACTTTGCCAACAATATGCCAGATACTTGGGTCCATCTCATTATCTGCCTGCTTACGCTTTATTTGGGATTTTTGTATAAGAGTTCTAGAAAGCAATGAGTCTATGTGAATTGGAAAAGTCTTCTTTTTGCAAGTTTCCTTTTCGGCTATCTATTCTCAGATAGCCCTCAGACTCTTTTAACACAGGACAATCCTATGATCGTGCTTCGCAAGTCTAAAGATAGAGGCCATTTTAATCTCGAATGGCTCGACACTTACCATACCTTCTCTTTTGGAGAGTATGACGATCCTGAACATGTCCAATTTAGCTCTCTCCGCGTCATCAACGAAGACCGCGTCGCCCCCTCTAAGGGTTTTGATACCCATGGTCATGCGAACATGGAGATCGTCACCTATGTCATCGAAGGGACCCTAGAACACACCGATAGCACTGGCGAGCGCAATCAGATAAAACCGGGCGATGTCCAAAGAATGACCGCTGGCTCTGGCATCCGCCACGGTGAAGCCAATCCGTCCGATAAAGATCCTGTCCACCTGCTCCAGATCTGGATTTTTCCCGATAAGAAAAATCTGACCCCAGGTTATGAACAGAAGCACTTCTCAGATTTAAAAAATCGTCTCTGTCTAGTTGTTTCCCCCAAAGGAGAAAGCGGATCGCTCAAAATCCATCAAGACGTCAAAATCTTTGCCTCTCGCCTGCAAGGAAAGCTCTCTTATACCCTAACGCCTAAGCGGACAGCCTGGATCCAAGTGATTGAAGGCCCTCTGACATGCAACGGCAAGACTCTTCAAGCCGGCGATGGTGCTGCAATTTCTGACGAAACTGAGTTGAAACTAGAAAGCGCAAACGGCCATTTTCTGCTGTTCGATCTTCCTCCTATTTAACAAGTTACTTGTAAAAAACTTCTACTGTTCTTTATAACTTACGCCCAAATGGCAACTCCTATTGAAAAACCCTCTTCTTATTGGCTGTATCTATCGCCCTCTCTTTTTGGAATCGTCCGAGCTGCTGTTGGAACACCCCTTGAGGTCGTTGGAACCCAAGAAATCCTTCAGCGCAAAAGCACCCTTCAGGTCTTAAAAGAAACTGCCTTAGCAAACTATGGCAAAGGATTTCAACCCAATGCCTTAAAATTCATTACAAGAACCCCTGTCCAGGCTTTTGCAACGCATTTTTTCTCTTCTAACATTCCCACCGATTTACATCCCGCGGTCCGAGGATTTACGCTCGGTTTATTAACAAGCGGCTCTGAGGCGTTTCTCTTTAACCTCTTTAACGCAACCCGCACTCGTTTTATCCAAGGACAAAAGTGGCGTAACATCGGCCCGTCTGTTGTGACAAAAGGCCTTACTGCTGCATGGAGCCATCGAGCTTTAAGCTCGGCTATTTTTTTCAGTGTTTATGAACCGCTGAAAGCAAAATACCCCTCTCATGGAATGGCCGTGAGTACCTGCGCAGGGGTTGTTCAGGTCGTCTTGACAGCACCCTTTTACATTGCAGCCATCGAACGGCAGCGTAAAGATGCTGTGTCTGAATCGCTTTACCGTACGCTTGAGCGTCTGGCGAAAAGAGATGGCTTTGTTCAAGCATTGGTTTTTCCGGCTCTGCTTCCCCGTCTTGTCCATACTTTTATCATCACGGGATTTTTCATGAAATTAATCGATGATAAGCTCAAACTCATCCACCGCAAACAGTAAAAAAAGTCTACGGATTGCGTCTAACTCCCCTTTAGTCTAATAATGCAGTTATGAAGCTTTCATTTTTCCTAGCCCCTGTGCAAGCTGGATTCCCCTCCCCGGCCGATGACCATGTCGAAAAAAAACTCGACTTGAACGAGCTGCTCGTCGCTCATCCGGCCTCGACCTTTTTTGTCCGTGTTGAAGGCCATTCAATGAGAGATGCCCAGATCTATGACGGCGATGTTTTAATTGTCGATAGATCTCTGCAAGCAGAAAGCGGATCGATCGCTGTTGCAATTATTAATGGCGAGTTTACGGTCAAACGTCTATTAAGAAAGAAAGACCAGCTCTTTTTAGTCGCTGAAAACCCTGCGTTTGCAGCACTGGAAATTACTCCGGAAATGGACTTTCAAGTTTGGGGCATTGTGACGTATGTCATCCACAAAGTACGCGTTAATAGACTGTAATAATTTTTTTGTCTCTTGCGAAAGAGTTTTTAATCCCAAACTTCACAACCGTCCTGTCGTGATTTTGTCCAACAATGACGGCTGCGTCATCTCAAGATCCAAAGAAGCCAAAGATTTGAAAATCCCCATGGGAGCTCCTGCTTTTCAATGCCGGGAGACCTTTTCAAGAAACAACGTCGCTGTCCTTTCTTCTAACTTTGCTCTTTATGGCGATATGTCCGAGCGTGTCATGACCGTCTTAGAAGATTTTGGATTTCCGATGGAGATCTATTCGATCGATGAAGCTTTCTTAGAGGTCGATTCTGAAACTATCGCATCTGAGATCCGCTCCCGTGTGCTTCGCTGGACAGGCATCCCCATTTCTGTCGGGATCGGAGCAACAAAAACCCTGGCAAAAGTCGGAAACGACTTGGCTAAGAAACGGGCCGATGGTATCTGTCATCTCAATGACCCCGCTGCTATTTTTAAACAACTTCCCGTCCAAGAAGTCTGGGGAATCGGCTCTCAGATCGCCTGCTCGCTCAATCAACTGGGAATTTATTATGTCGGAGAATTAATCGCACAGAGTGATGCATGGATCCAAAAACACTTCTCCATTACGCTGCTCAGGACTGTTTTAGAACTGCGTGGAATTTCTTGTTTAGCTTTAGAAGAGCTTGCTCCTCCCAAAAAAGGGATCGTCTGTTCCAGATCGTTTGGAAAGCTAATCGACTCGTTAGAAGATCTCAAAGAAGCTGTCGCCACCTTTACTGCGAATGGAGCTGAAAAACTCCGCGCTCAATATTCAGTTGCAGCCTATATGGGCGTCTTTGTGATCGGAAAAGATCGATTCCCCAGGTCAGCTTCACGCGCTCTTGCTATGCCGACTTCATACACGCCCCACCTGATCAGCCATGCTCATCAGCTTCTCTCTGAGTTATACAAAGAGGGACAGTCGTACCGAAAAGCCGGTATTATGTTCCATCACATCTCGCCGCAAGATGAGACCCAGCTCGATTTTTTCCAAGCGTCCGGCTCAAAAGATCTGATGCATATCGTCGATGAGATCAACCGCAAAAAAAGAAAGAAAGCGATTTTTTTTGCTGCAGAAGGAACTTCTCGTGCGTGGAAACCGCTCTCTAGCCATCAATCTCCCCATTTCACAACAGAATGGAAAGAGCTCCTAACAATCCGGCTTTAATTATTTTTACTCTTCAACTATTATCCGAATATGCAAATTTGGCTAGATACAATCGATCTTCCGACACTTGAAAAAGCTCAGAAACGGGGCATCCTTCATGGCGTGACAACAAACCCTTCCATGCTGGTTTCTAATCCCCGCGATACTCTAACAGCACTCCTATCTGCGCAACCAGGGCCTGTTGCTGTTGAAGTTTTTGAAGATTTAGTTCCTTCAATGATCTCTCAAGGAAAAGCGCTCCATGAGTTTTCTCCAAGAATCGTTGTTAAAGTCCCCGTTACTGAAAGAGGTCTTGAAGCTATCTACTCCTTATCCAAAGAGCAAATTCCCGTGATGGCCTCAGGTATTGTTCAACCTACACAAGCCTTAGTGGCTGCACTCGGCGGAGCCGGATGGGTCGCTCCTTATTTCTCCCGCATCATGAAATCGGGCGATAATCCCCTGGCTCAGTTAGAAGCGGTTAAAAAAATTATTTCTGCTTATCAGATGAGGACTCGCATTATAGCGATCAATCCTAAAACTACCGAACAGATCAAATCGTGTGCTGAAATCGGCATCGATGCTGTCACAATCCGGGAAGACGTCTTTAATGATCTCATAGAGACACATGAGCTTACAGCTCAATCCATTGAACAATACGCCGATGATTGGAAGAAAATCCAAGCCCAGCCTTGGTTCTAGGGAACATCTTCTAGGCCATTGTTTTTATTTCCCTGTATGACTACATTATCACTCTGGAGATTAGGTATGTTAATTGCAGTCATCGGAGCTTCTGGTCATATTGGGAATAATCTTTGCCGGGCACTCCTTGAAAAAGGAATGAAAGTCCGAGCCCTTGTTCATATCAATTCAAATTCTCTAGAAAGATTAGATGTTGAAAAAGTCCGTGGAGATATTTTAGATAGCGCAGGACTGCATAAATTTCTTCAAGGCGTTGATGTTGTTTTTCACGCTGCAGGAAAAATTTCTGTTGATGGCGATAAAGACGGAACCGTCAGATCTGTGAACGTCACCGGCACTAAGAATATCGTTGAAGCTTGCCTTGCGACCGGCGTGCAAAGACTTGTCTATTTTAGCTCCATCCATGCCCTTCAGCAGCAGCCGGAAGAAGAGCTCGATGAAAATAGAGCGCTTGTAGGCGACGAAGGCCTCATGCATGACATCACAAAATCAGATGCAGAAAGAGAAGTCCTAAAAGGAATCGCCCAAGGACTCGATGCGATTATTCTTAATCCGACAGCTGCCGTCGGCCCTCATGATTTTCAGCCCTCGCTGCTCGGCCAAGGGCTCATCGCTTTATATAATCGGAAAATCCCGACTTTGATTGATGGAGGTTTTGATTGGATCGATGTCCGCGACATCGCTAAAGCAGCGATTGCTGCAATGGAAAAAGGGAAATCGGGAGAGCGTTACGTGATTTCTGGAATGTGGAAAACGGTCAAAGAATTGGCACTTCTTGTGCAAGAAATCACAGGAAAACCAGCTCCAAAATTCACAACACCCCAATGGCTGGCACGGATGGGAATTCCTCTAGCAAAAGCCTATAGTTTTATTACCCATACGCCGATCCTATATACAAATGAGACGTTAGAAGTGTTGATACGGTGCAATAGAAATATTAGCTCTTTGAAAGCACGGAGAGAATTGGGGTTCTATCCTCGGCCTCTTGCTGAAACGCTTAATGATACTTTTGAATTTTACAAACGAATCGGAACGATTCGTTAAAAGAGCCAGGGAAAAAGCCGCTTAAGCGGTTTTTCTTTAGTCACCGGAGTGACTTCTTCAGAATTCACTGTTTTTTGAATCACAGCTGTTTCTTCGGAAACTTTCTTAGCCTCTTTCTTGAAACGGGGACAAGGAATAACAAATTGCGTCGCATTAATAAGCTTAATGCTTCGAGTAAACTCTTCTCCTGACATCGGTTCAGGCTGAGAGCTCGCTTCTGTAGATCCTGTAAGCAGTCTTAGTAAAAATGACATATTTGTTTCTTATCTCCGTCTTAATTATATCTTTATTCCATATATTGTTAAAGTATTATTTTAATTAAAGTTAAGCTCTTGATATTTAGAATCTTAGACAGAAAATACTAGACAAAACCCAACCATTTCAAGTCGCTTATAGCCAAAGACTTATCAATAAACGTGCGGAAGCTGCCAGTAGGGGTGGGTTAGGTCTTTTTCATATACACCGGTCACCTCATTATAGATCTTTACAGGGCCGATATTTTCACCATAACGAGCCTGGAGGTATTCTTTGGTTTTATTAGGAACATTGACCTCAATGCCGTCGAAATAGGCTTTTTTAAGAGGGAAAATCGTGTCATAAGGAGTAGGAACTTTAAACCTGCGCTCTAGTGTTTTCCACGATTCCACCATAAAAGAGCTGTCCTCATTGGAAACGATTGTTGTCAGGATCTTTTTCTCGGGGTCAATTTTGAAGTGATAGATATCGATGAAATTCCGGTTTTCATAGATATAGACTCGGATATAGGTTTTAGGATTGCAGCGATTTGACCAATCTTGGACTTGATATTTTGTCTTATCAAGACCATTTAAAGCATGCATTGCATTATCAAAGTCCGGTTGCAAGATGGCAATATCAATATCTCCATCCCAAGGAATTGCTCCTCCATAACGATAAGCCCCTAAACAGGTGCCGCAATCGACCCAAAAAGGAACACGGCTATCTTTCAAAAGACGACTCATCTCTCTTAAAAGGTCTTTTTCTAGTTTCAGGGCATTTTCTTCACCAGGACGTCTTTTGTATTCAGGCGGCTCAAGCACTTGCTGCGCCTCTGTCATGGAAATACCCAGTTTTTGATAATAATCGATGTTCGGATGCACTTCTTTTGACTCAAGAGCTGCTGCGATTGCATGATGACGCAAGCGTGTCGTTTCAGAAAAATACCCAACCCCTTTGAGTACAGCCCCGAGCGGAAGCGAAATCGGAAGACTGAAAACCGCAGCAGCACTTTTGTAAGGAAGATAACTGTGATAATCAAACCTCTGCTGGATTTGATATTTATCCTGATCTTTAATGGCAACCTTTCCAGCGAGGAGAAACTGGACAGGAGTTAGAACAATGTTCCCTGCTTTTTCAAACCCCTCGGCATCTTGAGCAGCAACATTAAGAAAGATGCTACTGCAAATGAAATGGTAGCCTGCAACGGCCGGCAGTCCAACATAGATGAGTCCTTGAGTCAATTTATCAAACATTGCAATCACTCCGTATAAAAACACCAGCTATACAAAATTTCTCCTTTCTCCGTCCACTTTTTTATATTGGAATCTAAATTTTAAAAAAAATTGCCTTTTGCAAAATTATTTGTTAGAAATGGAGATATGAATAAATACATCGTTTCGAGCTTGATGCTTTTGGGCTGCAGTTTACATGCTGTTGAATCGAGAATTGAAATCCGAAATCGCGAAGCAGCAGGCGTCGGTTATAGCACTGGCTACTCCTCTCTAGATTACTACCTTATGACAGAAGGATCCGTCGAGTTTCTCCTTGATCTACGCGGACACGTTTTCAATAATGGTCAAGGCGCAGGCAATGCGGGGGTTGGATTTAGATGTCCTCTCAACGATGATAAATCTTTAATCGGCGCTAATGCCTTTTACGACGTCCGGCAATCGCCTCACCTTTTCTGCCATCAAGTCGGAGCTGGCTTAGAATGGATTAGCAGATATGTCGATTTTCGCACCAATGGCTATATTCCCGTCGGCACACAAAAACACTTCGAAACCAAAGATTTTGATGCCTTTTCCGGTAGAGGCGTTTCTCTGAAAAGGAAGCTTAAAGCAGCACTTCCTTGTGTTGACGCTGAAATCGGCACCCCTCTTCCGAAACCCTTTTATTTTGCCGTCGGTGCTTATTATTTGTTCAAACAATCAGAAAGCAGTCTAGAAGTCGGCAACGCTCTCGGATTTAAAGCAAAAGCAGAAGCCGATATTGGCCGGTATGTCACTTTAGGATTCGCAATCACTTATGACCATATTTTTAAAACTCGGCCTCAAGGCTATATTTCTATTAATATCCCCTTCGAAAAGAAGAAATGCAAAAAACGATCGGATGATGACGGCCTTTGCCACGTCTCAAAGAAGAGAAACCTGCGGCGCGTCCCGATTATGCGCAATGAAATCATCCCCATCCAAGACAAAAAGAAAACAAAAGATCCTCTTTTAGACGATGATGATGACCCTATTAGATTCATGTTCGTTGACAACATGGCTGCGGCAGCTGGAGACGGCTCATTTGAAAGGCCTTTCGCCTCGTTAAAAGAAGCAGAGAAACATTCCGCCCCTGGCGATGTGATCTACATCTTCCCTGGAGATAAAACAGCGAAGAACATGGATGAAGGTATCATCCTCAAAGACAAGCAGATTTTGGCAAGCTCTGGAAGAGACCTTGTTATTGAAAACATTATTATTCCAGCCCAAACAACCGATCGCCCTACTATTACCAATATTCATAGCGAAAAAACAAAAGGATCACAGCTCAACGTCAACGACTTTGTCACCAATCCCGGTAATGCTCTTATAGGCGATTTCTTCTTCATCCCTCCTTGGGACTACATCTTCGGAAGAGAAATTGATATCGATCCATTTGCAGATGCTAGAGAGGCAGGCTTTGAAGTTATACAGCCTGAGAGGGCTCCGCCTGTTGTTCATGTTCCAGACTTAGGCGGCGTTGCGATTATTGATAACTATGAACCAGCACCTGGAAACGTTGTTCAACCAAGCACTGGGGTTGTCCATATCGCGCCGGTGATTATTGACGACTATACGCAGTAGAGCCTGTGGCTAAAAGACCCGCCATCAAAAAGAATATCAACCGTATTTCCTGCTGGCAAAGCGGATAGAAATCGACAAGACCTATCGCTAAAAGTCCCACGAAAACACATAGACATGCCGCCACTTCAGGTTTGTGACGATTTTTCCATCCCTTAATAAAGACCATCAAACAGAAAGCCAAAAAAGACAAGACCCCAAATAAACCTACTTCCACACCCAGATGTAGATAGATGTTATGAATATAGGTGGCTGGAAGTCCCGGACCAAAGATGGGAAAAGCCAGCATGTAATTGTTAAATCCTACCCCTAAAAACGGATGGGCTTTGAACATCTCAAGTCCTACATTTTGCACTACCATCCTGAGTCCATCAGAATTTTGAGCCACAATATTATAAGAAACAATACCGCCGCGATGAAAGATCTGAGGATAAAGCAGACAAAGACAAAGTAGTGCACTTGCTCCAGAGACCCAAATGAGCGAACTGAGTTTTTTCTCTCTCCACCATGTCAAAGCAACCCAGAAAAGCGTCATCAAAGCAGCACTAAAAATAGCCGATCTTGAGTAGGTGATAAAAAGACAAAATGTTTGAAGCAAAATCGCAAAACTTAAAGCTAACCGTCTTTGACTGACCCCATATATATAGTAGGTCATCAAAAGACCAAAGACCATGAACCCGCCTAAAATATTCGGATGCGTCAAAGTTCCACTGGCCCGGATGATAAAAGTTTTTTCTCGAATCACATGAAAAATCTTATCGAAGATCCAGACCGAACCATCGGCCATAGGAAAATGTGATCCGACATAATTCTTTGAGATCAACGTCGGCTCGCCAAGAGCTTTAAGTCCTAAGGAATGTTGAAAGAAGTATTGAGGGATGGCAATTGCACATTCTACCAGTGAAATGACGAGAACAATATAAGCGATCTTCTTGAAACTTCCCTCTTCCAACTTTGTCCGACTTAAAAAGAAAAAGAGAAAAGCCGGTAAAGCCAGATGCATCCAGCGCCAGTAAGGAATCGGATACAAAGCGAAACTCGAATTCACAATCGAGGCCAAAGCAAAAAGCAGAAATAAGCTTAAGTACTTATTTTCACCTTCCCAGAAAAATCTCCAGTGTATTCCTTTCTTCAAGCACCAGAAAATTAATCCTAGAAGAACAAAATCGGAAATAAAAGCATCCAGATGGATTTCAAAATAAACCGGAACCTGCCAATCCGCATTAACTAACGATGCTGATACGTGTTTAAAAAACTTATACATCCGTTGTTGAAAAGGAATTAAAAAAACCAAGAGATATAAAAAATATTCTGGCTTAATTTTTAATCTGACCCAATTGGAGACTGTGGCAACTTTTTCCGTCATAAAGTAATAGGCTAAACATTTCCCCCTTGATTCTCAAGCGTCTTTTGGTATGATGAAAATTTTTAATTGAAGGAAACCCATGCAAACGCTCGTGCCTTGGCTTCGTAAAACGCTTGTTCCACTGCTCTTAATGGTATTCACTCCTCTTATTGCGATCTTTATGTGGTATATCAATGTCAACTTCCAGGGCTCCATTACACAATTATGGAACCTTTTTGAAAAAGAAGGATTTTTTTCAACCGTCGCCAATGTCTGGGGTCCTATCTTTTTCGGTTCTGCCACCGCTTGGAAAATGATCTTGATCTTTTCCGCTTTTCAACTTCTCTTTATGAAGATCCTTCCTGGAAAGACCATCGAAGGCCCGATCACTCCTAAAGGCAATATCCCCCTATATAAGGGAAACGGCGTCCCTTCTTTTCTCTTAACGCTTGGACTATTCTTCCTCTCAACTGAAATACTCCATCTTTTTCCTGCCACCATTATCTATGATAACTTCGGACCTTTAATAGGTGCGCTTGTAAGTTTCAGCCTCCTCTTCTGCCTCTTTCTCTACTTTAAGGGGAATCTTGCTCCATCCTCTTCCGACTGCGGATCAAGTGGGAATTTCATTTTTGATTACTATTGGGGAACAGAACTCTACCCAAGAGTTTTGGGCTGGGATATCAAGATGTTCACGAACTGCCGCTTTGGCATGATGAGCTGGGGACTTATTATCCTTTCTTTTGCCGCCAAACAAAAAGAACTCTACGGCCTGAGCGATTCGATGGTTGTCTCAGTTGTCCTACAACTGATTTACATCGCTAAATTTTTCGTTTGGGAAGGAGGATATCTCCGTTCCATGGATATCATGCACGATAGAGCCGGCTACTATATTTGCTGGGGCTGCCTTGTCTGGGTTCCCTCCATCTACACATCTCCCGCCCTCTGCCTTATCCATCACCCGAATCATCTGGGCTGGATAACAACCAGTCTGCTTCTTGGAGTTGGAACATTCTGCATCATGATCAACTATTTCGCAGATCGTCAACGGCAAAAAGTCCGCGCCACTGAAGGCAATTGTTTAGTCTGGGGTAAAAAACCCAATCTAATCGTCGCTTCCTATACAACTCAAGAAGGCGAAGCCAAACAAAATCTTCTTCTAGCTTCTGGCTGGTGGGGGTTAGCACGCCATTTCCATTATGTGCCTGAAATCGCAGCAGCCCTTTGCTGGACGCTGCCGATCTTCTTTAACAATCCTGTAGCTTATTTCTATGTGATTTTCTTAACGCTGTTACTTGTTGATCGAGCTTTCCGTCATGAACGCCGATGCAGAACGAAATACGGCGATTCTTGGGATGATTATTGCGAGCAGGTTCCTTTTAAAGTGATCCCGTTCTTGTTCTAGAAAGAACAGCTGCCGCCATTTTTTTCATGGTACTTCTGATGGTATTCTTCTGCCCTATAGAAAGGGCCGGCTGCAACAACCTCAGTGACAATCGGACCGTCATACCTGCCTGAAAGATTCAACTGCTCCACATAAGCTTTAGCGCTTTTTTCCTGACCTGTTGAATGGTAAAAAATCACTGATCTATATTGGCTTCCAACGTCAGGTCCTTGCCGATTTTTCGTTGTCGGGTCATGGATCTGAAAAAAAATCCCAAGCAGATCATCATATGTAATTTTAGAAGGATCGAATTCAATTTGGATGACTTCCGCATGACCTGTTTTATCTGTACAGACATCTTTATAAGTAGGATTGAGTGTTTTACCGCCCTCATATCCCACCGTCGTTGATGTGACGCCTTTGACTCTTCGGAAAGCCTCTTCGACTCCCCAAAAACATCCCGCTCCAAAAGTCGCTTTTTCCATAATTTTATTTTATGATATTTTTAATTAATGAACATTGCGAAATGGCTCATCATCGGCGGTGGCATCTTAATTGCTCTTGGAGCAATCATTTGGCTTTTCGGCATTCCAATTGGCAAACTGCCCGGCGATATTCATTACAAGAGCGACAAAGTCCAGGTCTACTTTCCGATTGGCACCTGTATTTTTATCAGCATTCTGCTCAGTTTGATTTTTTGGTTGTTCAAAAAATAAACCGAACCTCTATACAGAGAAAAAGAGGTCAGACATGATCAAGTCATTTGCAAATGAAGTCAGCGAAGAAATCTATCATGGGATTTATACCCATACGATCCGTAAATTTCTTCCTGCACATTTAGTTAAAGTCGCGCAGCGCAAAATGGATATCCTCAATTGCACTGACAGTGAAAGTTTAGAAAGCTGCTTTCCCGGTGAAAAAGGAGAAGCTGGCGTCCGCGATGCCCATGGAAAATATAGCATCCCTATCGAAGGCAATTGGCGCATTGCTTATCAATGGGACCAAGACAATGCAATCAATGTTGAAGTAAAAAGTTAGGAAAAAAATATGGTGCCTTCTAGAAGATGTCCTGCTCATCCCGGTGTTGTTTTGCAAGAAGAGTTTTTAAATCCCATGAACCTGACTCCCCGTCAGTTTGCTGAAAAGCTTGGCGGATCTTGGACAGAGCTTACCGTCTCCGCAATTTTAAAGGGAAAACAAGGAATTAACCAAGAAACCGCCCGCGATTTCGCAGCATTTTTTGGGACACCAGCAGAATTTTGGATACGTTTGGATCAGCAGCATTATCAATGGGAAAAAATCCATAACGAAAACAAAAACAAAAAAGAAAACAATAAGCCGCTCAAGAAAGCGCAGTGATCTCAAATTCCTTTTGTTGTGGTGGAAAAAAACCGCAACATCTAGAATGACGATCAGTAAATTTACATAGGTTTAGGAGGATTTTACCGCATGTCTAAACGTCTTTCGTATGTCACAGTCGTTTTTGGATTATGTCTGTCCAGCGCTTATTGCGATGGACCAAGTTCAGAAACAATAGCCGCTCCAGAAAGTTCTGCAATCGAAGCTGTCGAAATTCAATCTCCAGAATTCACATTGACTGCACTACCTGAAGAGCAATCGGCACCATCTACTTTCACACCTGTTGCTCCTGTAGCACCTGTTGTTATCGAACAACCTTTTTCTCCTTTCACAGGAAAAATTAAACGTCAAAAAGTTCGCTTACGCGCTAGTGCTGATCTCGAAAGCCCTGTCGTAAAAGAACTTCGCAAAGGCGAGCTCTTAGTTGTTAACGGCAAAAAAGGCGACTTTTATGCTGTTGAACCTCCTGCAGGAACTAAAGCTTATGTCTTCCGCAGTTTTGTCCTCGATGGTGTTGTTGAAGGAAATCGAGTTAACGTCCGTTTCGCCCCTTCTCTAGATGCTCCAATTATCGGACATCTCAATAGCGGCGACCATATCCAAGGCGTGATCAGTTCATTGAATAACAAATGGTATGAGATCTCTCCTCCATCTGGAACACGTTTTTATGTCGCTAAAGAATTTGTTGAGTCTGTCGGCGGACCAGAACTTAAAGTTCAACTCGACAAACGACGCAATGCTGCAGAACAACTCATAGACGCTGCAACACTGCTGACACAAGTTGAGATGAAGAAGTCTTATCCTCAAATGGACATCGATCAAATCAAGCACAAGTATCAAACTGTGATGAATGATTTTTCCGACTGCGCAGATCTTGCTGAAAAAGCTAAAGAATCGTTCAATGTGCTCCAAGAAGAATACACTCAACGCAAAATTGCTTTCCTTGAAGACAAAGCCGAAGGGAAAGTCTCTGAAGGGGATGAAAAATCTCTTTCATTCACAGAACTGGCTCTCAACCCTACAGACCGCATGAAAATGTGGGAGCCTGTAGAAGAGTCGATCTACCTCGGATGGGCTTCTCGCAATGAAGACCGCTCACTCGATGAGTTCTATGCAGACCAAAGACAAAATGCTATTCGCATCTCAGGCTTTGTAGAACCCTACACAGCTCCTGTGAAAAATAAGCCTGCTGATCACATCGTAAAAAGTGGAGATCTTCCAATGGCTTATGTTTATAGTACACAAATCAACCTGCAAGAGTATGCTGGCAAGAAAGTGACCCTCTTGGTCACTCCTCGCTCCAATAATAACTTTGCATTTCCTGCTTACTTCGTTCTTTCTGTAGAATAGTCGTTTCTCTATACTAAGGGGGTCATTTTTTGACCCCCTTTTTTATTGGAGAAAAATCTGATTATTTTATGGAAATTCGCGACTGGGCCATTCAAATCCTTTCAACCGACCGTCTAGAAGATAAACTCTCGTGCCCTGACGTCCTTACAGATCTATGCCCCGGACCTGCCATCTTATGGAAAGAACCCACACGTCCTGCTGGCATGGGATTTGAAAAACACACCCGACGCGACAAACTCCCCCGCGTTAATGAAATGAATAATCCCGATAAACGAGCCGTCTGCCTCCACCGGTTTGCCGGACATGAACTCTTAGCCGTCGAGATCATGGCCTATGCCCTGCTTGCCTTCCCTGAGGCCCCTCCCCACTTCCGCAAAGGCGTTGTTCACACTCTTAAAGAAGAACAAGAGCACGTCCGCCGGTATCAGAAAAGACTTCAAGATCTTGGGGTCCAATTCGGAGACCTGCCCCTTTATCGTCACTTTTGGGCCTATGTTCCTCATTTGACTACCCCGCTCCGTTATATCAGCACCTTGAGTCTAACCTTTGAGATGGCCAACCTCGACTTTGCCCCCTTTTATGGGGCAGTCTTTGCTGAGAATGGAGATACCCTCTCAAGCCAGCTCATGGAGGGGATTTTTGAGGATGAAATCAAGCACGTCTCCTTTGGCTGCAGGTGGCTTAAAAACCTCAAAAATCCCGCTGATTCTAACTGGCAAACCTGGAAAGACAGCCTTCCGCCCCTCCTCAATCCAACCCGGGCAAAAGGCCCCCAATTCTACCCCCAAAACCGCCTATTAGCGGGTCTAGATCCCGATTGGATAGCTCATTTGAAGAATAATGCTTAACTACTCATTACTAACCATTTAATCTTTAATATCCTACACAAAACACCTTAAAAAATTGAAAATCAATCACTTAAATCTTAATTGTTAAATAATTATTTAATATAATAATAAATTTTTTAGTATAAGTTTATGACTGTTAGATACATAAAAACGTATAAGTGATTATTTTAATAATAATTTATTGATTATTAGTTATTTTGATGATAAAATTTGGTGATAAACAATAAACCAAATAATTTTATGACAAAACGAATACATCCATCTTCTCAAACTGAACCGGCTAATCAATCATCGCGTTCACAGCCTAATTCTAACTTAAACAAGAAAGTTAATCTAACTGCATTAGATAAACTAGCTAAAGCAAAAACAACTCCTTCTAAAAGAGAAAGAGAAATTGGCCCTTTATCTCCTAGCCCGACTAAAACAACTTCTTCAGTTAGAAATTTTTTCAGAGTGGAGTTTCCAGGATCTCCACAATCGCCCTCAAAGACAACCACATCTCCTGAGAAAAAACTCGTTGTAGACTATTTACGTGCAACCCCTCCTTCGGCGCCTAAAAAACGTTCAAAACAGTTGAACCTTTTTGCAGACATTAAAGAAAATGATGTTTCAGAGCAAACGTCACCTTTCAACCCAAAAAAGAAAACAACAGCCACCCCATCAGCATTATCTGAAGATGATCTTTCGTTTAGCTTCTTAAAAGAAAGGCCTCTTGATGCCATGACGGATGTGCTTTTAACTGATGAAAAGGACTCTTCTCCTGATGGTTTCATAAAGAGAAAAAAAAGATCAGATCTAACAACGTCACCTCTTTCGCCTCAACCACGCTCTCCTACTAGCTTTAGCTTCTTAAAACGAAAAGAACAACCCGCTGCGAAGGAAGCACGTCCAACTGAAGAAATAGACTCTCCTTCTGGTGCCTTCTTAATAAGGAAACATAACACCGTCTCACAGATCTCACCTCCTGCGCCTAAAAAGGCAGCTCCTTGCGGTAGAAGACCGCGAATACTTTCCCCTTTTGAAACGCGATTAAACGCCTTAAAGTTAAATGAATTTAAATTGGCTGATGAACGTGAATGTAAGGTTTCCTACCTTGCCAAAGGAACTTTTTCTAACGTTTATACTTTAGCTGAAAGTGAAAACCCTATTATTCTTGGAATCGATAACTCGGCACTCGTATTAAAAGCCTTCCACGGAGAAAATTCCGGTTTCAATGAGCACAAGTTACGTGGATATCTGGTCAATATCATCGACAATTATAACCACTGCAAAGCCCTCGGCTTACCCGTTGCAGAGATTTATAATGCTGCGACAGCAGTTCAAGATGGCTATATTATCCAGCAAAAGGTCGACGGTAGTATTGATCTGTTAAATGCTAGCCATAGACAACAAGTCCAACAATTTTTCAACGCATCAATCGCTAAAAATCTCACGATGGATCTTCTGCCGGACAATTTCAAAGTTGTAAACGGAAAAGTTGTTCTGATTGACTTTGTCGAAGAGCCTGAAGAGAATGATTGTAACGACGAAGACCCTGCTTTCGGTGTTAACATTTTCAATAAAAGAGTATGTGGAGGATGGTTCTCTTGTTATAAAAAGCTAGATCTGTCAAACGATCAAGCTGCAATTTTCACGAATGAACTCTCAGGAAACCATTACGAAGATCACATCAAATCGCTTGTAAAAGATGCCAAGTTTGCTCCTCCTGTTCCGGGAATGATACCAATAGTCCAATTAGATTCAGAAGGCAGTCTCTACTAAACTCTCTAATGAGCTTTATTAGGATAGGCTCATAGAGTTTTATAGCTTCAAGCATCTTTCATTTCAGGACTGACGAGCTTCCTTGCTGCTGATTCGATAACTTCGATTTCCTTAATGGGATTGAGAGAAGAAGCAGCACCGAGTTCAGTAAATCTTCTTGCACTTGTCAGTACATTTCTCTCTAATGATCCCGTTGCTTGATTAAAAGCACTCACTGCTTGGTCAAGGGCTTTCCCCACATGCGCCCAATGTCCTGACATATCTGAAATTCTCTTATAGAGTTCATGTCCCAGATCACTGACTTTTTGCGCATGTCTCGATAAACTCTCTTGCTTCCATCCATATGCTACTGCGCGCAGAAGCGCGATTAAGGTTGTAGGTGTAGCGATAATCACGCCAAGAGCCGCGCCATATTCAATCAAAGAGGGATCAGCTTCCATGGCAATCGCAAAGATCGTCTCTGAAGGTAAAAATAAAACGACAAATTCGGGTGTCGGCTGAAAATGTTCCCAATAGGTCTTCTTCCCTAAAACCGTGATGTGGTCTTTCACATGCCGCGCGTGCTGACGAAATTTTTCTAATCTGATCGGTTCACTTTCTGTATCGATTCCATCTAAGTAAGACTCGAGCGGGACTTTCGCATCGATCACAACTTGTCTTTCTCCAGGTAGACGGACAATTAAATCGGGTTTTCTTCTCTGTCCATCTGTCAGATCATATCCTTGTTCAAAGAAATCACAATGGTTGAGCATGCCAGCGAGCTCTACTACACGCTTAAGCTGGATCTCACCCCACCGGCCTCTGCCTGCAGGAGACCTAAGAGCTTTAACTAGTTTGGAAGTTTCTGATTTAAGCTGATGCTCAGAGGTCATCAGTGCATGAAGCTGCTCTTTCATCTGGCCGTGATCGGTTTTCCGCTCGTTTTCTAAGAGCCTCATCTGTGCATGGATCTTATCGACCATCACACCGATGGCTTTTTGCTTCTCTTCTAGATCTTTCTGTTGGGTTTCAAAAAGGGTCTGATTCGTATTTTCTAAGGCTTCTGCAGAGACAATCCTGAATGACTCTCTGAGCTCTTCTTGATTTTTGACTTTTTCTTCAGCTAGAGCGCACCGTATCAACAGTTTTTGATGACGATAGCCCACGTAGCCTAAAGCGCCGAGTAAAAATAGCGCTACGGCTATGGCAATCATTCAGAATCCTCTTCTTCATCAGGTTCAAAATCTTCTAAGGTTTTTGATTTCTTTCCTGCAATCATGCGAATTACAGAAAGAATGACTCCCACGATAATATAGCCCCACGTGAGTCCAAAGAGCATGATGGGGAAGAAATGTAAAAGTCCATAGAGCAAGAAAATTGCTATAATGACTGTCATCAGCACAAGGTGAAAGGAGGGAACTCTAAAATGAAGCGCTTTTAAACTCGGGAACTTCCACCGGCTGATCATTAAAAAGCCCAAAATAACCCAGATACATGTCAGCACAATGGCTGAAGAAGTCTCAGCTAAATTAAACCACTCGCCTGCATAAGGTGTGACGAAAAAGAGATTAGTCGAAACGGCAGCAATCGCTGCAGCTGGAATCGGAAGGCCGGTAAAATTTTTCTTCTGAGCTGCTGTTTCTTCGAGATTACCCTTGGCCTGCGTTGTTCTGACGCTAAACCTAACCAACCTTAAGATTCCGCAGATCGAATAGATCATCGCTCCAATAACAGCAAAAAATGATAATCCCGTCCCCTGCTCTAGAGATAAGCTTTTTAATAGAAGAACCGATGGGGCTACCCCGAAAGAAACGGCATCAGCCAGCGAATCAAAAACAAACCCGAATTCACTCTCTGCCCGGATCACCCTAGCAATCGCCCCATCCAAAAGGTCGGCAAATGCCGCCAGCAGGATCAATATCACCGAGGTAAATAACACCTGGTAGCTGCCCTCTCCCGGCTCGACCATATTGACCTTGAAGATCACAAATAGGCCGCAAGCCAAGGCAAAAGCGGTAATCACATTGGGGATTAAATAGACTTGTCTTCTCATTACCTCAGATTAGCATAATCCCTTAAGAAAAGCAAAAGGGTCCTTATATAGGTCTTGATTCTAAATTCTAAAACTCCTTATGTGTCAGCTTATGACCCACTACAGCTGGCAGCAAGCTTTCGAAAATGTCAAAGAAGAAGGACCTCAAAGAGTCATCCAATTCTTCAAAATAGGGCTCCATGAAATGCCCCGTCTTGAAAAAGAGCTTGTAAGCTCTAATCAAGAGACCCATAAAAGGGTCACTGAGGAAATCCGGGCTTTGTTCGAACGGATCAATGCCGAGATGAATAAGGCCATGCAAGAGACAACCCTTTCCAAGGCTGAGTTCATCAAAGAACTCAAAAAGAACAAAAATTTTACCACCGAAGAATGGAACCAGCTCGAGCGCGTCCCCGAACTCTTAGGCCAGCATTATTCCCAGATCTTTGCCACCAGAGCCTTCAAAACGCCCAAAAAGAAGTCCCCCTATTTTAAGGTTTGATTATCAATGGTTTACATAAGACTTTTATACTAACCCCTCTCTATTACCCCCAAACCATCAGATACTTATATCCAACAATAATAAAATGTAAAGAATTAGTTGACATTTGGCACTATTTTGCTTAAAATGAAAATAGAGATAATATAAATATATAAATTTAGGTAATAACAATGTCAGTTCCACAACCAACATTAGCTGCTACTATTGCTGCTTTGAACAACCTCATTGCAAACTCAGGGTATGCTAAAAAAGAGCTCGCAATTCTTGAGAATGCAGGAAAAGCTAACCTCAATGACCCAAACGAATTGGCTGAACTGCAAGGCGCTTATCAATTCTTTGAAGCTCTGAAAAACTGTACTAAATACACTGGACCTGACGGCCACGTTTACGATTTTACCGTCTATCAAAACTCAGGCGGATTCTTCGGAAAAAACAGCGCTCAATTCGAAACTCTTTTGGACAACATCTTTAAAGCGTTTGATAAAATTACTATTCCTGTTCCAACAGCTGGCGGTACCGCGACTGTTTATGATCAAACAACCGGTCAACCTGCAACGCTCTTTGACTTGATTGCTCACCCGAACGACACTTTTTCTTTCCAATTTAACGTTGGCGGAGCTTCTACGGGCTATAACGTCCCATGGGCTAACCCCAATGACAACCCTTCAAGACATTGGAACGGACCTATCTTTGGTTCTGACGACTCAAATTATGATATCACTACGCCAAACGGCAATACACTCCATATCCATGAACATGACCAGCAGGTTTGTAGCGGTGGACAAGACCAATATACAATCACAGGAAATGCTGCTGCGATTTTTGGATATTCCTCAATTGGAGCCGTAGACCCAGTCGCCTTTGGAAGCGATATCGATGCGATGTCTGCGTTCTTAGACGGAAACATGTAATATGTTGATCAGATCTTCGACATCCGGGCCGACTCTTAGCAATACTATTGCCGCAATGGAAGAGCTTCGTTCTGCCTTAGCTTATTCTAAAGAAATGCTCGGCACTTTTCTTGGAGCAACAGACGCCGACCTCAACAATTCAGGCGCTCTTGCGGAGCTGCTCGAAGCCTATAAGTTCTTTGAGTGCATGAAAAAAGGCCAAAAGTATGTCGCTCCCGACGGCAGAGTCGTAGACTTCTCTAAATTTTCAACCCCGCAGGGATTCTTCGGAGCCAAAACGGCTGAATTTGAAGCTCTTCTGAATAACATCTTAAAATCGTTTGATAAATTCACTCTCCGCGATGGATGGGGCGATGATCAAACCATTATGAATAAAGCGACCGGCCAGCCCGCAACGCTTTTCGATTTGATTACTAATCCCAATGGAAACTACAGCTTCAATTTCTGGATGAATGCGCACCCTTTCCAAAATAAAGATGTTGACTGGTGTGACCACAAAATCTTTGCTCCTCGTTCCGGAACTCTCCCACCTAAGGCATTCAATCTCGCAATGGCTGGGGGTGGCAGTATCTACGTCCAAAGAACAGGCTCTACCTGGGACGGATATAACTATACCGGCACCACGAATGGCAACACAATCTTAGCCAATGCCCCTATTGGAATTTCTGATCGCAACGTCCTGAAGGCACGCAACGACGCCTTAGGCGATTTCTTACATAACCGATTTTAACTTCTTATAATCAATTTTTCCAAGCGGTGTCAGCGGAAGCGACGCCACTTTTTCAATCACAGAAATTTTAAGCAGCGGACTCATTCCCGCTTTGTTCAAAGCGTGATTAACCTCTTCTAAAATCAGCTCGCTATTTGCTACCAGCACAAGATGAGATCCTTTTTTCGGATCGCTTTGACCCATTATTGCCACTTGCAGCGATGGATATTTTGATCTGAACTCTTTTACAATGATATCTTCTAACGATGGAAGGCTGATCATTTCTCCCCCAATTTTCGCTGTCCTGCTTTGCCTTCCTTGAAGATATAAGTATCCTTTCTCATCTAAAAAACCCAAATCTTGGGTATCGAACCATTTCTGACCCTTGATCAATTTAAACGGATCGATCGATGAATGGTAATACCCTTCAAAAATACTTGCTCCCCTCACAAGAATCACTCCCGCCTTCCCCTGTGGCAGCGGCTCATAACTCTCTGGATCTACGATGAGGCAATCTATCCCTTTCAGCAATTTTCCTACGCCTAAATCGACCTTTACTCTTTTAAGCGTCAGCACAGGAGAACATTCCGTCAATCCATACCCTTCAATCACTTCAGCATTAGCTGGGATCATCTCCATTAAATCAGCCGGAGGTTTTTCAGCGCCGATCACATACCGCCACACTGATTTTAGCTCCTCTCCTTTTGCCGATTGCAAAAGCCCCCGCATAAAAGTCGGCACCGTTGCAACTGTCGTTACCTGCCACCGCTGGATCTGCTTTAAAGCGCCTTGGAAATCCAGTGGAGACGGATGGTAGACCGCTTTCATCCCAATCAACAGAGGAAAAATCCCCGTCATAGAAAAACCGTAAACGTGAAAGAGCGGAAGCAAGCCAAGAAATACATCTTCCGACGTAAATTTAACAAACTCTAAAACAGCGCGGTGATTCGACAAAAGATTTTGATGAGATAGCGGCACTCCCTTGGGAGTTTTTTCAGTCCCGCTCGTAAATAATAAAACCGCTGTTTCTTTTCCTGTGAGCTCATTGAGCTTGAAATGGCGGAGCAAATCTTCCGTAGGCAGCCGGCAAAGCTCAAGCGCTTCGTGCCGCATGTCGAAAGTCACTCCTAAACTGATCTCTTCTAAGAGCACCATTTTCTCTTCGGCTTTTTCAGATAGCTCCATCGGAAGATGCTGTAAAAATGCCGTCGTTGTCACGATCACTTCCACATCGGTCTCTGCCAGCACTTGATCCATTAAGTACGGCCCTTGCGACCAATTCAGCATCACGGGAATCTTCCCTGCAAGAATCAATGCAAAAATAATCGGATACATCTCCCCCGTCGATGGAATCAAAAGCCCAACTTCTTTTCCGGGGAATTTATTCACAATATCGACAAGGCCGACAGCAAGCGACTTCAATCGAGCATAAGAGACCGTTGTCATGAAATCGGAGCACGCTAAACTGCTTCCCATCCGATCGCATGAACGTAAAAAAGCCTCTCCGATTGATTTTCCCTCTGGCGGCTGAACATCCGGCCTTGGTTTTAACCAATTAGGGATTGTTTTTTCCTCTAAAATTTCTTCCTTTTTCTTAAAACGGGATATTCCTTTTCCTGCATCTAAAACATCCTGAACCGTTTCGAGCATAGGGAAAAATATCTGATGATGAAATTCTTTTTCGATCGTCAGAATAAGCTCTGTCAC
This sequence comes from uncultured bacterium, assembly GCA_964490565.1. Taxonomy (GTDB): domain Bacteria; phylum Chlamydiota; class Chlamydiia; order Chlamydiales; family Rhabdochlamydiaceae; genus PALSA-1444. The sequence goes on from CAZBCR010000004.1 coordinate 22,419, forward strand.
ATCCAAAGAATCGAGCATCAGATCGTCATAAAGGCGCATCTCTTTTTGAATGAAAGAAATCGGCTTTTTAGACAGCCTCGAAATCTCTTTTAATAGAACCTCTTCACTGTTTGAAAATGTAGCCTTTCTTTTTGTCCAAAAGAAATCCGGCACTTCTTGAGGAGCTACCCATTTTGGCTTTAAAAAAACTTCCCCATCTTCTTTGAATGTCAGTTTTACTTTTCGTTTGGGCATCCAAAAAATCCCATTCTGAATGACTAAGCAAAGCGCATTCCAAAACTCAAATGGTTTTCTTGTGGGTGTGATCAAAAAGCGGCTTCCTTCCATCCCCTCGATATTTGCAAAGATAACTCGTCTTTTTTCTGAACGCAGCGCCTCTGGAAGAGGATTGTTTTCTCCCTCGATCAAAATGATCCAGTTTCTCTCGTTTTGTTTTTTAAATGCGGGCAATGCTTCTCGAAGAAGCCTCCTTCCAAAAAACTTAGCTGCACGCTCTGAAAACATCGGCAGAGAAATCCAAGAGAATAGGTTTAAAACAGTCCTGATCCATGATTGATAAATGCTATCTCCAGGCACCCCCATGAAGAGGCCCTTCTTGGAAGGAACATAAGCAGCTAGTATTAAAGGATCGAGCTCGGACTTAGATAGAGAATAGAGAGTAAATGGCTCTGAGGCAGACATAACCCCCTCAACCTCAATGCGATAACGCAGTTTTAGTAACCATCTAAGAATGAATGCTTTCATTAAACACCTCTATATCAACTTATTATATTAATTAAAATAGAATCATTGTAAAACAAAACTTTATTTGATAATATAAAGTTAGAAAAGGAGATAATAATTATGTTACCTAATAAATTCATGGAAACTCTGAACAATCTCGTAGAACACCCAGAAAAAATCAGCATGCCTCAACTCGAGTCAATTCTTTTAGATACGCTCAAATTCTTCGAAGCTATCCGCGAAAGATTGACATCAGAAGATTTAGACGTGCGTGCAAAAGCAATGGATGAAGCCACCGAAATGCAAGACAAGCTGAACCAAATTGCTTCAAAAATGTACGAAAAAACCGGCCTGACAAAAGAAAAGGCTGAGCAAATTCTTTCCAATCCTAATAACTTCAAAAAAGAAGATTGGGAAACAATGCAAAACATGGAAAAAGAACTCGGACATTTCCAAAAAACTCTCTAAAGTTAAGAGGTAGCAATGAGTATAAACCCAGTCTCTGGCGTTCCTTCTGTACCAGGTGAAATTCCACAGAACGCAAACAACGCGATAGCAGCTTCTGGGGCTATCTTACTCGGCAAATTAGCTGACACTGCAGGGTTACTTAAAGATCTCGGGCATTTCCAAAAAGGTCTATAAATTTAAGAGGTAGCAATGAGTATAAACCCAGTCTCTGGCGTTCCTTCTGTACCAGGTGAAATTCCACAGAACGCAAATAACGCGATAGCAGCTTCTGGGGCTATCTTACTCGGCAGATTAGCTGACACTGCAGGGTCAATGGCTGTTTCTGGAGCCTCAGCAGTTGGCAGTGCTCAAGCCGCCCTCATGGAAGCAGAACTCCAAGCGGTTACCGATTTGTCTAAGATACACTTGTACCTTTTCGGTGCAAATCCTGATCCTACTAAAGCTCTTGCTGCAGCCAATGACTTTATGGCTCTAGCTCAAAAATACGGCTTTACGGGCAACAATGCAGATCCCAATATTAGCGCTCTCACTACCCAGGTTCAAAATTACTTCCAGATCTCAAACAACCAAGTCGTCGGCTTTCAAAACGACGCTAATGGTAAAACGATCAACGACTGGTGGGGAACCGGCACAACAACCAACAATCAAATGCCTGGAGTCATGATCGCATTTAACGCTTTAGAATCTTTCCTGAAGACTGGAGATATCTCTTTTGGTCCAGGCCTTCCTTCAATGGGTTACCCTGATGTCTACGTCAATATTTGCGTCATCTATGCCGATTTACTCTCGACACCGATGGGTAAGGCTTTAAATGGAGTCACATTTTGGAGTGCTATAAATCCCGACACTCAATTCTCCCCTGCAACCGTTCTTCCTTATGCGATGGCCACCTACGCCCAGTATATGCAATCTACAGGACAAGGGAATGCCAACGACATGATGAATAACATGTTCAGCCTCCTATCCGAAGTGACGCCTTTTGAAGGAGTCGGCAGCACTGCTTATGACGCTATGCTAACCGAGTTTAGCGCATTAAAAACTGCCATGCAGTCAAATCCAGGCGGCTTACCTCTTCCTCAAGTTCCAGGCCCTCTTCCGTTAGCCTATTCCAAATATAGTCAATGGGCCTCAAGAGGCGGAAATAGCATCTCTGATATTTATTCCATGATTTTCAGCAAGATGTACATCGCATGGAAGCATACTTAACCTCTCATCATGAAGAAACGATAACCCACTTTAACTTAGTGGATTTAAGCCTTTTAAAGTCAAAATGTTACGCTTATAAACAGTCTATCTACCTAACCAAGAACAACTTACAACTTAGTTATATGCTATAATATTATTTTGACAAATTAATTACATTATGAGAACATAAAGTTAGAAACATTATAAATTAATATAAACAGGATAGTAAAACTATGTCAGGCATCCAAATAGGCAACAGCAGTCTTCCTCCAGGCTATGCACCCCCTGTTATTGGTAGCCCAGGTAATAGTGGTGATGGCATTAACTATCCATATGATCCAAAAGGCCCTACTCCTAATTTCTGGATCAACTGGAACTCGGTCCCTCCTCCGTCTGCTGCCCAAATCGAACAGCAATACGAAGGCCTGATGGATTATTTAAAAGAAAATCCAGGCGGCTGTTACAACGGTTCTCTTCTTTTGCTCCAATTTACGACTGACATCGGAGAGCACATTAACGATCCACAACTTAAAGGTTCAAACCTCGCTCAATTCATTTCAAATCAGATTTATGTTGGCGGTGCACGATACTACCTCCAAGACGTTATTCAACTTGCAGCTTACGGATGTGCCGTTGGCCAACCTAGCCTTCAAGCCGGTATCGATGCTGCAACAGCATTCCTGAAAGCCATCCAAGCTGCAACCCAAAACATCACTGGCGCTGCTGATATCTTTGACAAAATGAATATAGAAGCTATTAACGATCTCGGTACCATCACTGAGTGGTGTACTGATCACTGGAGTCAAATTCCAAACGCTCCAAGTGGAACATGGATGGACGATGAATCTAAAGGCGCAGATCCAGATATCAATGGCCCTCAGCCTATCTTGAATTTTTCACAATTTGCTGATGATGCGACTTTTTATCTAGGCAGCATCATCCAACCTCCTAATGGCGGTTCAAACTCAAGCGTTAACTCTGCCATCGATGGTATGTATGGAGTGTCTATTGCTCAAATTTTCGAACAATGGAAAGGCAATCCTTGGGCAATCCTGTACTTCCTTATGTCTCAGATGTTCACTGGACGGGACGCAGACCAAGGTAGAGCTGTCAATGGTTATTCTAATGTCTTAAGCACGATTAAACAGGCAAATGCTCTTGTCGCTAATATGACTGCTGACCTCAATGCCCCAACGTTTAACTCGAAAGACTTTTATAAAAACCTCAGTGAGCTAAAAGAGCTTGTTGGAAAAAATCCTTCCTTAGCAAGCGTTTATACACAGCTACAACAAGACTTCGGCCAGATCAATTCACAAAACATAGCGTCGTCGCTTCCACCCACACAAGGCCAAAACACTGAATATACCATTGGTACTGGCGGTTATTACAATTTTCCCCCGGGCATGATAGTCACCATTAACAACCAGCAAATAACAGTCCAAGCACCAGGCCTCATGTATTTACCGGCCGGAACTGTTGTTAATTTTAATTTCAATAATGAACCCGTCAATATGGGTCAATTAGCTGCGATGGGCGATTTTAGTGGTATTGATTACGCTATGAACGGCCCTCCCCCTCCAGCTCCACCTAACCCAGTAGGTTGGAATTCTACCATCAAGAGCACGATGACAAGCGGCTTGACCGCGGCCACTAGCGCCTTAAACAGCCAATCAGCTGCGATCAACCAGCAGATATCGCAAGTCACCCAAAACATGCAGGCTATAGAGAACGCCATGAAGCAATTCTTAGGCGCTATGACAAGCCAGATCCAGACGATCGTGAAAAACGTACAATCGTTATTAAGCTAAACTAAGGTTAGCCTTAGTTGCTCCTATTCAAGTAGTTATAACCCACTTAACCTTAGTGGGCTTAAGTTATTTAAAATCAAAAGTTTACAATATTCACATACCTATCAACCTAATTAACAACAACTTATGACTTATTTATCAAAATATAATATTAATTTGACAAATTAATTAGTATTATGTTAATATTATGTTAGGAACACTTTAAGCTTATATAAACATAATACAAATAAAGAGAGGGAATCATTATGACAACACCAATTAGCTCAGGACCTCAAGGTCACGTCGTCAGCGGTAGCGGTAACATCAGTCACGCCTTGGTTAGTATTTGTGACTATAACAATAGTTATAACAACCTCCAAGCTAGTTTGACACAGTTGCTCTCGACCCTTTCTACTGCTTCAGCTAACCTCACAACTCAGTTCCAAGCCGAACAGAACGCAGCCGGATCGGTTACCAGCGGTGACAACCCAACAATCACTGGCGGTCTCCTCTGGCAGATGACACACGTTACAGCCGCGAACTTTACTGGTAGTAATGGTCAATCAAACTTCTCTGCTTGGATGAGTAAAACCCAATCAGCATACCAAGCTGCAGTCGCTGCTAACAGTGCTCAGGTTAAACAGATCGATACACAAAGTTCGCAGGTCCAGAACATTATGAGTCAGTTGCCACAACAGTCTCAGAACAACATCCAGTTGATGGGTACAATTGTTGGTTGGACACAGAACTTAGCAAAACTTTTATCAAACTAATATAACAAAAACTAACTAGGAGAGCCCCAATGGCACCAGTAACAAAATATAATGATGATCTTCCAGCGGTAAGTTTATCGCTCGTTAAAGATGCATCTAATGACTCAAATAACACGATTGATACGAACGGGACAGATGGCCAAATCTCTCGTGCTGCGATGATGTCGATGATTTTCCAGTTAATGAGCCAAATCGGCATTAACCAGTCTATCATTGCAAAAGCAAATGCTCAATCACAGGTCGACCAGACAACGATTGCAGAAGCTCAAGCAAACAACGCTCAAGCTCTGTCACAAACAGTTAGTAAACAAGTTGATGATTACATGAAGCAATTAGAAGAATCTCAAAAATGGAGCTTCTGGGGTAGCATCTTTAAATGGATTGTTGCTGCGATTGTTATTGTTATCGGAGCCCTGACCAGTGAATTCGGTGTAGGACTATTACTCCTAACCGCTGTAACAGTTTTTATGGCATCTCCCCTATTTGATATGGCCGTGGGTGCGCTTGCAAAAGGACTAGAAGCTGCAGGCCTTCCTAGCACATGGGCTAACGTACTTGCTCAAATAATTGTGATTGTCATTGTAACTATTTGTACTCTTGGTATCGGAACTGCTGGTGAAGCTGCTAACTTAGCAGCAAAAGGCGCTGGTACAGCTGCTGAGATCGGTTCAACTGCTGCTCAAGCTGCGCTGAAAATGGCATTGCAAGCTATGTTGCAAGCCCTCTTATCATCTAGCGTTCTGCCGCAATTGTTAGCTCAGATCCCTGGTATTGATAAAATTCCAGTGCTCCAAGCGATTTTGACGATTGTCTTAACAATCATCATTGCTGTAGTTGCCGGTAAACTCATGTCAACTGCTGGTGCAACTGAAGGTCAAAGTTTACTTTCAAAGCTCGGCACTAAATTAGAACAATCTCTCGTAGACATAAGATCCCTTGAAACTGCAGTTAATAACGCAGGTAGAGTAGCGAGAGTTGCTGGAACAGCCGCAGAAGCAGGAGCAGGCACAGGTACAGCTGTTTATGAACTTAAAGCGAGTGATGTTTTAAAAATCCTTGCGCCGCTTCAAGCTTTAATGGGGTTTGTCAGTGGAATTGCTACTTTGATGTCAAAAATGTCTGACCAAATTGAAGCTAATACTCAATCTTCAATGAAAACTTTCAATACATTGTTTAACACAAAGTTTTACGCTGATATGGAAGCTGCTAAAGCCTACTTAGTTTAATTAAAAAAATAACAAACAATATAAAGGAGACAATATGTCAACGATAGGAAGTTCAATCAGTGCAGCTGGACAATGTGGTTTAGCCTACAACGAAGCCATCACTGCGAACAACGACAAAGTGGTCGCTCAAATTGAGTTGAATCAAGCATCAAACCAAGCGGCAAACCAGATGAACCTAGCTGGTTCTAAAGCGACAGAAGCTAGTGGTCTATCACAAGCTGAACTACAAAGACAGGCAGCATTCGGTCAGCTTGCATCAGCTATCGGAGGCGGTGTTGTTGGATTTGGTGCAATCGGAATGGAAAGTTATTACGCTAACTCAGCTGCTAAAATAGCTCAGAATAGTAATCCAAATTCGATGGATATCGAAATGACCGAAATCCCTCCTAAAGCAGTTGCACCTACAACTGGAGATACTGTTCCTGTAGCTACTAACAGCGCCGGCACTGTTGTTGCAAACAACAACAATGTTGATGTTGAAGCACCTGTTACTAATCCGACTACTACAACCGCTGCTAAGGCGCCAGTAGAGCGTGTTAAAACTCAGGAAGAAGAGCAGGCCATAAAAATGTCAGCGAACATGGGCAAAATAGGTAACTTCCTACCTGGTGCAGTACAAAACGCTGCTCAGGCCGGTGGTCAACTTGCTGCAGCTCAAGCGCAAGAAGCTAAAGCTAAAGCCGACGCGATGGCTACTGCTGCTCAAGGTCTCTCACAGCTTGCCTCTAGGAATGCTGATGCGGCGACTTCTGCTCAGCAAGCTGCTGAAAACAACAAGGACTCTCTGATCAAAGCTCTTGAAGCAATGATCTTAGCTAACCGTGCTGGATAAGCCTAGCATCAAGTTCTGATTTCATAAGGAAGGGCATTTGCCCTTCCTTTTTTTTTGCCCAGATTCTACCCGCAAATACGCTAAAAGCCTCATCCTTAATGAGCTTTCTTTTCGAGAACGATTGCTCATCTTGTTTTCCATCTCTTTACCAAAAAAATCAGGAAATATTACGCTCATGGTCACATCAAATCAAGTGAAGAGTTTTTCCCAAGTGGCTTAAATTCTTGAGCTTGAATTTTGTGTTTCTTTTTTGTAGACTTTAGTTCTTTCACTACTATATATGGTGTGTTTAGATACCCCCGACTACTATCCATAGTAGAGGGCGGGACAGCCCCTAAAGGCAACCTAAGATCAAAAGCCTCTGATTTTTAGGTGCCAAAAAGGCAGTGATCCGGCATCCCAAACTGACCTAAAAGGCAGGGATGAAGGTAGACAGAAAGATTAAGTTTTTTGAGATAAAAAAATAAAAAAATGAGAGATGTCATGACAAAGTCTTCACACACAGCCCCCGCAAAGCAAGACCTGAGTTCACTCAAAGAAAAAAACGCCATTGACCGCTTCACTGTTGTGAAGAGAAATGGAAGCATCGTTCCTTTCCGCCGCGATCGCATCCACCGCGCAATTGATCTGGCGTTTCATGACACCAGAAGAATTGCTTTTGATACCAAGCTAGAAGAACTCGACCAATTGGAAGTTGAAAAAGTTACCGATCAAGTGATGGACCTGCTCCTAACTCAAGCTACGAAAGGAGCGAGTTTAACTGTTGAAGGCATCCAAGACATGGTCGAAGTCACCCTCATGAATATGAGCCACCAAGACGTCGCAAGAGACTATATTATATATAGAGAGCAACACACCCATTTAAGAGAAGACTCTCCGCAAAATCTCAAAGTCCACAGAAAAGATGGCACACTCGTTCGCTTCAATCCGATGAAGATCGCAACTTCCATTGAAGAATCATTCAGACGAGCAGGCCATATTGAAGGTCAAACTCCTGCTTCTGTGATTGATTCCGTCAATGATCTAACCCAAAAAGTTGTCGACAGAGCCGTTTCTCTGCATAAGTCTGGAGAGCATCTCCACGTCGCAACGATGCAAGATGAAGTCGAACACCTATTAATGAAAGAAGGCTATTACCAAGTGGCTAAAGACTACATCCTTTGCCGCGCTTCGATTGAAGAACAAACACATGCCACCCAAGAAGATAAACACCCAGAGGGAAAACGAGAATTTACGGTTATCACAACTGATGGCACGACTAAAATCATTAAAGAATCGTTCCTTAGAAACCGCATCAAAACAGCCTGCCGTAATTTAAAAGAAGTCTCCGTCAACGATCTTTTAGAGACGCTGATCTTGAACTTCTACGAAGGGATTAAAGAACAAGAAGTCGACCAAGCAGGAATCATGGCTGCTCGGATGAAAATCGAAGTCGACCCTGCTTATTCTAAGGTTGCAGCAAGACTGCTTTGCGACATGCTTTACCGCGAATCGATGGAGACCAGCGCTTCTGATACTTCATTGGAAAATTCTCACAGAACGTATTTCAAAAAATACATCAAGTTTGGGATCTCTGTTCATCGCCTAAGCCCGGATCTCTTACAATTCGATCTCGATAAACTCGGCAAAGCGATGGATCTCAAAAGAGATGATCTCTTCTCTTATCTCGGCATCCAAACTCTTTATGACAGATACTTTATCCACCATGAAGAAAGACGTTTAGAAACTCCGCAAATCTTCTGGATGCGCGTTGCGATGGGCCTGGCTCTATGCGAAGGCGACCAAAAAAATGAAAGAGCGATTGAGTTCTACAATCTCCTTTCTCAGTTCCTCTTCACTTCAGCGACACCGACACTGTTTAACTCAGGAACAATGCATTCACAGCTGAGCTCTTGCTATCTCTCAACTGTGATGGATGATCTCTCCCATATCTTTAAAGTTGTCGCAGACGATGCGCAGCTTTCTAAATGGGCTGGCGGCATCGGCAACGACTGGACGAATGTCCGTGCAACAGGTTCTGTCATTAAAGGAACCAACGGCAAGAGCCAAGGCATTATCCCCTTCTTAAAAGTTGCTAACGACACAGCTGTAGCAGTTAACCAGGGCGGAAAACGTAAAGGAGCGATGTGCGCTTATTTAGAGACCTGGCATCTTGATGTCGAAGACTTCCTAGAGCTTAGAAAAAATACCGGTGATGACAGACGCCGTACGCATGATATGAATACCGCGAACTGGATCCCTGACCTCTTCATGAAACGCGTTGCAGAAAACGGCCACTGGACACTCTTTAGCCCCAGCGATACTCCTGATCTGCATGATCTTTATGGATCTGCGTTTGAGAAGCGTTACATGGAATATGAGAAAATGGCAGAAACCGGAAAACTCAAACTCCATAAAAAGATGGAAGCAGTTGAGCTCTGGCGCAAGATGCTTAGCATGCTCTTTGAAACAGGCCATCCTTGGATCACCTTTAAAGATCCTTCTAATATCAGATCGCCGCAAGACCACGTCGGCGTTGTCCATAGCTCGAACCTCTGCACAGAGATCTTGCTCAATACTTCAAAAGAAGAGACCGCGGTTTGCAACTTAGGCTCCATTAACATGGAACTCCATTGCACACCGGATGGAATCGATGAGAAGAAACTCGCCTACACGATTAAAACTGCCGTCCGGATGCTCGATAACGTGATCGACATCAACTTCTACCCCATCACAGAAGCTGAAAGCTCCAATGCTAAACACCGTCCGATCGGTCTTGGCATGATGGGCTTCCAAGATGCACTCTATATCCAAGACATCAGCTACGCCAGCCATGAGGCTGTAGAGTTTGCTGATAAGTCGATGGAGATGATCTCTTACTATGCGATCTTAGCTTCGACTGAGCTGGCTAAAGAAAGAGGCACCTATAGCTCCTATAAAGGCTCCAAATGGGACCGCGGGTTACTCCCGATCGATACATTAGACCTCTTAGCAAAAGAGCGCGGCGGTTATTTAGAAGTCGATCGTCAAACAAGAATGGACTGGAATGTCGTTCGTGCTGCGATCAAAAAACACGGCATGCGCAATAGCAATACAATGGCGATTGCACCGACCGCAACGATCTCTAACATCACCGGCATTACTCAATCGATCGAACCGATGTACAAACATCTGTTTGTGAAATCGAACCTCTCTGGAGAATTCACCATCCCGAACTTATACCTAGCCGAAAAACTCAAAAAACTTGGTCTTTGGGATCAAGAGATGCTCGATGACTTGAAATACTTCGATGGATCGATCGCTGAAATCGAAAGAATCCCAGAAGATGTCAAACGCGTCTATCTGACCGCATTTGAAATCGATCCTGAGTGGATCATCGAGTGCGCAAGCCGCCGTCAAAAATGGATAGATATGGGTCAATCTTTGAACCTCTACATCGCAGAGCCTAGTGGAAAAAGACTCCACCAGATGTACATGCTCTCTTGGGTCCGTGGTTTGAAAACCAACTACTACCTAAGATCGGTCGCTGCGACGCAGATTGAGAAATCAACCACAGACATCAACAAACGCGGTCTGCAACCTCGTTGGATGAAGAGTAAATCAGCTTCCAGCAATATTAAAATCGACCGAGAAGAACCAGCAGCTCCTAAAGCCTGCAGAATCGGTGATGAAACTTGCGAAAGCTGCCAATAAATTAGAAGGATAAAAACTATGACAACGAAAGAAAAAACATCAGCGACGAGCAAACGGGTCTCTGTCGACCAAAAAAGACTGATCAACTGCAATAAAGTTGACGTCAACCAACTCATGCCCCTCAAATACACTTGGGCATGGGAACACTACCTCAATGGCTGCGCTAACCACTGGATGCCAACAGAAGTCCCGATGGGAAAAGACATCGAGACCTGGAAGTCTAAAACAGCTTTAAGCGCTGATGAAAGACAAGTGATCATGCGCAACCTCGGCTTCTTCAGCACCGCTGAGAGCTTAGTGGGCAATAACATCGTCTTAGCGATCTTTAAGCATGTCACGAACCCGGAAGTGCGCCAGTATCTCCTCCGTCAATCGTTTGAAGAAGCGATCCATACGCATACCTTCCACTATATCGTCGAATCCCTTGCCCTAGACCAAGGCGAGATCTTCAACATGTACAACGAAGTCAATACGATCAATGCGAAAGACCAATTTGAGATGACGCTGACTGAAGACATCATGAAGCCTGACTTCACGACATCGACTCCTGAAGGCGCTCAGAAATTCTTAGAGAACCTGATTGGCTACTATATCATCATGGAAGGAATCTTCTTCTACTCTGGATTTGTCATGATCCTCTCTTTCCACCGTCAGAACAAAATGACAGGGATCGGCGAGCAGTTCCAATACATCCTCCGGGATGAGACTGTTCACTTAAACTTCGGCATCGACCTGATCAACGGTATTAAAGAGGAAAACCCTCATCTTTGGACTCCTGAGTTCCAAGATCACATCATCGACTTGATCAAACAAGCCGTTGAGCTCGAGTACAAATATGCAGAAGACTGCCTCCCTCGCGGAATCCTCGGGCTTACAGCTCCGATGTTCCGTGAATATGTGCAGTATGTTGCTGACCGCCGCTTAG
>CAZBCR010000005.1:0-24178 GCA_964490565.1 uncultured bacterium
AATAAATACTTCTACGGCTGCTCTAACTATCCAGACTGCGACTACACAGCTCCGATTGAAGCCCTTGAGTTTAAAAAAGAAGATTACGCTGATGACTTTGACTGGGATCAAGTTTGTCCGAAAGACAAAGCACCTATGAAGCTACGCTTCGGACGCTTCGGAGCCTTCTTAGGATGCACGAATTACCCTAAGTGCAAGGGAATCGTCAACATTCCTAAAAAAGGCGATCCTATGCCAGCTGAGATGCCTTCTTGCGTAGCCATTGGCTGCGATGGCAAGATATCTCCTCGCCGTTCCCGCTTTGGAAAAACTTTCTACTCGTGTTCAAACTATCCTGACTGCGATGTAATCGTCAATTCACTCGACGACCTCGAAACCAAATACACGAATCATCCTAAAACTGCCTACGTCAAAAAAGCCAAAGCTCCCGGAGCTAAAAAAGGCGGCAGATTCTCATCTGCTATGACGCTTTCTCCCGAACTCAAAGCTGTTGTCGGAGATGAAAAGCTCTCCCGCGGTGAAGTCACGAAAAAACTCTGGGAATACATCAAGAAGCACAAACTTCAAGATCCCAAAAACAAGCGCCGCATCCTTCCTGATGCAAAACTCGCTAAAGTCTTCGGCTCTAAAGCTGGCATTGACATGATGCAGCTCGCCGGCGTCATCAATAAACACTTCATCTAGCTATCTCTTAATGATGATGGCTACGCTATCATAAAAGTGAATCGACTCAATCTGCGATCTGTATAGATTTAGCTCTTTTAAAGTATCAGAATCAAGATTGAGATGGCTCGCACGGTGTGTATGAGCTCCTACGAAGTTAACATCATCAATCAGTCCTTTTAGGAAAGCAATGGCCGTTCTAGGATGGTTTCCACCTCCATACTCAGTCCAATAAGAAGTATGCAAATCTTCGATGATATACATTCCGCCGCTCTTCACATGAGGGAACAAGTATTTAAAACTCATCACTTGCTGTATCATCATATGACCGCCATCATCAAGGATAATATCAAAATTACCGCCCGTGTCTTCGATGAACTTCAGAAGATCTTGAGGTTTTTCTTGATCGGCGATATGAAAATGCGCTCTTTGAGGAGAATACTCGAGCCTTTTGAGAGTGATATCAATAAAGTGAAGTTCTGCATTTTTGAAGTATTCTTCCCAGAGTTTTACGCTGCTTCCTTTGTAAATTCCAATCTCTAGAAATTTAATAGGCTGATCCTTTATCGGAGCAAAATACTTAGCGTAAATTTCGGTGTAATTGTGAAAGTTTGAGGCTTTATCGGCACCGGCAGCCAAAGCCAACTCGTCTAGATAACGATAATCATCTTGATTTACCCTTGCAAACACACTTTGTGTAGAAAGAAAACCGACGCAGCACAAGAAGAATATTAAATGTTTTTTCATGTTTCTCCAATTTTTTGGACGAAGATTACAATCCTATCTAAATCATTTCAAGGTTTTCAGATCGAGAATTTAATAGATCGTTTGATAGGTAGACCAAGGAAGGTTTGCTGAAAAAGCTTTAATCTACACGCCAAACTTGCTAAAGTCTTTGGCTCCAAAGCTGATATCGACATGATTCAGCTCGCTGGCGTTCTAAATAAACACTTTGTTTGACTATGGATGTAGAAATTAAGTCACTCCTTGACTGTACACAAGCCTTAAAAAGCTTTGTCCCCAAAAATTCCGGCAATCTTCTTGTTGCTGGACAGTACGAAACTCCTCTTCGAGTTCTATCGAAATACTTTCCAGGCAAAAGAGCAGGTGAAAAAGCCCTCGATTGGGGATGCGGAGAGGGACACTTTTCTTACCATCTGATGGACAAGGGCTTTGATGCCTATGCCTATGCTTATGGCTCCGGCAATCACCTGGACAGCATTAAGCAATTTTTGGAGCGGAAATTTCAGAATGAATGGCACTTAACTCAATCCTCCACCCAAGATCCCATTTCCCTGCCTTATCCTGATGAATCATTCGAAGCGGTATTTTCGGTAGGCGTTCTTGAACATGTCAGAGAAACCGGCGGAAATGAGCTAGGATCACTAAAAGAGATCTATCGTATTTTAAAACCAGGCGGAATGGTTTTCGTTTATCATTTTCCTAACCGATACTCTCTTATCGATGCTTCCTGCAGGCTTTTAAATCAGCTGCACTTAGCCAAAAAATATGCGCATCCTTTTCTCTATACGAAAAAGAATATCGAAAACTTTGTTGAGCAGACGGATTTCAAGCTGCTCGAAAGCGGCCTGTATAATCTTTTGCCCCGCCAAATGCTCCGTTCTCTCCCAGATGTCTTAGGCAATAGTCCCCTGTCCCTTCATGCTTATAACCTTCTAGAAAAGTCTCTAGAGGTTTTACTGAAGCCTTTCGCCCAAAATTATTACTTCGTCGCAAAAAAATAATCCTCATATGAAGTTAAGAGGAGCCATTGAAGAAAGAAATCTCACCTTGTGTAGTTTTCAAGCCTTCTTAAAGGGTGAATCTATAAGACGATGCAGATACCCATAAACCATCCCCGCATGAATCCAAATATAAGGGCGGAAAAGTCCTTGATTCATCTGCAAAACGATCAATACAACTATCAGTGAAATAAAAAGAGCCTGTGAAGTGCTTTTCTCTTCAGCCGAAACAGTAGGACTAATAATTACTTTTCTAAACGCTCGGTAGAAAACCCAAGACAGCATCACTAGCCCGATCATTCCTACTAAACCTAAACTTGCTAACACCTCGGTAAATACATTGGTGGGATCGTACATTTCCACCTCCGTCAAGGTCAGAGGAACTATATCGTAATAAGCGCTTTTGATAAAATAGTAGGGTCCTACGCCGCCAATTCCTATTCCAAAGATAGGATATTCTAGAAATATGTTCCAACAAGCGACAACTCCGCTCCAACGGATATTGAATGACCCATGATTCAGAAAGCCAAAATAAAAAAGCTTAAAAAGACTATCTCTAGCCATATCCCAAAATAAAAGAGAAAGCATCGCGCAGCAGGCACAACAAACAGCTATAAACTTAAGAATTCTCCATTTAACGAAGGTTAGGCTCGCTCGCAAAGGCTTCCATAGAGAGAGCCAGCAAGTCACTGCACAAAAAATTGGGTAAGAAAAAATGATGCCCGTAGAAGTCGACGCAATGAGCATACAATTAATCCCAAAAAGCTTTGTAATTTCCTTCCAGGACAGCTTGTTATTCATTTTTAAAATAGCGGCAGCATTCTTAAACATCACGTATGCAGTGATATAAAGCGCATAAAAAGAAGGTTCATAAGTCCACGCCTGACCGCGAGCCAAATCTCCTAGTCTTTGCAAAGCAAATCGATCAAACAGCCCAAAAATAGAGAAAACAACCTGAAAAACAGCATAGAGCCCGACACAACAAAAAGCCATCGAATAGGTTTTCAATATCTTTGCCGCTTCGAAAACCTGGAAAAGATTGAGAGGTAATAAAAAATAGAAAATAAAATTGAAGAGGTAGATTCCAATATATCCGCAAGAACGCGCCATATGTACGCTAAAAAAAGCCGAAATGCATTGGGCAAGTAAGAGCCATAGAAAGGGGTAGAAAAGAGCTCGAGGAAAGACCATTCTCTTGAAAGTGATGCAAAAATAGCCGAAAAAGAAAACGGCGATTAAATTACCGATTTTAGGTTTAAAAATGGTGAGAACAATATGTAAAAGCTCGCCTGAAGAAAATAAAAAATAAAAAAAAGGAAGAATGAAGGGAAGTAACTTTCCTACTGAAGGAAAAGTCCATCCCTTACTTTGAGGAAATATGATGTTTTCCGATGATTTCAACTGCACACCTTGGGAGCACCGCTTACTCGCATTTTACTCTTCCATAAACGTCATTGAATCGGACAATATCATCTTCACCGAGATATTCACCAACTTGAACTTCAATCAACTCAAGTGGCACTTTGCCAGGATTCGTTACCCGGTGTGTTTGTCCCTTTGGAACATAAATGCTTTGATTTTCATGGACCATTTGAACTGTATCCCCGATCGTCACTTTGGCTGTTCCTTTTACAACAATCCAATGTTCGCTCCGGTGATAATGCATTTGGAGACTAAGGGTCTGTTGGGGATCGACTAGAATTCGCTTCACTTTGTAACGAGACCCGGCCTCAAGAATTTTATAATAGCCCCAAGGACGATGTGTTGTGAGGTGTTCCTCAGTCTCTTTATTCCCTCGTTTTTTGAGCTCTTCTACCAGCTCCTTCACACGTTGAGATTCGCCTTTTTTGCCGATAAAAAGAGCATCTTCCGTCTCGACAACGACCATGTCTTCAAGACCAACCATGGAAATAAGCCTTTTATCTCCGATTACAAGGCTGTTTTTGGTATCGATCGTATGAACATTCCCAATCGTGACATTTTGGTCGCTGTTTTTATGCAGCACATCAAAAATAGTGTCCCATGAGCCGACATCGGACCAGACAAAGTCAAATGGAATTACGGATATGTTGGATGACTTTTCCATGATCGCCCGATCGATCGAACAATTGGGCATCCGAGAAAACTGCGCTGTTAATTCTTCTATGGAGACATTTGTTAAATCGAAGAGCTCTTTGGCATGCAGTTTGAGCTCTTTCCAAAAAGTTTCGATTGAAAAGGCAAAAATGCCGCTATTCCAAAGATAGTCTCCTGACTTTAGATATTCTTGAGCTAATTCGAGAGGAGGCTTCTCAACAAACGAAAGGGCTTCGTAGACCCCATGAGAAGAAGTACCTACTTTGATGTAGCCATAGCCAGTTTCAGGCTTATAGGGCTTTACTCCAAAGGTCACTAGATGCTTCTCGTGAGCAACCGTTTTAGCTTGCTCCATGGCATCCAGGTATTTTTCTTTCGATGAAACCCAATGGTCTGAAGAAGAGATCAATACGACTTCTTTTTCGCTGAGCCCAAGCTTCTCCTGGAGATATTTAATCGCAAAAATAATTGCAGGTCCTGTGTTTTTTTGCTCCGGCTCGATGATGATTTGGTCAGCTAAAATAGGAGAGATCTCTTTGACCTGGCTTCGGACATGATCATGATAGCCGCTGTTGGTCAAGATGATGATATCTTGTAGGGGAGTCTCAGGCAAAAATCTTTCGATTGTCTGCTGAAGAAGGGACTTATCGTTATTGAGCTTAAGAAATTGTTTGGGAAAAGAGTCTCGTGACATCGGCCATAAACGTGTCCCTTTACCGCCTGCAAGAATGATGACTTTCACTAAAATCCTCCCATTTTTCTTCTACAAATTGTTTAAATTCTCTTTTGAACCGAGCTCTATTAAATCTCTCGGCATTTAACTTAAGATCCTCAGGATCAAATTCCATCCGTTCAAATTGTTCAACAGCCTCTATTAAACTGCCAATGGTCTGCTCTTTAAAAAAGATCCCCGTCTCACCATTGACGACTGTTTCTAAAGATCCGCCTTTCCCGTAAGCAATAACGGGGGTTCCAGAAGCTTGCGCCTCGACCGGCGCAATTCCAAAATCTTCTTCAGCCGCAAACACAAATGCCTTAGCCTGGCTTAAATATTTCCTCATCACAGGATCAGGCTGGAAGCCTAACAATTCGATATTTTTACCCGCCAGCTTTTTAATCTTTCCCATTTCCGGGCCATCACCAACGACCACTAACCGCTTAGATGGCATCTGAGTAAAGGCTTCTACGATCAAATCCATCCGTTTATAAGGGACCATTCTGGACATCGTGAAATAGAAATCCTCTTTCTTTGTCTGAAACTCAAACTCATCTGTTTCTACCGGAGGGTAAATCACCGTCGCTTCTCGATTATAGACTCGTTTAATCCGATCTGCGATAAACTGGGAGATCGCAACGTAATGATGAACTTTGTCGGCATTGCCTGCATCCCACTTTCGCATATAAGAAAGAGTCCATTTAGCTAAAATCTCCTTAAGCCCGGATAGATCGCTCATATATTGGTCGTACAAATCCCAGGCGTATCTCATGGGTGTATAGCAATAACAAAGATGCAATTGCCCTTCTTGGATCTTCGCTCCCTTAGCAACAGCATGGGAACTGGAAATGATGACATCATAAGGGGCTAAATCAAACCGTTCCACCGCTGTAGGAAAAAAAGGAAGATAGTTCCGATATTTTGTTGCGGCCATTGGCAATTTTTGGATGAAGGAGGTAATGATCTCAGCCTCGGCAAATGAGGATCCTTTAAAAAAACCCTCCTTCTGGATCAATGTGTATATGGGAGAGGGATAAAGGGAAAAAATAGCATCTAAAGACTTTTCAGCTCCTCCTAGAGAAACCAACCAATCATGGACAATGGCTGTTTTCATAGGAGCTCCTTTATGATTTCAAGATGCTTTTCAACAGTTGTATCCCAGTCAAACCGAAGGCATCTTTCTAATCCTGAAATTTTTAACCTTTGATGCAGATCAACATTTGAGATCATGGTTTTCAATCCGTTAGCAATGTCTGTAGAACTATAGGGATCTACATAAATAGCATCATCCTCAAAAATTTCAGGTAGGCTTGCCGCTCTCGAAACAACGACCGGACAGCCGCAGCTCATTGCCTCTAAAGGCGTTAATCCAAATCCCTCATAAAAAGAAGGAAGTACCATCGCATGAGCATTCTCATAAACCAAAGGTAGATCATCATAATCAACCTGTCCCAAAAATAAAACATGCTGCGCTAGCATAGGATTTTGATCTATAAGCAGTTGCCAGTCGGTATTTTTCATCTTCTTACCAACAAAGACTAGCTTCCATCCGGGGATATCTTTTATCAATTGTTCCCATGCTAGAAGGAGCCCCTGGATATTTTTGTGAGGCGCCAAATTACTCACGAAAACAATAAACTTCTCAGGCAATCCATATTTTGTCCTGACCGCGCTCAACAAATCTCGATCTTTCCTTTGATAAAAATGAGATCGATCTACGCCTAAATGAATGGGTGTGACTTTATTTTCGGAGATTTTTGTGTATTTGACAATTTCAGTCCGAGAGAAATGAGAAATGGTGATGATGTGCCCGGATCTTGCCACAGCTTGCGGAATCATATTTTTCGCATAAATCTTTTGAGGAAGGCTCAAAAGATCCATAAATGCCAGATGATTGACATCGCAGATCGTTACCAGTCTTTTTTGGGCCCGAATAGGACCCAATGGAATATTGTAATGAGGGGACCAAAAAAGATCGCAGGAAGGGATTAGAAACGGCAATTTTAGCTGTTCCTGTATTGAGTAGATGGGCGCAGAGGTTGGGATGAGGCGAAATGAATCAAGAAAGGTGTGTTTACTTAATGCAGGGTCTACAATTAAAGAAATCTCATAGGGAGAATGGGTAAGCCGAGACAAAATATTACGAATGTAGGTTCCAATTCCAGAATGCTCAATCATTCTGGCATCTACACAAATCTTTTTCATGCTGTATTCTGTTCGTGTTGAACCATTAAGCTAATCAACTCTTCTATGGTCGTCTTCGCCGACCATTTGAGTTTTTCGCGAGCTTTGGAAGGATCTCCTATCAGAGGCGTCCCTTCGTCAGGCCGGTAAAACTGAGGGGATATCTCCACACAGATTTGTTTTGTCCGGGCATTAAGCCCCTTTTCATTTAACCCTGTCCCTTCCCATTCAATCGTTATACCGACTGCTGCGAAAGCTATTTCGACAAAACGACGCACTGAAGTTAATTTACCGGTTGCCAGAACAAAGTCCGACGGGGTGTCTTGTTGAAGCATTAGCCACATTGCTTCGACGTAATCTTGAGCGAATCCCCAATCCTTTTGTATGTTGAGGTTCCCCAACACAAGCTTTTCTTGAAGTCCTTTTTGAATTCTAACAACGGCTTGGACAATTTTACGAGTCACAAAGACTTTATCTCGGAGGGGACTCTCATGATTAAACAAGATTCCATTGCAAGCGTATAGATTATAGGCTTCTCGGTAATTGATAATGCTCCAATAAGCATGCAGTTTGGCAACGCCATAAGGCGAACGGGGATAAAAAGGAGTATCCTCATTCTGGGGCTGATGAATCGCTTTCCCGAACAATTCAGACGTCGATGCTTGGAACAATCGAGCGGAAGGACATTGGATGCGCATCGACTCCAAAAGACGTAAAACACCCAGCCCATCGATATTCACGGTATGTTCCGGGATTTCATACGACTGCCTCTCATTACTCATAGCCCCGAGATTATAAATCTCGTCAGGTTGAATACGGTCTATGATGTTTTGGAGCTTCCAGGAATCACCTAAATCGACTTGATGATGAATATGGCTCTGCTTTGAGGAATCGATAAGTCTACGCGACATCCCATGAATTTCATAACCCTTAGCCTTTAAAAATGCGGCTAGATAAAAACCATCCTGCCCGGTGATTCCGGTAATTAATGCTTTTTTCATAGAGAGAGGATGATAAAAGAATGCTAAAGGAAATGCAAGGAAGATGTGATCTGCTTTTCCGACTGAAAAACCTGAGTTTGCAGGGTGATTTATCTTGTGTTTTTTTGTTTTGATATTAATAATCTTGATTCTAGTTATTGTTTAGAAGTTAAAGGATTCCCTTTCTGAATATGCTGCCGATCAAACTTTCAATTTGCATACCAACTTTCAATTTTGGAAAGTTTATTGGCGAAACCCTGCAAAGCATCATCCCTCAACTGACCGATCAAATCGAAATTGTTATTCTTGATGGAGGATCGACCGATAACACTCAAGAGGTCGTCCAATCGTATCAAAAAACATGCCCTCAGATTCGGTATTTTCGTCAACCCGTCCGAGGCGGAATTGACAGAGACATGCACCTTTCAGTTGAAAAAGCCCAAGGAGAGTACTGTTGGCTTTTCAGCAGTGATGACATTATGCGGCCCGGCGCGATCAATAAAATTTTAAATGAACTTGATAAAGAAGTAGATGTCTATCTATGTGATTATACCATTTGCGAATATGACTGCAAAACGCCTATTAGAGAGCATTATATTTTAAAAAATAGAAATAAAACCATTTACAATCTATCGGATGCTGAAGTAAGAGCCGAGTATTTTAGTCTGGCCATACAAACCACGGCTTTTTTTAGCTTTATGAGCGCTATTGTCATCAATCGAGCAAAATGGCTCGCAACGGCTATTGAAGAACGTTTTTTTGGATCGTGCTGGGCCCACGCTGTGCGCATTCTTCATATGATCCCTCAAGGCCTCGTAGTTAAATATGTTCCGTTCTCGTTGCTTCTCAACCGCAGCTTCAATGATTCTTTTTTGGAGAAGGGAATAATAAATCGTTTTTCTATAACCATTGATGGTTATCAAGAAATAATGCATGACCTTTTTGGGAAGCAAAGCATTGAAAATCATCATACTAAGCGGGTTCTAAGAGTTGATTTCCCAATGAGGAGCTTTTTAGCCACAAAGTTGTTGCTGAAGGATAAAACTGAGAAGAAAAAACTCATTGATCTATTTAGGAAAATTTACTCCCATAGCCCTACAAAAATGCGAATGATGCATCTGCTTTTGGCCATCCCCAACCCTCTTATTGCTTTATTAAAAACTCTTCAAAAAAAGGCCCGGCGCCTTAAACAATCCATTTATCAAGCTCGATGAAGTTTCGTGGTGATCAACGAATTCTTATGCATTTCTCATGGATGAATTTTCTTGTTATTTTTTACCCTCGTAATAATCATTGGGGACTTCTTTCTTATTTAAGAAATTAAGGACAGGTTTTTGCATATGTTACCGATAAAGCTTTCGATTTGCATGCCAACTTTCAATTTTGGGCAGTTTATTGGCGAAACCTTGGACAGTATTATCCCTCAGCTCACAGATCAAACCGAAATTGTTATTCTTGATGGAGGATCAACCGATAATACTCAAGAAGTCGTCCAATCGTATCAAAAAACATGCCCTCAAATTCGGTATTTTCGCCAACCCGCCCGAGGGGGGATCGATAAAGACATGCACCTTTCTGTCGAAAAAGCTCAAGGAGAGTATTGCTGGCTATTCAGCAGCGATGACATTATGCGACCTGGGGCTATTAATACAGTTTTAACTGAAATTAAAGATGGGATTGATGTTTATCTTTGTAATTTTACTATTTGTGAATTGGACTGTAAAACACCTATGATCGAACATCATGTATTAAAAGGCGAAAGTCAAAACACTTATAACTTATCAGATACTTCAACAAGAGCTCAATATTTCAGCTTGGCCACCGAAACAACAGCTTTTTTTAGTTTTATGGGCTCTTTGATTATCAAAAGAGCAAGATGGGTAAGCACGAATATCGATGAACAATTTTTTGGCACCTGTTGGGCGCATGCTGTACGGATTCTTCGCATGATTCCTCAAGGACTCATCGTGAAATATATCCCTTTCTCCCTGCTCCTTAAAAGAGCCTATAATGACTCATTTTTGGATAAAGGGATTGTCCATCGTTTTTCAATAGCCATCGATGGTTACCCAAATATCATGCGCAGTATTTTTGGAGAGCAAAGCATAGAAGCTTTTCATATTGCGCGTGTTTTGAGAGCTGAGTTTACAATGCGCGTGTTTCTAGCGACAAAACTAGCTTTAAAAGGCAGAAGGGAAAAGAAGAAACTTTTGGACCTCTATAAGAAACTTTATTTACATTATCCGGTAAAAATACAGCTAATGAAGCTTCTTCTTGCCGTCCCTAACCCTCTGATTGCATCATTAAGGATTCTTTACAGAAATACTCGGCCATTGAGAACCTCTTTAAAGAAGCTTATTAGCTCTAGGGCCAGTTAAATTTGATTAACCAAAACAGCCGCCTGAGCAACCGTTTGATAATCAGCTTGCACCATTAAGCGGACAAGTTCTTCAACGTTTGTCGCCGGCGTCCATTTTAGAAGCTCTTGTGCTTTGGTTGCACTGCCGATCAAAATATCGACTTCTGCAGGCCTGAAGAGCTCGGGAGACACCTCTACAACAACCTGACCTGTAGAGCAATTGATCCCTTTTTCTTGCAATCCTTGGCCTACCCAGTCGATTTCGATATCCAGCTCTTTGAATGAGAGCTCGACAAAACGGCGGACTGTTGTAGTTTTACCCGTAGCAAGAACAAAGTCTTCGGGAGTATTGTGTTGCAGCATGCTCCACATTCCTTCCACAAAATCCTTTGCATAACCCCAATCGCGTTTGGCATCTAAATTGCCTAAAATAAGCTTGTCTTGCAGCCTTGCTTTAATTTTTGCAACACCTAGGGTGATTTTTCTTGAAACGAAGTTTACTCCTCTACGTGGACTCTCATGGTTGAATAAAATCCCGTTACAAGCAAAGAGGTTATAAGCTTCCCTGTAATTGACTACAGCCCAGTAGGCGCATAATTTAGAAACTCCATAAGGAGATCTGGGATGGAAGGGAGTAGTCTCTGTCTGGGGTATCTCATGCACTTTGCCGAACAGCTCAGAGGTTGAAGCTTGATAGAATTTAGTCTGAGGAAAATAGGCACGGACGATCTCTAAAAAACGAACAACGCCCAAAGCATTGACTTGGCTGGTATACTCTGGAATATCAAACGAAATTTTTACATCGCTCATCGCTGCGAGATTATAAATCTCATCAGGTTGGGCTGTATCGCAGGCTCTCTGCAAGCTGAAAGAATCCCCTAGATCTCCTTCCAACAATTTTAACCTGTCACTCAAAGAGGCATCATCGCAAAGGTGTTGTATGCGAGATAAATTAGGGGTTGAAGAGCGACGAACAAGGCCATACACAGCATAGCCCTTGGACAGCAATAGCTCAGCTAAATAAGACCCATCTTGTCCTGTGATTCCAGTAATAATTGCACGTTTCACGTTTCTGCTCCCTTTGTTTGCACCACTAACTCTTCCTTAAACTGCTCATCTAAAATTGGATATGACATACCGCCCGATCGCAAAGATTGTTCGACCATTGTCTTAACAATTTGAACAAAATTAAGACGGAATTTTTCTATAGTCCAATCATCATAAAAAATCTCTAACGGTTGAGTGCCATTTTCAATAATGTTTTTCAGCTTTGTATATTTTATTCCGCGTTGGTAACTTCGCACTGCATTTTCTCTTTTTCGGTCTGCTCGACTTAACCCTTTTCCTAGTATCCTCTTCACTACAGACTTTATCTGCAGATACCAAACATTGACCCTCTCTTTCAAAGAAAATCTATATCTTAATACAATTGAGGGGTTAAGGTGGAAAAGATGCCTAAATAACCCACACTTCGTTACAGCTATAGGTCTACGAACTGCGATGGCAAAGTCAACAGCACTTGACAACCCATGTCCTGGAGAGAGCTCTGTAGGATCGTACATAAAGACATTAATAGTATTTTCAGCTAAAAAATCTAATAATTGATCTTCAGATAAAAATTCATGCGTAACATTGAGCCTAATGTCTTTTTTAGTAATTTTTTCCCTGAGCTGTCTTGCTAACATTTTTGCACCACTCCCTTGGGGGTCAAAAAATTCATTAGCAGGAATGTGCAAGTTGATCACAGCTTCATCAAATTCTTTTTGCACCAAGTCAACAAGTGCACCATAACCCTTAATTTTACTTCCAAATCCAAAACTTCCAATCGTGGGCAAAGAGGGTTTGTTTTTTATGTTGTTATAAGAAGGAATAAACCTACCTATTTTAAAAAGACGAGGGCTTTTGTGTTTTAAAAAGGGATGCCCAAATAAGTAAAAATGAAAAAAAGACCCATCGATATTATGAATTTCATCATCTGAGAGCTCATGTGCTAAACAGATATGAAGAGGATCAACCATTTTACGAAGCACTTCTTTCGTAATATAGGGAGTGCGACCAAAGTAGTAATTATAAACAACTAATTCAGGTTTTTCAATCAGAACAGATTGAAGAATCTCATCATCGCTAGAGCACTCATTATAGACTACGGAATATTCAGTTAAATCTTTAATTGCTTGATAAAAGCGGTATCCATATTGATAAACACCGCATTTTTCACCTTTACAATTGATTACCAATATTTTTGTCATTTCTTAAGGAAGTACTTTAAGATTAGGAATAGGCAAAACAAATTTTCCTCCGTGTTGGAGAAACTCAGTCTCACGCGTTAAAAATTCGTTTATAAAATGGTAGGGCAAGGTTAAAAAATAATCGGGTTTCATTTTTCTTGCCTCATCTTCCGATATGATAGGGATCCTGGTGACGGTCTCACGACCCCACTTTATAGGATTTCGATCAGCAACATAGGGAAGAAGCTCAGGACCAATCCCGTAATAAGCCAAGATGGTATTGCCCTTTGTCGATGCGCCATATCCAATTACTTTTTTCCCAAGTTTTTTTTGCGTTTCCAAGAAAGCAATCATCTCAGCCTTATTTTTTTCAACGCTTTTAGCGAAATCGAGATAAGTTTGAGGATCAGTTAGCTTCATCGATTGTTCGGACTGTCTCATTTGATGAATAGCGACCGTTTCTTTAGCATAGCCTTGGTGGCGAATATATACTCTAAAACTGCCCCCGTTCACATCATTGAGCTCCACATCTTCTACTTCTAATCCGCTACGCTTCAGAATATACTCGATAGCCGCTAGAGAATAGTATTCAAGATGTTCAGAACAAATCGTATCGAAAGAGTTTTTTTCCAGCATAGTAGGAAGATAGCTCAATTCAAGAATCCATAGCCCGCCTGGCTGAAGGATCTTGGCAACATCTTTCGCAAATTTAATTGGATCTTCTAGGTCGTAGAACATCGCAATGCTTGTAACTATTTTTGCTTTTTTGCTACCTAGCTTTTCTTCATAGGCCTCAGCAGAAAAATAAGTATTTATGTGCAAATTGCAATTTTTAGGTTTGATGTTTTTAGCAGGATCAATACCAACCCTGAATAGATGATCAGGATATGCGCTAAGCAATGTACCATCATTGGAAGCAATATCTACTACAATATCACCAGGATTTAGATCGAGCTTGGACCGCAGAATCGCTTGATCTACGATTGACTTAAGCGCCAAAGTCATTGACTGATTTATTCCTGACATATACCAATACTGATTGTACATCTCATCAGGATCAATAGAATGTCGTAACTGGACAAGACCTGATTCAGGAGAAAGGCATAGCTTTAACGGTAAAAGTTCAGGATTCGGGTCTTCGGGATTTGGAAAACATGAAAAAGGAAGATCTCCAAGATCTAACACATCAATCATAGGAGCGTTAGATATGCGACAAGCAGAACGTTCATAAATTTTTGTTGCGACTTTCATAAATACCAAGATTTGGGTTTGGACAGCGAGCCTAACAAATACAACAAAAATTGTCTAGGAGGTTGGCGTTTACATTGCCAACTAGAAAAACTCAATCAATGTTCGTAAAAAATTACGTTGCGAGGTTTTGTGAAAATATCTTTATTTGTTAACCATAAAGGCAGTTTTATCCAGTTTAGCGCGTAAATGAACTTTCAACGCGTGTTAAAAAAATTCTAATATAAAAAGGCCGGGGATTTCCCGAATGTTAGATTTTGAGATGGAGGGACATTATTTAAAAATTTTTACCTTAAAAGGTAATAGCCTTATTTACTCCTTAAAAAAGGCTAAATAAACAGGGACTTGCGATCAATGTAAAAATGATTTGTTTCTAAGTATGAGTGATAAAAAAATATACAGATTTCACTACTACAAAAAGTCGCTTACTCTTAAAATCATGCGCAAAGTTTTTGTAGTTTCCACTTGCCTTTAGGAGTGTTTTTTAATTTATGGATAACCATCATGAATTGTGTAACCAATTCAGCCATTCTTCAGTAAAGCTTAATAAATTAAGACTGCTGGGCCTAGAAACACTTCCATCGCAAAGACAATTCCATGCCGCAGTCATTCCGTACGATAATGATCGGTTCATATGTCTATATCACAATTCAGAGTCACATGACCTTGCCTCTTGTTTTTTAGATCGAAATTTGCATTATATTGAAGGTTCGATTTGCAATCGCATTTTTGATACCATAAACGGTGATCCTAGGCTTGTGAAATACAAAGGGCGATATTTCGTATCGACATCTAGGTACGATTTACCGATCCCAAGCATGGAATTAAACGAACTCCAGATATTCAAGGGAATAGTCACAATTATCCCAGGTTCGAGACGCTTATTTAAAAAAATAGTGAATTGGCCCAAACGTTTTAGGCCTAAGCGTCTTACCGGGGTCGAAAAGAACTGGACGCCCTGGGAACATGATGGAAAATTCTTCTATACCTATAGTCTAAATCCGCATGTCATTCTTGAAATGGATATAGAGGGTGATTGCCCTCTAAAAGTAATAGCCAGCACTAAATGGAAGACCGATTCTTGGTGGTCAGCAGAATCATGGGAGTCTCCAATATACAGACTGAACTGCCCTCCAGTACGGCTTGAAGATGGAACATACTTGAGTGTTTTTCATACGATGCAATATGCGTCATGCTCGACTCCATGGCATAAAGTTGTTCCCAATAACATAAGATGTTACTGGACAGGGTTTTATTTGTTTGAAGGATGTTATCCTTATAGAGTATTAAAGATTAGTAAGGAACCCTTTGTTAGCCCGCTATATAACCTTCCAGAGGATTGGCCATTCCACCCTCCCCCATCTGGAGGAAATCCATTTTGGCCATTTTCGATGATGATACGAGGAGATCGCATTCTTTTGACTGGTGGAAGTAATGAGATCTCTACCGCATTTTGCTTTTTCTCTTTGAAGGAAGTTCTGGAATCTCTCACTCCTGTATCGCAGGAGATCGAAAATTTAAAAAAGTGGGAATGGAGAGATGCACTTAGAATTTTTGATTGAAGACAATGATGCAAATACCATTCTATATGAACATATTCTGTTAATATTTTTACATTCCTAAAAATCTTGCACATTTAAAACGGTTTATCATATCATCCCCCTCGCCCTTGCTTAGTTGTGAAGGAAACTGTCGGAATAGTTCTTTGATGTTTCTTACAAAATACTTTCACACATAAGCAAGCCTTTAAACTAGACAACACTGTAAATCAAAGGGACAATGAGTCTGTTAAGTTTAGCAATTCAGGATTTGAAAAAAGGAGCCCTCCAGTATCGGATATGGCTACATTTAGGATGGGCAGAGGTCAAGCAAAAATACAGACGCTCTATCATTGGCCCTTGGTGGATCAGCTTAAGCATGTTGATCTTTACTAGTATGATGGGAGTAGTTTTCAGCCGATTGTTGCATGAAGACCTTAGCGTGTATGTTCCGTTTTTTACAGCCGGTTTTCTATTTTGGACATTTATCTCCACCTGTGTGATCGAGGCTGCGGAAATTTTTAAAAACCACAGCGGATTCATTAAACAAGTGAATCTACCATTTAGCCTTTATGTTTTTAAACATATGGTAAGACAAGTGATTCATTTATTGCATAATTTCGTTGTGTATATTCTCGTGTGTTTATTTTTTAAATTTAATCCCGGTATCTCTACCCTGTTACTGATCCCTGGATTTCTTCTTTTTGCCATTAACGTCTACTGGATTTGCTTTTTGATTGCGATAGTATGTACTCGGTATCGTGATATGGTTCCTCTCATCAACAGTTGTACTCAAATTGCTTTTTTTGTAACACCTATCTCATGGATGCCTAAGCTATTATCCGAGGACTCCTCTATTTTAAAATATAATCCTTTAGTCTATTTGTTGAACCTCGTTAGAGATCCTCTGCTAGGCAGGGATCCTTCAATCTTAACTTGGTCTGTCAATCTAGGCATGGCAGTCGTAGGCTGCGGTCTTTGTTTCATGATATTTTCTCATTCACGTTCTCGAATCGCGTTCTGGGTGGACTAATATGACCAATCTCGAGCTTGACAATGTTTCCCTAAGTTATCCCATTTACGGGGCCAATGCTCGCTCCTTTAAAGCTACTCTGATTAATTTAGCAACAGGGGGGCGATTAAATAGGGATAATGGCAACATCGAAGTAGAAGCGCTGAAAAATGTAAGCTTTAAGCTAGAAAAAGGGGATCGACTGGCCTTAGTAGGTCACAACGGAGCTGGCAAGTCCACTCTCTTAAAGGTTCTCGCTAAAATTTATGAGCCCACAGCGGGTATTGTCAATGTCCGTGGAGAAATAAACTGCCTCTTTGACATCATGATGGGGATGGAACAAGAGTTAAATGGCTACGAAAATATTATGCTACGTGGGTTGATTTTGGGACTGTCTAAAACTGAGATTAGAAAAATCACTCCTCTAATTGAAGAGTTCTCAGAGTTAGGAGATTTCATGAAAATGCCAATAAAATCGTATTCCTCAGGTATGAAAGTTCGCTTAGCATTTGGAATAATCACTAATGTTTTTTCTGAAATTCTATTAATTGATGAGATCGTAAATGTAGGAGATGCTAAGTTTTTTGAAAAAGCTAGAGCTAGTATGACACGGCTAGTCAGTCAAGCAGATTTCATGGTACTTTCTACTCATGATACCGAGATCATCAAGCAATTCTGCAATAAAGCACTATGGCTAGAAAAAGGCGTTGTAAAGTGTTTTGGTACTATTGAGTCAGTTCTAAAAGCATACCAATCTCAGTAGGCAATATTTAAAGCCCGCTCAAAAAACAAGCCTTTTATTAAGAAAATCAGCTATAGTTGATTGATTTATAAAATTTAGGAGCAAACCTATGTCAGCACTGTTGAAACTCGTTGTTTTCTTTTTCGGAATTAATCTTTTTTTTGCTAAGCCGTGTATGGCATTACCTGCTGTTTCTGAGCATAAATTGACTCAATCTTTCTCTCAAGCATCTCAGGATCACTTTGTTTACTTACTCCTCTATGAACTTCTTGATAAACAAGATGATGGATATTATCTCGAAATTGGATCGGGTCATCCAACAGAAGGCAACAACTCATACCTTTTTGAGAAAACTTTTGGATGGAAAGGAATTAGCCTAGACATCCTTGATACAAGAAACATCTGGTATGCTGTCCGACAAAATTCTGTGCTGATTGAGGATGCAACCCAATCTGACTATCGATCGATTTTACATCCTTTTCCTCGCATATTCGATTATCTTTCGCTAGATATTGACACCAGTTACGATATCGTGCTTCAAAAGATCCCTTTCGATGAACATATTTTCAAAGTGATCACTATTGAGCATGATTCTTATAGATTTGGAAACACGTTGAAGGAAAAAGAGCGGAGTATTCTTGGATCGCTTGGTTATTATCTACTATGCCCTGATGTCTCAGTCTATTTCATTGGAATGGAGTGTGTCTTTGAGGACTGGTGGATTCATCCGAGTGCATTTCCTGCTGAAGTGTTTTCTATGCTTATCTCTTTGGATTTAAAGGGGAAAAATCACGGCCAAATAATAAAAACCATTCAAGAAGCCAAGAGCCGTCTTGTAAATTAACTTTAGTTTACTGTTGAGAGCAGGATTTACTTACCTCTTTGTTTTTAGGAATAAATGCCTCCTAAAAAAATCTTAACGAACTGGTGAATCCCTGATAAAAAAATCAGACCGAACCCAATCGCACATAAGTTCGTTAATAAAGTGCTAGTTTTAGCTTTTCGAGACAAAAAATTGCCATATTCGATGATCGAATAAGTGTATAGCAAGGTCAATCCAATCTGATAAGACCACGCCAAATTAGCTGCGCCCCAATTAGGTCCAGTGAATGAAAATAAGGCATAAATGAGATAAGCAATTAGAGAAAAGAGCCACGCGAAATGCAAATGCTTGCTACTGTGTGTCTTTGCTTTGAGATAAAGAATCCCGATTAATAGGGGAAATATTAGAGCTTGCAACAGTGAAGTAATGGGATGTCTTGTAAACAACCTAATCACTTTATAAGGCGCAAATTCTACACCTCCGCCTGCATCACTATTGTGTATGACAATTAACTGCCAAATCAAAATCAAACACGAGGGCAAATAAATGAGTACATCATGCAATAAATTGACAGATGCAAACCTTCTTGGTCTAAATAAGTAATAAACTCCAATAACGACCAGCATTATGTTTGTAAATGCAGGCTTTACTAGTGTTGCCGCAATCAACAGAAGACTCAGCCATAGAGAGCTCTTGTAAGATACTGCATCTTCCTGGATGTAATGCTTTACATACAAATAGAAGAACAAAATGGCAAAAGGCGCCAAAAAGATATTCGTCGGGTCGACCAACATATTGGGCGTGATCATTGGCAAGTAAATATTGAGAGTGATAACTGGCAAATACAACACGGTGCAGAAATTGATGACGGTTGTTAAGAACATACTTCGAGCTTCTGTCAGCTGCGTGCTATGATCGACTATTTTTTTTATGATGATAAATTGTGCGGTTTTAGCAGAGGCTAATAAAAAAGCCGATGCATTTGCAAGGTTCATGAGCTCATTGTTTTTGCTTACCTTCTTGAAAAACGCAGCGAAAAATGCCGTTAGAATATGAAATAGCGGCTCGAAATTTGTTGCTAGCGCTTGTTGCCAACCTCGATGCAAAAGAGGCCGAGCGAACATTGTCATATGATTATATGTTTCTGAAACAAAATTCCCCAATGGGCCGGTGTGTTGCAGCCCCTGATTTAAGAACAAAATGTAATAAATAAAAAACACAGCAACATAGATCAAAGTAATATATGTTTTCCTAAATCCATCTTTCTCAATCCTATGTGATCTGTCTGCTAAAATTGATCTCATTTTTATTCACTGCCTAGTTGTGATCTTTTAGATTCATGTACATAGGGACGTAAATCCCAAAAACTGATTTCTGCATTGGAAATCGGTGTGACTTGCAAAATTTCAGCCAACTGTGCCTCAATCTCAGCTCCTCTGTCTTGATATCCTAACCTATTAAGATAGATTCCACTAAATCCCTTGCCGACAAGTTCATCAACCATCTCCGCAACAGGGTATGAGGCTGTTGCTTTTTGCCATTTATCCACTGTCCGTCCTTTGATAGCCCCGAAACTCCATTTCAATGTGTTAGAACAAAGGGATGCTCGAAAATGATCGTATGAATAAAGATCACCCGGCGGAGGATAATTTTCAGGGAAAAACATGTAGGGAAGCTGAAAAATCTTACTATAGGCCGGAAGTACTGCCTCAATTTGCTCGACCAGAGCTTTATCTGCTCTGTATTTAAGGTCTATACTTTCTCTTTTTGTTTTTACTCCGTAAGTTCTGCTTGTTTGATTAAAAATTCCAAATGCCAAGAGTATTAAACTGATTGACCAAATAATTTTTTTACCTTCTTGTAAGCCGCGTTTTTTTATACATTCTTGTAGAAAAAGAAAAAATGCTGCGAGTGCAAAAAACGCCAAAAATACAGAAATTCGGTTGTATGCTCGAATACCAGGAAGTACAGACATTGCAATAAAAGTGGAAAATCCCCCTATCGTAGCTAGTAGTACGCCAGCTATTGTAAAGTGACTTAATGCGTCTTTAGTTATGCCATCCTCTTCATTCGCTGTCTGTCTCCTAAAAAAAATCCGTCCGATTAAAAATACAAAACCTAAGCCAGCTATGCCACCCAGCGTAGCACAAGCATTTTCATTATTAAGAGGTGTTTGCCTATCGTATGATCGTCTAATTCTCTCCATAAGTTTTATTCGATCATGCTCAATTGGCAACAATAGTTGTGAGATCTTCAATCCAAAACACTCTGTTCCGCTCATTGATCTTTGAGCAACTTCATGATTTTTGCCATGCTTAAACTGATAAGAAATCGTAGGCCATAAATTGATGAGGACAGACAAACAGATAACACCTACTAAAAGTGCGGCATGAACCAGAGGAAAAAACTTTTTCTTAGCATAGCTCGCAATGCAGCCAGCTACTAAAATAAAAAAACAGCCAAAATAAGCATAATAAATCCCCGTAGACCCAACTAAAAGACAGATAAAAAAGTACAGTGATAACTTCTTCTTATCGAAAAAAAACACCCCTTTTCCTTGATCGAATAGTTTGTTCTGATAAATCAAAATTGCCAGCCAAATCGCTAGGGGTACAATAAAATAGGCTGAGAGCAGTAAGTGATTTATTCCACGAAGAAAATGATAAGGCAATAGTGAGTACAAAAGACTTCCTGTTAAAGCTAATGGGTATTTAAGACCCAGTCGCTTAAAAACAAAAAGTGCAGTCATAGCTGCCAAAGGAAAAGTGAGTAAAAAAAAGGCGTTTTGGACAAAAACCCAATCCGACGAAAAAAATGTAAGAACTTTGATGAAAAGAAAACTCAACCCATCAGGCATAGGGAAATCAACCAAAGAATACCCATCAGGCACTCCAATGAGAGGGTTGGTTAAATACCACCCCGAAGTTATCGTTGACTTGATTGCCATCGCATAGAAAAGACTATCGCAGCTATAATCCATGCAGCTAAATAGGTGATCGAAGCTCCATATCTGCAAGACAAGGCAAGCAGCAATAAGGGACATAATACCAGCTAGAAAGTATTGCCCAATGGTCCCTAAGGCCGACGTCTTCGTAATAGAACTGCTTGCACTGAGTGTGGCTTCCAAGAGACTTTCACCTTATTTGAGCAGTGTAATGTATGTGAAAAAATACCCCGGTGTCAAATAAATTAGCTATGCCTTTAGTAAGACCTTACCAAGAAAAAAACGACGTTCTAATTTTTGATTCTGCATTGGAAGAGAGTCTTTCGACCTATGTAGCGAGTCATTTGGATGTTTTGGCAGAAGCAGAAAAGAGCCATTTCTGGTTTAAAAATAGGCGAGAAAAAATCTGTCAAACTTTCCAAAGACATGTGCCGACAAACGCACGCATACTTGAAATTGGAGCTGGAACAGGCTTTGTTGCTGAAAAGCTGCAAGAGTTAGGCTACTCTGTCGATGTCTCTGATATCCATTCTAATGGCCTACAATATGCTAAAAAAAGAGGACTGCAGAAGTTATATCAATTCGATCTCTTTAACCCTCCCTTTGAAGAGGAATTCGATGTGATTTGTCTTTTTGATGTTCTAGAGCATTTGAGCGATGAAACACAAGCTCTGGAATGTTTGAAAAAAATGTTAAAGCCCGGCGGTCTGATTATTTTGACAGTGCCAGCCCATGCATGGCTCTGGTGCCGGGATGATGTCATCGCAGGTCATTACAAGAGATTCACAAAAAAACATCTGGAAAAAGCGTTTACCAGTTCTGGTCTAAAGCCTACGCATTTGCGGTATTTCTTCTCTGGCATCCTTCCTTTTTTGCTTCTTAGAAGATGGCTCAAAAAAGATACGGGGCTTCCCTTAAGCAAAGACGATGTCTTGGAAATAAAGATTAACCCTCTAATGAACAAGACGATGGATTTGCTGACTCAATCAGAATTTATTCTAGATGGCGTCCTGCCTAATATTGCTGGCGGCTCTCTTTTAGGGATAGCTCAGCGATCGAAAAATTGAATGATCTTGTCGATAATATAATCGACACTGCTCAGAGGTAAATCACAAAAAAGCGGCAGTCTCAAAAGACATCTGCTGTAGTAATCGCAGTGGGGAAGGCTAGGCCCTTCATGTTTTTTTCTGTAATAATCCGATCGATGAAGAGGAAGATAGTGAAAAATGGCTAAAATGCCATTTTTCTTGAGGAACTCTATAAGAGATTGCCTTTCTTTGAAAGTGCGGCTCACGACATAGAAAAGATGAGCATTATTTGTCGCATAAGAAGGAAGTGTTGGAAGGGCAAAATGGCCTGCATCTGCTAGCGGCTTTAACCATTTGTAATATTTTTCCCAAATCCGCAGTCTTTTTTTCTGGATTGTCTCTAATTTTTCTAACTGAGCATATAAAACCGCTGCGATGATATCGGAGGGCAAAAAAGACGATCCAATGTCCACCCAGTTGTATTTTGCAACTTCTCCGCGGAAAAAAGCAGAGCGGTTCGTTCCTTTTTCTCGGATGATTTCAGCTCTGAGGAAATACTTATCCTTGTTGATCGACAGCATTCCTCCTTCACCGGAAGAGATGTTCTTCGTCTCATGAAAGGAAAAAGCGGCAAAATGACCAATTTGTCCAAGAGGTTTGCCTTTATAATAACTATCCATGGCCTGAGCTGCATCTTCAATGACATAAAGCTTGTGCTGAGCAGCTAATTGCATGATTTCATCCATCTCGCATGCAACACCTGCATAATGCACAGGAACAATCGCTTTTGTTTTTTTAGTAATCAAAGAGGCAATTTTTGAGGCATCGATATTTGGATGATCCCGTCTGCTATCGGCAAAAACGATTTTTGCTCCTCTTAAGACAAAGGCATTAGCAGTGGAGGGAAATGTAAATGAGGGCATGATGACTTCATCACCTGGAGAGATTCCTGCTAAAATCGCGGACATTTCCAAGGCATCGGTGCACGAGGTCGTTAAAAGGATTTTATTAAATCCGTAGCGCTCTTGAAAAAACTGGTAGCATTTCTTCGTAAAGAGGCCATCTCCTGAGATTTTGCCGTGATGGATGGCCTGGCGAATATAAGACAGCTCTTTTCCGGCATAATGGGGTTTATTAAAAGGAATTGCAGCAGGTTTATTCATTGAGCCTAGTTCGGATTAAATAAGTGGGCTTGGATTTGATGCTTTGGAAGATTTTTCCGATGTAAAGGCCTAAAACACCTAGGACAGAAATGATAACCCCGGAGAAAAAAGAGACCGAGATAATCAAGCTAGAGTAGCCCAGGACTGAAATCGTTCCTTGGAATGCTTTATAAGCGATGACAATCGCGAGAACAAAAGCCAAAAATGAAATTGAAATCCCAAACGCGACGATCAGCTTCAGCGGCTTATCGCTGTAAGCCAGCATGATATTCAGAGCGAGGCTGACCTTTTTTCTAAAATTATAAGAGCTTTTTCCTTGCGGCCTTTCAGCATGTTCGACGGGGATCATCGTCTTCGTAAACCCTACCCAATTGACCATTGTTGGGAAATACTGAACACTGCTTTGAATTTGCAGAAGAGGCTCGATGACTTTCTGATGATAAATACCGAAATTCGCAATGGTACTGTCATATTTCATCCCGCTTATTAACGAGAGCCCTTTATAGAAGAGATTGGAAAAAATTTGTGCGCGTTTAGTATCACGTCTTTCTACTCGTTGGGCTAGGACAATATCGTAGCCTTCCTTAGCTTTTTGATAGAGAGATGCGATTTCTTCAGGCCGGTCTTGGAGATCGCAGTCCATCACAACCACCCATTCTCCGGTGGCCATTTCTAGTCCTGCAGCGATGGCTGAGTGTTGTCCAAAGTTACGGCTTAATTGAACGCCTTTGAT
>CAZBCR010000005.1:24278-31003 GCA_964490565.1 uncultured bacterium
ATGTCACTTCCTATCATTAGAACTGAGCGGCTTATTCTCCGTCCTTGGAGGAAAACAGATTTAGACTCTTTTGCCAAAATAAATGCCGATCCAAAGGTGATGGAGTTCTATCCGTCAGTGATGGCCCGGGAAGAAAGTGACGCTCTAGCCATAAAGTTTCAAAAAGAATTCAATGAACGCGGTTACGGATTTTGGGCAGTAGAAGTTCCTGGGATTGCCGATTTTATCGGATATGTCGGGCTCAATTATTGGAATTTAGAAATGCCATTTGCTCCGTGCATTGATATCGGCTGGCGATTGGATTCTTCATTTTGGGGTCATGGTTATGCAACTGAGGGAGCTGAGGCGTCCCTCCATTATGGTTTTAAAATGTTAGAACTTTCCGAGATCGTTTCGATGGCGACGATAGGAAATGCGCGATCGAAAAAAGTGATGGAACGTTTAGGGATGAAATCTGATCCAGCTGAAAATTTCGAGCATCCAAAAGTTCCTAAGGGAGATCCTTTAAGTTGGCGCGTTTTGTACCGCTTGTCTAATGCAGACTGGACTGAGCTAAAACAGAAAAACCCTCTGAGCATTAGCTGTACAGATGCTGTCTGTGCACTTACTTAATTAATAAAAAATATTTGGGATAAATCTTTTGCTTCAGCTACATTTTGTAGCAAGAAAATTTTTGAAGCAAACGAAAGGAGTCCCATGTCACTCAAGAGCATCTTTCACACTCTCTATTTATGTATCTTGCTTGCAACCAACGTTTGCAATGCTAGCTCATTAGATGAACAGTATGCGATACATACTCAGAATTGGTCTGACACTTATGAACATATACCTGTTCTAAGGCAGCTATCGAGTGAGTGTTCTTCCGTGATTGAACTGGGTGTCAGAAGCGTGGTTTCGACGTGGGGTATTCTGAAGGGGCTATCTGAAAGCCCTCATCATCCCAAATCTTATCTTGGTATCGATATTAATCACCCTCAAGAAGATAAATTTCGTTTAGCTCAGGCGCTTGCGGAACAAAATCAGATCTCTTTTAAGTTTTGGAAAGGAAATGATCTAGATGCAGAAGTTGAACCGGTTGATATGATCTTTATCGATACGCTGCATACGTATTGCCACCTCACTGCTGAACTAGAAAAATTTGCTCCAAAGGTAAGAAAATACATTACGATGCACGATACGAGCGCTCCCTGGGGAAACTATGATGATACAGAATACCGTGGGGATTTCTCGGAATATCCTGCCTATATTGATCGGACTAAAAGAGGTCTTTGGCCTGCTGTTGAAGATTTCTTAAAAAGACATCCAGAATGGAAATTGAAAGAACGCCGCTTGAATAACTACGGATTTACAACACTGGAAAGAGTTCACTGGTAGAAAAAATCTTGCTCTTAAGCCCTTTTTACTCTAGCTTTTACCGCAAAAAGGA
Organism: uncultured bacterium; assembly: GCA_964490565.1. Lineage (GTDB taxonomy): Bacteria > Chlamydiota > Chlamydiia > Chlamydiales > Rhabdochlamydiaceae > PALSA-1444. The sequence goes on from CAZBCR010000005.1 coordinate 25,705, forward strand.
ACTGTATGTTTGTATTTTTGTCCTTAATTTTGTGTCTTCTTCAAGGAACATGTTGGAGTCTGGAGCCTAAGGAAGTCGGAAAATGGTCGTATGGAACACCACTGATTAAGTCATGGGGAGAAGGAACTAATTTGACCATTGGAAAGTTTTGCTCGATTGCTGCGGATGTCACCGTGTTATTAGGAGGCAATCATCGGACAGATTGGATCAGTACTTTTCCATTTACGGTGCTCTGGCCTGAAGTTGCAGGACATATCGAAGGACATCCCGCAACGAAGGGAGATGTTGTGATCGGCAACGATGTTTGGGTAGGAAGAGGTGCTACTATTTTATCTGGGGTACATGTGGGAGATGGAGCTGTCATAGGCGCTAAGTCTGTCGTTAGTAAAGATGTGCCGCCATATGCCATTGTGTGCGGCAATCCCGCTAGAATAAAAAAATACCGCTTTGATGAAGAGACGATACAGAAACTCGTTGCTATTTCTTGGTGGAATTGGCCCGATGAGGAAATTGAAAAAGTTGTAGAACTACTGATGTCGCAGGATATCGGAGCTTTTATAGAGTATTGCGAGCAAACAGGGAAATTGCCTCATTAATACCGATAGGTTAGTTGGATATAACCTGTGTTGTCGCGGATGCCGTCTCCGAACTTGCCTTCGTAACGCAGGGCTGCAGAGAGCTTATCTTTCATGAAAAGGCCTGTCAGGCCTGTTGCAACATCAAAATAGTCTTCATTGGGTTCTAGACCTCGCACTGTGAAGGTGCAATTGACATCGGCAAATTTCGCATGGAGATTTTTGCCGGACATCGGGAATTGATGGATCCAAGAGAGTTTCAGATCATGGGTCCATTTATTGTGGGTTAAGACCGCGATCTTGGCAATTTCAATTCCTAACTCTGTACGATAAAGCGAAGCGTGGGTCGGGAAGATCGTCATGTCTAAACCAGCAGCACCTCTTTCGGTATATCCTTTCTCCCAGAGATGGATATAGTCGACTCCAGCGAGAGGACTGACTGTCATACCAGCGGTGGGATACATCATCACACCGAGATCAAAGTGAGCGATCAGGCCATGGCCAGTATGGCTATTTCTGGCGTGCATATCGAAGGTAGGGAATCTGATATGCCTTGAAGCTTTGTAATTGTTAAAGGTTCCTAGAATAGATGTATTGATGAAGACGCGGCGATTGAACCAGGTAAAGTAAGGGCCTGCATAAAAACTGGAGATCGAACCGTGGCCTCGAGAGTTGCTCCAATCGAGCCATGTATAGTCATAAGCACCGGCAACTCCTAAGAAAGCATTTTGTCCAAGAGCGCCATCGATTCCAATGGTGACTGCAGCTGTATCAGCTGAATATCCGATGTTTTCTCTTTGTCCTTCTTGTCTTAAAAAGTCTCCGCTGAAGTTGCCCCAAATATTACAACCGTAGAGCTCTGACATAGCTCGGTTACACTCTGTCTTATAGAGATTATCCATATGCTGAGACAGTGAAGACCGGATGACAACAAGGTTGTTTTCTTCCGTGAGGCCAAGGGCTTTTAACTGAGAAGGCTGGATCTCATCTAAAATTTTTCTCACTTCCTTAACAGGAAGGAAAATCAGCGTATCGATGAGTGGGAGAATGTTACTTTCAGCAGGGAAAGCTAAGGGATTAATACACTTGGCTATTGCTCCTGCATTTCCACCTATAATGACATTTGAAAAAGGAGCAATTTCAAGTACGAGTTGGACGGAACCAGTACCGACAGCATTGTAAATCAAGTGGCCTTCAAAGAAAGGATTCTCAAAAACAGGCGCTGCAAAAGTTCCTGCGACAGGAGCTGTTGATGTAATTAATGTATAAACCTGGCTTGGTGCAAAAGTTCCAGGCAGAAAACTGATATCGATTGCAGGAGATCCTGTAAGGGTAACAGTGCCAACGACAGGAAGAAATCCGCTGCTTCCTGAACTGAGTTCCACATCAAATGTAGAACCCGGTGATTGCGCATATGAACCTAAAACATGGAGAGTGCCAAGACCGATATTAAAGGTACCGCCGACGGATATATTTCCGGTGACCATTGCCGTATTGACAAGACTGAGCGTTGCACCAGGCGCTACACTAATAGGAGAAACAGTCACGGAGTTTGAACCTAAGATCAGTTGGCCGGCATTGACTAAGGCATTTCCCTGAGTAAAGCCAGGGACCGTCAGAGTGCCAGCGCTGAGGATAAGCGTTCCTCCTCCTCCGATGGCTCCGGTAAAAGTTCCAGGGGAGGGCTGGTTGAAGATCAAATTACCGTTATTGGTAATTGCACCTTGTAAGCTGGTGCTATTTCCTTGGAGATTTGCGCCAGCATTAACGAGTGTTCCCCCTGAATACGTATTGGGACCGGTTAAGATTAATGTTCCGGTGCTTCCGACTATCAGCTGTCCAGCTTGGCTCATGACTCCAGAGAAAGTCGATGACATTCCTGCAGGAGTGTTAACGGTCAAAATTCCTGTTGCTGCTCCTGTAGTGATATTTCCATTTCCAGATAAGAGCCCGATTGTTTGAGCATTACTATTCAAATCAAATGTTCCAGGAGAATTGACTGCTAAGTTTCCCGCAGTTGGAAGTGCACCGGGAATACCCAGCCGCAAGATTCCTCCATTGACTGTCGTACCGCCCGTGTAGGTAGAATTGCCATTGAGTTGTAGAGGAAACGGCCCCGCAAGAGTAACTGATCCAGAACCGTTCATAGTTCCAGAAAATAACGCGAACATCGGTGTGTTGATGGTAAGCTGGGTAGCTCCCAAGTTAATCACTCCGTTGCCTATAGGAGAGTTAATGATTTGTTGAGTGGAACCAGCAGGAGTCATGTCTAGTGTTCCAGAAATAGCAACAGGCGATGAGTTTGGAATATCATTGATACCACCGAGCTGCAGAGTCGCACCGGCATTGATGGTGGTCTGTCCGGTATAGGTATTTTGACCCGTCAATGTGAGAATAAAGGTTCCGGCTTGAGTAAATCCGCCGGATCCGCTGATGGAGCCAGCGAAGGTAGAGAGTGCGGTGCCATTGTTTGTCAGGCCAGGAGTGAGAGCGGGTAGAATAATACTTCCGTTTCCTGTTCCTGAAAGAACACCTACTGTTTGAGCAGTGTTTCCGAGATTAATCACTCCAGGTCCATTGACGGTTAGGTTTGCTCCGGGAGATAGCGATACACCAGGACCCAAGACCAAGGTGCTTCCATTGACAGTTGTAGTTCCGTTATATCCTGTGTTGTTTGTCAGTGTGAGCATTCCACCCGATCCAGCTAGAGTGAATCCTCCTCCTGTCACGCTATTAATGGCCCCGCTGTAAGTTGTCGTCGTTGAGGTAGTGGATGTTAGTGTTACCGCTCCTAAAGTGACCGTACCTCCGGTTCCTGCTAGAGCACCCATCGTTTGAGCAGAGCCGTTGAGATTAAGCGTTCCGCTGTTGATGGTAACTGTACCAGTGGCTGGAAGAACATTGACTGCACCGCATTGAACGGTTCCGCCTGTGATCGTTAAAGCGCCTGCGGCAGGAAGAGTTCCTGTTGCGTTACAATTTAACTGTCCTACTGGGACATTTGTTCCACCGGTATAGGTATTTACACCAGTAATCACAGTAGTTCCTGTCCCGGCAGTAGTAACAGAACCAGCTCCGCTCATAATTCCGCTGATCGTGAGAGGGAAAGCAGGTGCCGAGTTTTGTGTGATGGTCAGAGGATTCGTAAGAACTAGGGGTGCAGAAATAACATTATTGCTCGTGACAGCAACGTCATTTGTAATGGTGGCAGTTCCTGCGCTGCCTTGTAAATTAAGGCTGTTGGTCGAGGAAGCTGCGATAGTGTAGGCATTCGCTGTATTAGTAAACGAAAGGGCCCCAACGATAAAAGTAGCCATATCTACAGTGACAGTGACCGGTCCTGCTGCCCCTGTGGGAAATGTTGCTATATCTCCTGCTAATGTTGGAGGCCCAGCAGGAGTCCAATCGGCTGGAGTCGACCAATTACCCGTCAAATTCGCGGTAACCCATGAATAGGAAGTTGGAAATAGAAACGCCGTGTGGAGGACTGCTGCGGAAAAGAGGGTTTTTATTTTCATGTAAAAACTATAGTAAATGTTTAAATTACCGAAGTTTTTCAAGGGTGTCAAGTGACTTTAATCTATCAGAAGCAATTCCTGGTAGTGACGAAGCAGATCCCGGAAATGTGTTGCATCTTCGAAACGGAGTTCTTTAGCCGCAAGCTTCATTTCAGCTTCGTATTCTTCGATCTTCGAGGTGATCTCTTCACGTGTGAGGTGTGAAGGAACATTTTCTCCTTCTTCTTTGAGTGTTTGAATTACCTCGCCAAAAGTCTGCGCGAGATCTTCAATAACTTGTCTTTTGACTGTGTAAGGAATAATACCATGTTCTGTGTTGTAGGCCTCTTGGACAGCACGGCGCTCTTTTGTAATGAGGAGGGTTTTTTCAATCGATTTGGTAATCCTGTCAGCATACATCACAACGCGGCCTTCTAAATTACGAGCAGCCCTGCCGCATGTTTGGATGAGCGCAGTTTCACTGCGTAAGAATCCTTCTTTGTCGGCATCTAAAATAGTCACAAGGGAAACTTCCGGGATATCGAGGCCTTCACGGAGGAGGTTAATGCCGACTAAAACATCGATGACTCCGCGGCGAAGTTCGTTGATGATCTGGACTCGTTCGAGTGTTTCAATATCAGAATGGAGATAGCGTGCTTTGATGCCGATATCCGTAAGATATTTGGTGAGGTCTTCTGAAAGTTTTTTGGTGAGGGTCGTAACAAGAACGCGGCCTCCTTTCTCAGTGGCCTTGCGGATTTCTTCTAATACATCATCGACTTGGTTGGTTGCGGGTCTGACTTCAATTTGAGGATCTAAAAGTCCTGTCGGACGGATGATCTGCTGAACAATTTCTCCACCGGCTTCTTGCACTTCCCAGGGCGATGGTGTTGCGGAAACATAGATGACTTGGTGCATGCGCTCATAAAATTCTTCGAATTTGAGGGGACGGTTGTCGTAAGCAGACGGGAGTCGAAATCCAAACTCAACGAGGGCGTTTTTGCGGGATCTGTCGCCGTTGTACATCGCATGGACTTGTGGAAGGGTCTGGTGGGATTCGTCAACAAATAGAAGATAATCGGGAGGAAAATAATCGATAAGGCATGGCGGAGGATCTCCAGGAGAGCGTCCGGAAAAATGACGAGAATAGTTTTCGATGCCTTTACAGCTTCCCATTTCGCGGAGCATCTCTAAATCTTGCTTGGTTCTTTCGTTGATCCGTTGATG
>CAZBCR010000006.1:0-7852 GCA_964490565.1 uncultured bacterium
CGATGGACATTTTGAATGGGTGCAGTGAAAAATAGTCCCACCAATAACAAAAGAATGACGCCATAAAAAACCCACGACCATGATCTGAGCTTCCGGTAGTCCATTCCGACACAGAAGAAATAGACGACCCAGCCGATCATGAACCATTGGATCTGGATTTTAACTGACTTCGTCAGAAAAGTGTCAACCTCTCCACTACCGGTCATCGAGGAAATGACCATCATGCTGATCCACATCAGCGCCAGAATAAGGGGCATTGTGCGGTAGTCGATCCGGCTTAAATATCTATAGTCCCACATATTTATTGAAGGATAACGGATCGCACCTATAATTGGGGAACATGAAAATTCAGTATGTTCATCTCGACTCTGTCGATTCCACAAACAACTGGGTCAAATCCCATCTCTCTGAACTCTCCCCTTTCACTTGTGTGATCTCAGAAGAACAAACTGCTGGACGCGGAAGATTTAAAAGGCACTGGGTCTCTCCCCGAGGTGAAAACATCTACGCGACTCTCTATTTTACAGTTCCTCTAGGTTCTGGCTATATCGTTAATTTGGGACAGATCATGGCGTTTGCCTGCGCAAAAGTTCTAAGAGGCATCGGATTTGAAGCAGAGCTCAAATGGCCTAATGACATTCTCGTCCACGGAAAGAAAATTTCGGGAGTATTAACTGAAACGGTAACTCAAGGCGAAGAGATCGGAGTGATCATCGGAATTGGGATCAATGTGAATATGCCGACTGAATCTTTAGAAACCATTGAAGTCCCCGCCACTTCCCTCTTACAGCTGTCCAAAAAAAAATGGAATCTCCAAGAACTCACAGAACTTTTAATGAATCATTTTCTTCAAGATTTAGAAGTCCTGAAGAAGTCAGGCTTTGCACCTTTCCAAGCTCCATTTGAGAAAATGTTAGCTTATAAGGGCCAAGAGATCACTTGCCGCGATGGCGCTCAAACAATCAAAGGCATCTGCCATTCTATAACTTCAGACGGACATCTTCAGCTTCTTCTACCTTCAGGTGAAACTAAGCTACTCTCATCTGGCGAACTGCTTTCATGATCTAATACAGCTTCATTATTCACCTAAAAAAGGCGATTTTTATCAGCCAAAAGCATTCTTTAGTCGAAAATAATGGCGATCTCTATCGAGCGCCGTTGAGAATATCTATCATTTTAAAACAGTCGACGAGCACGTCCACTTGGGCTGGATCCAGTCCCAAGGTCAATCGCATAGTTGTGCACTCTTCACCAAAGAGCATGGTTAAATTGGGATGGTATAAGCCTAAGCTGGGACGATAAAAGATCGGATGGCCGCCTTCCATACATTTTAGTGAAAGGCATCCTGCAATGAGCGCAGAGCCTTTCATTTGATGCAAGGGCCCTGAAATCTTGATATCGACGAAAGCAGGATCTGCTCCTTCTTGAACCGGAATAATCCGATAATTTGCATGACTTATAAAAAGCCTTGAAGGGACTTTGTTGAGGAAGGCGCGCGTATTATCAAAAACCTGCTTACGATAAAGCTCTAATTGGGGCGCAGCATTTTGATAGGCTAGACAAAACCAATTGAAGCTCAGTCGATCCGTTTGGAGCGCTGGATCTGTCAATAGAGCTTCAAATTCTGTCCAAGCAGGAGTTTGAGCATGGATCATATAGAAAGGAGCGCCGCAGTAATTATCCATTCCAAAAAGATCGAATTTGATTCCGCTGCGATAACAAATGACGTTGAGAATGCCGTTTGCGATCTCATCTTGAAATTCATTTAGCAAGCTTGCGACGCGAGGAGAGTCAATAAAGTCCAACGTGCAGTCTAAAGCTAACGTTAACGGTTTTCCTTCTCTGACTTTTAGGGATTTTTGTAAAATCTCCGCAATATTTTCATTCTTATAGTCGGTCACTTGATAGTCAATTCTCTTCAAAACAGGATTAAATTGGGCCAAGATGAGATCGACTTCTTTCAAGTCGCTTTCACTTGCTTCCTCTGCCGGAGAAGCTTTTGAAACCAGTTCAGCGTGTTGAATACATTCAAAATAGGTATTTTCTCCATAAAGAACACGGGGCGCTCGGCTTAGATTTTTTTCTACAGCTTTAAAGATACCCGTGACACTTGTCATCCCGGATGCGTGGACAGCACAAGAGGTCAGTGATTTTAGTTTCATCGGAGTCGAAGTCAAGAGATTCCGGTAAATAGCAGGAAAATCCGTAGAGGCATACGGTGTAAATATTTCAAGAAGTGAGGAAAGATTGGCATGAATTTGTTCAAGATGATTTGTTGTATCAAAAAAATTCGCATCGCCTTTTTCTTGCGTTAAGACTTCAAGCCACTGCTGTATTTTTGACAAAGACATCTGTACGACGGAAGATCTAGTCGGACAGCTCATGATCTTATTCCAATTTTCTTCAGTTACGCTGCTTAAGAGCCCCTTGAGAACCTGCAAAGTCCCTTCCATCATCAGGTTTTTTTGCGGATGGGACGATTTCCAATTTACCGCATTGAGATACGCACTGTACTTTTCTTTTACCTGAGGTTCGATCGAAAGCGGAGTGCTAGGCTCCTGCACAAAAGTGGTATCATAGAAATTCCATCGATCTAACTCGATAAGATTGGCTGAAAGTCCAAAATTGGAAATCCACCCTAATAGAAACTGATAATGCTGTTCAGTCTCTTCCACAGCTAGCGGAAGCAACCGGATGCCACCAATAGATTCTTGATTTATTCTTTGAATACAAACAATCAAGGTAGGATCTACATTGTGCTTTTTACAGGCCTCAGCAAATTGTTGGCGATAGGCCATCCAATTTTCCAGCCATTTTTGCGGATTTTTTTCCTCGATGACATTCGTCAAATCGACAATGACCTTTGAGCCCCCTGCCATTGTAAAAGCCACCCTTTCAGCAGATGTTTCAACCTTTTCATTAGAAAAGACTTCAAGATATGAAGGGAGATATTCATGAATGTCAAAGGGACGTGTCAAGATCAAGGGGAACTCTTGAGGATGAGGAAGATGCTGTTTCCAATCCTCCATTCTCTTGAGATAAGTTTGGGTGAGTTTGATTGCAGGACTTCTCGCATATGATCCGCTTGTTGTATCGGGATTTACTTGAAACGTAAGCCCAAAACAAGGACAAGCTAAATCGATCATAGAAGAGAAAAAGCCTGTCGATTTAGCAAGCCACCTTTTTTCTAGGAAATACAACAGCTGCTTTTGTTCCTTGGTCAGAGCCGGAATTTCAGATAGCTGTTTTTTGTTCAGGTTCCATGACGATTGTGAATAGGGGATCTTTCCAAAAACAGACGCCCTATGTCTAAGCAGGCGTTTTCCAGCGCTTTCACATAGCTTGCTTAGAAAAAGAGATTCATTCCCAACTGTCTTAGCCCAAGGAGTAAGTTGAGATAGACCCCAAACACATTGAGCTAAAAGAGAGCCTGTTTCAAATGCCGTTCCTACATAATAATAGAACGTGTTCTCTGAGAGTTGATGAAAAATGGACAGAGTTTTTTCTTCTTCAGAAAAAGTCAACTCTTTCGATTCCGCGGCTTCTAGACTGCCCGCCCCTAAAAAAGCTACTAGTAAAGGTAGAATCATATACCCACAATCTACTAATCAAAGCAGATCCTAATCCGGTGTATAATCAAATACCCGTTTTTTAAGCTAGGAGTGAAAAATTTTACTGTTTTAAAAATGAAAGATCAGGAGTGACGACGATATCGGGATGGACCCGGGCATGTAAGATTTGTTGGATCGCATTCAGAGTTGAACCTGTCGCTGAATGACACGATGTACAAGAACCTTGATAAGCAATCGTAAGTTCATGCTGATCAGAGAGATCGATGATCTGGATGCCGCCGGCATCGAGCTCAATATAAGGCCTGATTTCTTTTTGGATGATTTCTTCAATCACTCGGAGTTTGTCAGGCTTCGGAAGAGATTCCCAATTCGGATATAGCCCGCCGGAGATGTCGGGATGGATTGGTGAATCGATGTGGACTTCATCATAAGGGATATCGGTGCATTGCTCAGCTGCGGTTTCAATGGCGCTAAGAACTAAATTAAGATGGCCATAGACTTCAGGAGGAAAAGCTTCTTTGTCATTTTTATCCCGGACTTCGCGATCGATGAGATCAGCACTGACGCGTTTAGCTTGTTCGTAGTTTTTACGCAGAAGAAGCTGACATGCAGCTTCCAAAGCTCCAATAAGAGCTGAAGCTCCAAAGACTTGATAGCGAATATCGGAGATGATTCCATCGGACTCATCGACAAGCCAATAGAGGGTAAGGGCGTTTCCTGAAGCAATACTGCCCTCACGAGCGATCACAAGTCTTAAGCCTCTTCCCATGACATCTTCAGAAACAAAAAAACCTGCATATTGCGGATGTTCAATCTTCTGCGCTAGTTTTTTGCTGTACTGCGCCCAAGGATAAGGAAGGTAGAAGATGTCTTTGTTCATAGTGCGGCGCTCAATGTGGCAAGTTTTCTAACAGAGGAGACGATGATATCTAAAGCATCCGCTAGATCATCTTCTGTTGTTTCATGAGAAATGGCAAAGCTTAAAGCAGATTGTGCAAGTTCTTCAGAAATTCCACAGCTTTTTAGCTGTGAAGAGAGTTTTTGGAATTGTCCTCCGCCAAGGCTTGCATAGACTTGCCGTCTGTGCAGGATGAAAAGAAGAGCTTCTGCCATCACACCTGGGAAAGCAACGCAAGAAACATGCGGGAGCCGATCAGCATCTTGAAATAAGATCACACTGTCAGGAAGAGCATGTTTGAGCTCGGTTTCAAACGTATCGCGAAGACGTGCTGTTTCCATGGCAAATTGTTCTAACCTTTGAAGCTCTTCTTCAACAGCTAGAGAAAGAGCGCTCAGCGCTGCAACATGGTGGCTCGATTCATGAGGCTTCGTTTTTTGAAACAGTCCGCCAATTCCTTGAGGAGTATGGATTTTATCACCGTCGAAAGTCAGAAAGTCTGCTCCGAGCTCTTCGAAAGAGATCGGAAGCTTGCCGACCATTGCACTGGCATTGACATGAACTTTAGTGCCTTTTTCATGGCAGATTTGGATGATATCGGAGATGGGTTGAATCACACCTGTGAGAGCATTGGCCCAAGAAATCGAGAGAAGCGCTGTTTTAGGTTTTAGTGCTTCTTCTAAAGCGGAGAGTTTTAAACATCCCTTTTCATCCACTGGTAGAAGACGTGTGACACATCCGAGCTGTTCCAATCGGCTCATAGAAAGAAGAATAGCTGCTTCTTCAATCGATGTCGTGAGAAGATGATTACGCCCTGATTCGCGGATTTCATCGAGATAGAAATTGATCAGCATTTGAAAAGTTGCCTCAGCTCCGCCAGCAGTTAAAACAAAATGGCTGCGCTCAGTTGCACCTAGTAAGCTATAGAGTTTTTTAAGCGAAGCATCGACATCTTCGTAAAGCTCCTGTCCTTTTTGGTGAGGAGCAGAAAGCGTTCCCCATTTGTTTTGGAAATAGTGATTCATGCGCTCGATCACAGCAGAAGAGGGGCGGGAAATAGTATGGTGATCGAGATAAATTTCTTTACGCATCTTTATGCCAGTTTCCTGCTTCAAAAGTGTAAATCACGGGAGCGCCAGTAGCCATTTCGAGATTAACGACCTGTTCTTTAGAAAGTTTATCCAGGAACATGACAATAGAGCGGAGCGAATTGCCGTGGGCTGAAATCAGGACATTTTTTCCTGCGTTCAGAAGTGGAATAATTTTCTCTTGGAAATAGGGAATCGATCTTGCTGCTGTCATTTCAAGGCTTTCTCCTTCAGGAGGAGGCACATCAAAACTTCTTCTCCAGATTTGAACTTGATCGGCTCCAAATTTTTCTCTCATTTCATCTTTGTTCATGCCTTGGAGCTCTCCATACATCCGCTCATTGAGCTGCCAAGCAACATGAACAGGAATGCACGATTTTTTCGTCTCTTCACTGTAAATCTCTGCCCACTCTTTGAGTTTTCCTTCAGTGTGGAGGATGCAAGGGACCTTGTCACCCTCGTGAACGCTCATGGCGAGCATGGCTGTCATCTGAGCACGGATGAGAGTAGAGGTAAAAATAACATCGATGGGAGTAGTAGCGATTTTTTTACCTGCTTGGAACGATTCTTCGATCCCCTTAGGGCTCAGAGGGATATCAACCCAGCCTGTAAAGATATTTTTTTGATTCCAGAGGGATGCGCCGTGGCGTAATAGAATAAGCTTAGCTTTCGTTTTATCCATTGTCTTTCCTTCTAATTAATGATAACATTTTACCACTATGAAACGCTTGAGTAAAGCATTAGCCGCTGCCGGAGTCGCCTCTAGAAGGGCCTGTGAGGAATTAATTTTTGACGGAAAAGTCACCGTCAACGGTAAAATCGTCCTCGTGCCTCAAACCTTGGTCTCTTGGGAGAATGACGACATCTGTGTCGATGAAGTACCTCTCAACAAAGAACAGGAAAGAGTTTATTTTATTTTGAATAAACCTAAAGGATATATTTGCACAAACGCACGGATTGGCTCAAAAAAGCTCGTTATCGACCTTTTTCAAGATCTTCCTTACCGTTTGTTCACCGTTGGTCGCCTTGACCGCGATACAACAGGTCTCCTCCTGGTCACCAATGATGGCCACTTCGCTCAACAAGTGATCCATCCTTCTAAAGGCCTAACTAAAGAATATCTTGTCAAAGCGACTCAAGAAATCACCCATGACCACATTACTTCTATTGCCCGTGGCGGCATTATCGAAGGAACCCGTGTCAAACCTGTCCGCGTTGCTAAAATGCGTAAAGGAACCGTCAAAATCGTGGTCCGCGAGGGTAAAAAACGAGAAGTTCGTCTTTTAGCTCAAAAAGCTGGCCTCGATATCGTCTCCTTGCACCGCATCCGCATTGGACCTCTCGTTCTTGGAAATCTCGAAGTCGGAGAATTTAGACCGCTGACCGAGAAGGAAAAGAAGTTGCTCCTCAATCCAGATTCGGCTATATAAGACTCAAAATAATTTTGAGTTTTTCTTATGCTGACAATTGCACGCCTTTTTGGCAAATCTCCTTTTGCCCCTTTACAAACACACATGACCCGTGTCAGCCATTGCATGGAAAAATTGGCAGAGATTATGTCTCATCTGCCTCCTGTCGATAGACTGGTCGACGAACTTTGCAAGCTCGAACACGAAGCCGACCTAACCAAAAATGACATCCGCAACCATCTCCCTAAAAGTATTTTCCTTCCGATGGACAGAAGCCACTTTTTGGATATTCTTTCCATCCAGGATAGTATTGCTGATCAAGCCGAAGAGATCGGCCTTTCTTTAAAGCTCCGTCCTTTAGATCCGGCATTTACTCCTGATCTTCAGCTGCTATTTCAAAAAACCTACGATGCTTTTTCTTCTGCTCGGCAAATCATCGGCGAAATGAATGAACTCCTAGAGTCATCTTTTGGCGGGATCGAAGCAGAAAAAGTTAAATCGATGGTCGAGCAAACAGCTCATAAAGAATACGAGACCAAAAAATTTCAGCGTACTTTGACAACGAAGCTTTTTGCTGAAGGAGATAAATTGCCGGCTCCCGACTTTTACCTCTGGATTAAGCTGATCGAAAATATCAGTAATATTTCAGTAATTTCTGAGAGGCTAGCAAACCGCATTCGAATGGTCCTGGAATTAAAATAAGATGGATATCACCACCATATTAACCATCCTAATCCTTGTCATCGGCTTCTATATGGCCTGGAACATCGGAGCTAACGATGTCTCCAATGCCATGGGAACTTCCGTTGGATCTGGAGCACTGACTTTAAGGCGTGCGGTCATCTTAGCAGGTCTTTTAGAGTTTTGCGGAGCTTATTTTGTCGG
>CAZBCR010000006.1:7952-29743 GCA_964490565.1 uncultured bacterium
TTGCCGTTTTTTTTCTTCATCGTGTTTCTGACCTTTACCTTAAGCTTGATGACCAATGGATTGCAAAATCTTAACTTGCAGATTTCATTTGTCGGGGCCCTTGGCATCGCTTTCCTCGTTGGAAGCATCGCTGGAGTGATTGCCTATTTTGTGATCCAGAAAGTTTCTCTCCCTGCGGGTTACATCCAACCCGAAGGACGGCATTCTCCTCAAACTGTGATCAGTCTCGACAAAGCAATCAAACATCTGCAAAGAGTGCGCGTTTCTTCGTTAGACGAAACCCATGAGAAAATTTCAGAGATTCTTCACGATGTTAAATCTCTTTCAAAAAAAATTAGAGAAGAGACCCATTTCGGAGGAAGATCCTCAGAGTACCACTTTGTCGAAAAAGTTTTTGTTTACCTTCAAATCATCAGCGCCTGTTATGTCGCTTTTGCCCATGGAGCAAATGATGTTGCGAATGCGATCGGTCCTGTGGCTGCTGTCCTTGGCGTCCTAAAAAACGGATTTATCACAGAAGCGTCGGTTGTTCCCTCTTGGCTTCTTGCCCTTGGTGGTGTTGGGATTGTGATTGGCCTTGCCACATGGGGCTGGCGTGTCATGGAAACCATCGGCAAACGCATCACCGAGCTGACACCCACAAGAGGATTTTGTGCGGAGTTTGGCGCTGCTACCACGATACTTGTTGCTTCTAAGCTAGGACTGCCTATTTCCACAACCCACTGTCTTGTCGGCGCAGTGCTTGGTGTAGGACTGGCGCGCGGCCTTTCTGCACTTAATCTCGGCATGCTCAAAGAAATTGTTCTCTCTTGGGTTGTCACAATCCCCGCTAGTGCAGGTATGAGCATCCTCTGTTTTTACATCTTGAAGGCAATTTTCCACTAAGGTTGATAGGTAGTCAAAATGGCAACATCCACACCTGTAGCACAAACTGGTCTTTTTAACCGTTTTTGGCCTAATTTGATCACAAACGAAGGGCAAATCAATCACCAAGGAATGATTCGTCGCATGGAGACGGTTCTGGGATTGATGGTTCCAGGAGCACTAACATTTTATACAGTTTTAGAGTGTTGCCATTGCCAACATAGCGCCATGATTACTCTTCTGTGCTCGATTCCTGTTCCAGCTATTTTTGGAACCATTGATGAATATAGAGCTGACTCTGCCTTTGAGAGAATTGAAACCTTAAGAAAAGCAAAGTTAGCATCAAGCCAAACTCATACACCCTCAGGAACTGGGGTAGTAGCAAGAAGATCGATATTAAAAACTGCAGGAATGACTTCGTCACGCAGGGTAACTATAAATGAACCGAGTCAAGATGCTTATGCAAGTGGTTCGCTGCCAGAATTACAATTTTCACAGAGCTAATTTCTGACAAGATGCTCATTCATAGCATAGAAAGGTTCTTTGATGATCTCACTGATGGCATCGAGCCAATCTTGACTGAGATTCATTGCAGGACAGCGAAAGGCCTCTAGGCCTTGAGCGCGGATTGCAGGAAGATACTGATATTCGATTTCAAATAACGTCTCAATATGATCTGAAGTAAATGACAATGGGATAATAACCACATTGCGCCTGCCCATGTTCCACTTCTGCGGCGCATCGCACAGTTCGCTGGTATACGGCCTGAGCCATTCACCGGGTCCGAATTTAGATTGAAAAGCTATCAGAGAGTGTGCTTCTGGAAATCCTTTCCGGATCGCATCAAAAGACCGGTGGCATTCCCGTTCATATGGATCTCCCTTATCAACAAATTCCTGAGGAAGCCCGTGAGCAGAAAAAAAGAGCACGACATCTTTTTCTTCTAATCTCTCTTTTTTGAGAAAATCTCGGATACAAGTTTGCATGGATGAAATATAACTTGCATGGATAGGATATGACCTAATCCATCGCATACGAGAGAGGATTTTTTCATCAAAGCTCTCTTCAAAAAACCTAGCAATACTTCCCGTGGTTGCATAGCTAAATTGAGGGAAAAGAGGGAAGATAATAAATTCATCAGAAGAACTTTCGTTGATTTGACGAAGGGTGTCGGCATGGGTATCTGTCAAATACCGATGGAATGTAATCACCGGCAGATTTAACCGGGATCTAATCTCTTGTGCAATCGTTTCCGTGTCTTCAAAAATCGGAGATTTCCCTCCGATCAATTTGTAATCATGAGCGATGATCCCTGCACGCTGGCGAGCAACCCTTTTAAAAAACCATTTTTCAAAAAAGCGAGGATAAGAAGTCCTGATCACATCTTCATCAGTCAAAAGTGCTGTCAGGAAAGAGGGAATCTCTTCCAATGAACGAGGACCGCCAAAATTCACAAGTATCACGCTTGACATAATTTATATGTTATCAGCATCTTGAAAATTATGGGTGTTCTTTTTCGAGCCAGCAGATCTGTCATTGTCTTCGTCTGTTGCATCTTTTTTTTAAGCTGCAGTGGGAAAAAAGCTGACTATGACTACACAATTGCTCTAGATCCATCTTGGTATTCTTTGGCTGCACCAGGTCGGGAATCTGATTTGACCGCCTTCACCACTGAATTACTCTTAGAGATCGGCAAACTCGAAAGAGTTTCTATCGGCGTTTATCAACGAAGCTGGAGCAACTTAATGTATGCTCTGCAAGAAGGCGAGTGCGATGCCATCTGCTCTACCATGCAGCCTTATCTTTTCTATGAAAAGCTCTATAACTTTTCTAACCTTTATTTGATGACGGGCCCCGTCCTTGTCACTCTTGTTAAAGCTCCCGTAAAACCCCTGGATAAATTAGGCGGCGATATCATCGGGATCCAACGAGATTCTAATGGAGCTATCGTCCTAGAAAAATATCCCCGGATTATTCAGAGGACCTACGAATCAGTCCAACAATCTCTTATCGATACAACAAAAGGTTTAATCGACGGCGCCATTGTCGATATCTTATCGGCAGAGGCTTTCACCCGCGATCTGTTCTCAGGACAGCTAAAAATTGCAAGCCCCCCTTTAACACAAGAAGGCGTCCGAATCCTAGTAATGAAAAATCATAAACCGCAACTGATCAAAATCTTCGATCGCGGTCTTGCTCGCCTAAAATCAAATGGGAAGTATGCCGAGCTTGCCAAGAAGTGGCGGCTGGCTGAACCTATCGATAAGTAACTATTTATTCAAAATGCGGCACTTATCGTGCTCGCTGTATTCTTCACGAACTCTAGAAAGCTCTTTCGGATCGACAGGACACTGTTTGATATTCCAGATTAACTTAGCATAATTGTGGACCGATTCATCTGAAGAAAATCGCCCCATCCCTGCAATATTATGCAGAGCATATTCTGCCCATTTTGCGGGCTGTGCATAGAGCTCTTCCACTTTTTTCTGTGTGTCGTAATAGCTTTGGAGATCGCCGAGGACAAAATATTTATCAACGGGATCTGAATTTTGACGCTCTAACAGAGCGTGGTAAATACTAGAAAATGCTTGATGCTGCTGATCATTTTCTGCAAATGAATGGTCTCTCAAGGCATCGACAGCTTGGCGGATCGGCAAATGATGCATGTAGATATCCCAAGGATTATAGCTAGGCATCGCTGCTGCAATTTCATCAGATGTCTTTCCAAATGAAAACGGCCACCAAGCATCGCCGATTGCTTGCCGCATCTCAATGGTAGCTCCATCTTGCGTACCAATCGTGAGCGCGCCATTCATGGCTAGCTTGATATTTCCGGTGCCTGAAGCCTCGGTTCCTGCTGTTGAAATTTGCTGAGACAGATCTGTCGCTGGGATGATAATTTCTGCACGGCTCACATTATAATTTTCAACAAAGGCAATCCTAAGCATCTTGCTGACCACAGGATCTGTATTCACTTTTTTGGCGACGGCAAAAATGAGATGTATGATTTTTTTGGCCATGTCATAGCCAGGAGCAGCTTTCCCAGAAAAGATCGCCATCCGTTTAATTTTTCGGCTGGCGGGATTAGCTTTGAGCTCATGGTAAAGAATAATCAAGTGAAGCACGTTCATGAGCTGCCGTTTATATTCATGGATCCGCTTGATTTGGACATCAAAGAGCGCCTCTTCATCTAAAGGAGCAAAATGGCCAACAATTTTTCCCTGAAAATCACAGATTGGATTTTTTTCCATCAGATAAGTAATCAGGTCTTTCTTGTTTTGCTTTTTGATCTCTAAAAACTCTTTTTGCGACTGAGCATCCGAGGCAAATTTTTCCAGTTGCTTGATCTCAGTAAAATCAGTGATCCATTTTGTCCCGATTCTCTTACTGATAAACTCGGCTAAGCGAGGATTGGAATGGAGAAGAAATCTTCGTTGAGTCACTCCATTGGTGACATTGACAAATTTATTGTTGTCCATCTCATAAAAATCTTTGAAGACCACTTTTTTCAAGATCTCGGTATGTAGAGCTGAAACCCCATTGACTTTATGCGATCCATAAATGGCAAGATGCGCCATCCGGACTTGACCATCTTCAATAATCGACATCCGACGGACCCGTTCTTCATCGCCTGGAAATTTCTGTCTTACGGAATTGCAAAGTTCTAAATTAAGCCTTTCGATGATGTGATATTGCCGAGGAAGAAGATACTGCATCCTTCCTTCATTCCACTCTTCCAGTGATTCTTTTAAGACCGTGTGATTGGTATAGCTACAGCAAGTTTTGACAATCTCCCAAGCTTCTTGCCATGTATAATGATGATCAATCAGGAGCAGCCGCATCAGCTCTGCAATGACTAAAGCAGGATGAGTATCATTGATCTGAATCCGCACTCTCTCTGCAAAAGAAGATAAATCAGGATTATGCGCTAAGTGACGATGGATAATATCTTGGATCGAAGCAGAGGCCAGTAGAAATTCTTGTTTGAGCCGGATTCTTTTTCCCACTTCATTATTGTCATTCGGATAAAGAACATCGGTCAGCAGCGTATTTTCCGAAGCTTGATCTAAAAGTCCTGCGTTAAATCTTTGCAGAGCAAAATTGCGGGGTGATTCTTTTGTCGTCCAGACCCGTAAGGTGCAGACATTAAAATCATCTCCTGGGCTATAGCCGATGATGGGGAAGTCATAGGCGATTGCGCGGACCTCTTCATAGTCTAAGATGTCGACCATCTCGACGCCTTTTTTATTCACCACCGGGACAGGCCGTCCTGCGAATTTGACACCTTCTGCGTGATGGTCCCTTCTAAATTCCCAAGGGTTTTCATGCAGGAGCCAAGCTTCAGGACGCTCGACTTGCACGCCATCCCAAATCTCCTGCTCAAAAATTCCGTATTGATATCTCAGGCCGTAAGCGACTGCCGGATACTGCTGGGTCGCCAGTGAATCGAGAAGGCAAGAGGCTAATCTTCCCAAACCGCCATTTCCCAAAGCAGGGTCTCTTTCCTGCTTTACTAGCTGTCCCAAATCCCTGCCCAGTCTTTTTAAAGCTGTTTTAACCAGCTCGCTCGCATGCATGTTGGTGATGTTATTGCCCAGCATTTTCCCCGGCATGTATTCCATGCAAAGATAGTAGAGAATGCGGGCTTGGCTATTGCGGATCGTATGGAAAGTCGCTGTCCAGTTGATCATGATCTCTTCTCGAAGCGTCATGGCAAGGGCGCGGTAGACCTCCTCTTCATGGGCCTCATCTACCGTGATCCCCATCATGGTGATCAAATAGTGTTTGATTTTGCTGGCCAGCCTTTCGGCTTGCATGTTGAGAATGTCTTGATCCATTAAAAATTATCTTTAACAGAAATCAGGAATATCATGAAAGGATCGAAAAAAGTAAAATGGTAAGAGATGAGCTTTAAAAACTTTCTTATAAGATTCTTCATTGCCTTTGCTAAACCTTTCATTCGTACAAATACGGGTGATCGATTTCTCATTGTTTCAACAACCGGCCTTGGCGACACGCTGTGGGGCACACCTGCGATCCGAGCTCTCAGGGAAACCTATCCAGATGCTTATATTGCCGTTATTACAAGCGGTCTTGGCAAGCAAGTCCTGCAAAGCAGTCCTCATATCGATGAGATCTTCGTCGTTAAAGAGCCGCCATTCTTTTCTCTCCTTAAACTTTTCCCCACTCTGGTCAAACGAAAGATCTCAAAAGTTTTAGTCTTCCACGTTTCTCAACGACCCTTACTACCTTTCTGCGCTCTGCTTGGCGCCGGTCGAATTATCGGGACGGAAAAAATCAATAAAGGCCTCGACTTTTTGCTGACAGACAAACTTGAGACCAAAAGAATCCACGAGATCGAAAGACGTCTTGAAGTCGTTGAGGCCGCCGGTGCTAAAGTCTCATCCAAACTCATGGAGTTTTTTCCTTCAGATGAAGATCATAAAAAAGCACAAGCATTGCTTCCATCAGGCGTCGTCATCGGCCTTCATCCCGGAGCTAAAGACCGTTTTAAACAATGGCCTCCGTCACATTTCATAACGCTAGGCCGACTTCTCAAAGAAAAACTCGGCTGCCAAATTGTCGTGACGGGTACGCCTGCTGAGAAGTCTTTAGTCGACAGCATCGTCCAATCGATTGAAGGCGCCGTTGGTGTTTATGAAGGCGTCTCCATTTCAACGCTGGCTGCTCTCCTTGGCAAGCTCTCTTTATATATTACCAATGACACAGGCCCTCTCCATATCGCCTGCGCAACGAATACACCGACCATTGCGCTGTTTACACCGACAGATCCTGTTCTTTGCGGACCTTATTTTGCGCCTCATGTCTCAGTGCTTCAAAAAAAACCGACCTGCTTTCCCTGTCTAAAGAAAAAATGCAACGAACCTTTTTGCATGCTGCAGATTTCGACAGATGAGGTTCTTCAAACAGCTTTACAACTATTGGAGGAAAAAGAATGAAACTCACTGTTGTCATCCTCAATTGGAATGGAAAAAACGATACTCTTGCTTGTTTGACTTCTTTACAAAATGGCCAGGTTCCTCCTTTTGAAACGATCGTCGTCGACAACGGATCGACTGATGATTCCGTTTTAGAAATCAGCAAACGATTTCCCCAAGTTACGCTGCTTGAAACAGGTCAAAATTTAGGTTATGCCGGCGGCAACAATGTGGGTATAGAACATGCTCTGAAACAAGGAGCTGATCTTGTTCTGCTCCTTAATAATGATACAATTGTTGACCAACATTTCAATGCAGCTCTAATCAAATCTAGCCAAGACCATCAAAATGTAGGCATTTTCGGCGCCTACCCCATCCGGATGACCGATCCAGAAAAAATCGACCATTTAGGCGGCAGATGGAACACTGCAACAGCAACTTTTGATTTGGTTGGACTGGGAGCCTCTAAAGGATTTAAAACCGATCAGCCGCTGGATTATGTCTGCGGCTGCTCAATTTTGATTAGAAAACAGGTTTTTGAAAAAATAGGACTTTTAGAGCCGACATTTTTTCTTTTTTGGGAAGAGGCCGATTTCTGCGTAAGGGCAAAAAAAGCCGGCTTTGGAATCTCTATCTGCTATGAAGCCCAACTGCTCCATAAAGTTTCTGCATCATTTGTTGGAGGAACTCCCCATAAAACTTATTTTTGGTGGCGCGGCAGATGTTTATGGATGGAGAGAAACTGCTCGAAAGAAGAAAAAGATCGCCTTTATCAAACAGTTATCCTGCCAGAACTGCGTCATATATTAAAACTTCGTCTGATTAAAAATGTTCAGTTTCTCCTGCAGAAACTGATTCAAAGAAAAAACCTTTCTCAGAAAAAAGGCAAACTCTTGCAATACAAAGCCGCGCTCGAAGGATACCGGGATTTTCGTAAGGCTTCTTTTGGCAGCGGTCCGTCTTGGCTTTTTGGGAAAAGAGAATAATTATTTGAAACATAGCGGAAAAATTCCATACCTGATAAATCTGTAGAAGAGGGTGGTTAACAATTATCTTCTTTGTGGCGCAAGAAGCTCATTGTTAAATACCCTTATTAAGGATTTCATATGCGTAAAGCTCTGCTATGGCTGCTTCCCCTTATTCTTTTACTTGCGGGATGCGAAACCAACCGCGTCATCGTCAACAATGTCGATGAACGGGAAGCCAATGAGATCATCGTCTTTTTAGCCAGCAAAGGCATTAATGTTCAAAAAGTTAACGCACCGGCTGCTGTCGGAGTCGCTGCACAAGCAGGCCCGACTAAGTATAGCCTTGCTGTCAGCGAAAAAGATATGAATGAGGCAATGGCAATCCTCAATCAAAACGGACTTCCTCGCAAACAAGGAACCAATCTCTTAGAGCTCTTTGCTAAACAGGGATTGATGACAACCGATAAAGAAGAAAGCATCCGGTATCAAGCAGGTCTAGAACAGCAAATCGCCAATACGATCCGTAAAATTGATGGCGTGATCGATGCCGAAGTCCAGTTGGCATTCCCAGATACTTCCAGCCAAACAACAGCAGGCCCAACTCCCCAAGCTCCTGCCCTACGCGTCACCGCCGCTGTCTATGTCAAACACCAAGGAATTGTCGACGATCCAAATAGCCATCTCGTCTCAAAAATTAAACGCCTGGTCGCCGGCAGCGTCAACGGTCTTGATATCAACGATGTCACTGTGATCTCCGACAGATCGCGATTTACCGATGTAACATTGAATGGTTCCTTAGAAGGCGCTAGCAGCCAACCCCGCGATTATACCAGCATCTGGTCGATTGTGGTCGCAAAGCAGTCTCTTCCTAAGTTCCGCATGCTCTTTTTCCTCCTCATCTTTAGCAATATTGCATTCCTTGTCTTGGCTCTTTGGATGATATGGAAAATTTATCCAATCTTGCGCGAACATGGTGGGTTTAGACAGCTGCTCAATCCAGTTCCTATGCAAAAGCCGGAAGAACCTCCTAAAGAAGAATGAGATCATCCAGCAGGGTTGTCCTTAAATCTTTTCTCGAGCAGTGTTCTCCAGCAGAGCGGTCCTCGCTTGCTGGGTATTTAGCTCCTGTAGAAAAACAGGTTTTAGACAAATTGCCTAAAACCTACGGAAATCCACTGAAGGACACCGAAACTCCTGAAGAGCTGCTCCGGCAAATCCATCCTTCTTGGATCTCTCCATTTTTACGCACCTTATCAGAGAAGGATATCGGGTTTTTCTTAGCAGCGCTGGGCCATCCATTATCCGTTGCAGTCGGAAAAGATCTCCTCTACGCGGGGGCACTGCCAACCTTATCCAAACTTGCGAAACAGTACCTCCAGAAAACCCTTCTGGGCTATTTAACTGCTGAAGTTGAAGATTTACTTCCGCTCTCTTCCTTACCAGAATCCCCCTTAAACGCTCTGCTGGATTTGAAAAATGAGATCTTAAACCTCTCACTTGATTTTCTAGGACTGCACGATCTTTGCGTCGAAGTCAAACAGATCATTGAAAAAACTAAACTGACCAAAATCAACGAATCCCTCACTCCTCATCAACTCAATTACCTTAAAATCCTACTCCAAAGCCCCGAGCCAGTCGCTTTTGCAAAAATGGGACTTGCTAATTGGAATGACGATCCAGAAAAGTTAAAACTACTCATCCGTCAAAGAGGAGCCAACCGATTGGCCAAAGCTCTTTACGGACAAGATCCCAGCCTCATTTGGTATGTCTTGCACAAATTAGACTTTGAACGAGCACTGATCGTTAAAAAACTAATGTCTCCAATGGACAACAGCCGTGCGGTCCAAATCCTCATCGCACAAGTATTAGAATATATCACTTACATAAGGCAGCACCATGAGTAGATTATTTTCTTTGATCAAAGACGGAGAAGTTCATCCTGCCTCAAATAACAAAGTGATCCCCAAAGAAGATTTTAGCACCCTCATGGAAGCGAGTGAGATTCTCGAGAAAGCTCGCCAGGACGCTGAAGCCTATCGCGCAGCAACTGAAGCAGAATGCATCGAATTAAAAGAAGCTGCTAAAAAAGAAGGGTACCAAGAAGGTCTTGAGCAGCTGAACGCTAACATCATCGGTCTTGACCAAGAAAAGAAACGACTCCGCCATGAGATGAACAAACTGATCCTTCCTCTAGCTCTTAAAGCCGCTAAGAAGATCGTTTCAAAGGAACTTGAGACCAAACCCGAGACAATCGTCGATATCGTTCTACAAGCTCTCTCTCCTGCCCTCCAAAGCCACCACATCACTATCTGGATCAATAAATCTGACAAAGAAATTCTGGAAAAAGAAAAGACTCGTATCCGAGAAAAACTCGAACAAGTCGAAAGCCTTTCCATCAAAGAAAGAGATGATGTTGCCCAGGGTGGATGCATCATCGAAACGGAGTCAGGCATCATCAACGCCAGCATTGATAATCAGTGGCGCGCGATTGAATCTGCCTTCGATAAGTACCTCAAGACCTAACTTTTCACAAAAACTCTCTTGCAGTTTTCTCCAGTTTACGGTTTGCTTTCTAGTTAGCTACGGAGCAATGCTGTTTTGACCGGCATTGATAAATGATGAAAAATTTAAAAGTTTTGCTATTTCTGTTTTTGATCTGCGGGTGTTTCTCACTCTTTGCCCAAGATGGCCTACCTGAGGCCGTCCAGCAAGGAGAAGTCGGGACTCCTCCTGCTCTGATGTCTCAGCTTGCCGTTTTGACTGGCCTGTCTATCTTGCCGTTTGCCGTCATGCTCCTGACATCGTATGTCAAAATCGTTGTTGTCCTCTCATTATTGCGTAATGCTCTTGGCGTTCAACAATCTCCTCCTAACCAAGTACTCAACGGCGTTGCCCTCCTCATGACAATCTACGTGATGTTCCCCACGGGGCTAGCGATGTACAACGCAGCTTCGGATGCTATCAATAAAGATCAGCCTAAAGAATTATTCACCGGTGCTGCAGCCACTTATTTAATTGATGTCATCGATGCTGGCAAAGAACCGCTAAGAGATTTTTTACAGCGAAATACCATCGGAAAGCACATCACAAGTTTTTATCAACTCGCCTACCGATCATACCCTGAAGAATTCCGGGCCTCTTTGAAGCCAACCGATTTTCTTGTGATCATCCCAGCTTTTATTACCTCACAGCTTAAAGCTGCCTTTGAGATCGGTGTGGTCATCTATCTTCCATTCTTTGTCATCGACCTTGTGACATCCAATATTTTGCTTGCCATGGGTATGATGATGTTATCTCCTCTAACGATCGCCTTGCCCTTAAAGCTCCTTTTGCTTGTCATGGTCGATGGTTGGACGATTTTGATTCAAGGATTGGTATTAACCTTTAGGTAGTCGATGTTTACAACAGAAATCTATCAACTTTCTTATCAAGCTCTTTTGATGATCTTGATACTTTCAGGACCGCCGATCTTGATCAGTATGGCAGTCGGTCTGTTCGTCGCTATTATACAAGCGGCAACACAGATCCAAGAACAAACGCTTTCCTTTACCGTCAAGTTGATTGCTGTTATTTTTACACTCCTCTTAATGGGTGGGTGGCTTGGTGGACAAATTGTGCAGTTTACAAATACCATTTTCCAAAACTTCTATAAATGGAATCCCTAAAGGGAATCCGAGGAAGTTGATCATTAAATATGCTCTTAGCTGTGGTTGATACTTCCGATTACATCAGTTTTGTTCTAAGCTTTCCCAACGTCCCACCGCTATCGGTATTGACTCTTTTTTTCCTTGGGCTGATGAGGATTGCGCCGATTGTTTCTCTTGCTCCCTTTCTTGGCTCTCGTCTTCCTGGCGGCGTCAAAATCGGAACTGCGATTGCCATTACAACAATCATGCTCCCGTATCTAATTTCTACAGCTAAAACGCCCATTGTGACCTATGATGCCCTCTTCGCTTGTTATTGTTTAAAAGAGCTCTTCATTGGGACCGTGATCGCCTTTCTTGTCGGCATTCCTTTTTACATTGCACAATCTTCTGGCGTACTCATCGATTTCTTACGTGGATCTTCTGCTTTGCAAGTTCAAGATCCGATCATGCAAAGTCAAAGCTCCTCAATTGGCCAGCTTTACAATTACGTCTTTATTGTTCTTTTTTACGATATTGGCGGGCCCTTTATTTTCTTTGAGGGAGTTCTTAATTCTTATTCTGTAATTCCTGCTGATAGTTTTATTCCCGTTGCTTTCTTTGGATTGCAAATGCCGTTTTGGCAATTCATGATGGGACTTTTGACAAAATTCTTAGCCATCTCATTGCAATTAGCAGCTCCATCTCTTGTTGCCATTTTAATGGCTGAGATGTTTTTAGGAATTGCAAACAGACTTGCTCCTCAAGTTCAAATTGCATTCCTTGGTATGGCGCTCAAATCGTTTGTGGGCTTAGCGCTTCTTTGGGCAGGTTGGTATTTCATCCTGCAACAAATCGGCAAGCAATCGATTATGTGGCTCCAAACTCTCAATCAACTGATCTACTCAATCGCCAAATAGTTTGTCGGATTTCAATTGACGCGAAATGTCTTTTCTTCGTAGATTGAGATCCATCACATTAATGTCTACCGAAGACATCGTGAAAAAAATACGTGAGCGTTCTCCCGTTTCCAATGAAGGGATTTCTCTTCGCCTAGTAAGAAGCTGGAGAATGCTTACTTTACATTATGAACCGATCCAAACCCAGGGGGATCAATATGAAAAATGGAATGAAAAAACTGTTGCCCGTGTTGGCAGCAGCCGCAACACTCGCCAGCGTGACATGCGCTGCTGATGACATGCAAATGCGCAATTTAGAAAACCGCGTCAACGCCCTCGAGCAACGTCGTGGTTCAAACGGTATGATCAATCCTCCAGCTCGTCCAGTTGTACGAGATGGCGTTGATTTGTGGGTACAAGCTGAAGTTCTCTACATGCACGCAACCGAAGACTGCCTCGCTTACGGAATCAAAAATGAAACACCTGCAGCAGTTGGCACTACAGTCGTTGACGGAAGAGTTAAAAACGTTGACTATAGCTGGAATTGGGGATTCCGCGCAGGAATTGGTTACAATCTTCCTCATGACGGATGGGATATGCTCCTGAATTGGACATGGTTCCGCGCTCGTGAAACAAAAAATGAAAATCCAACTGCACCTGAGACAGTCCTCCCTACATTGGCTGCAACTCAAGCTGCTACTCCTCTTAGCTTCCCTTCAGCTAAGGGACGTGCGACGTTGCACATGAACCTCCTCGACTTAGAATTAGGTCGCGAGTTTTTTGTTAGCAAATGGCTCACACTCCGTCCTTTCATGTCAGCTCGTGCTGCTTGGTTCAATCGCGCTTTCAAATTCAAATATGCTGGCGCAGGCAAAGTCAGTGGCCATGATCATAACCGTTTCCGTGCTGGCGGTCTCCGCGCAGGTTTAGATACACAATGGGGCCTCGGCAGTGGCTGGAGCTTCTTTGGCGACTTCGCGCTTTCACTCCTCTACGGAAAACAAAGACTGCACTCGCACCAAGACTCTCCAACTGCTGGACGCATTCAGCACCTTCATAACGCATGGTCAGCTGTACGTCCTATGATTGACCTGGCTTTTGGCCTCCGTTGGGATCACCTCTTTGGTTGCAACGATCCTTATCGCATCCGCATCCAATTAGGTTGGGAACAGACCTCGCTGCTTGGATTTGAAAAAGACATGAACTTTGTCAATGGATCTCTCCCAGGCAAATACACCTACAGTTCAGGTGACCTTGCTGTGAGCGGTGTTTCGTTACAAGTGCGTTTCGACTTCTAATTCATCAAGCAAAGCTTGTGAATTTCAGACCCAGGTCTTTTGACCTGGGTTTTTCTTTTTCTAGTTAAGAAATATATTTTTAAAACCCTTGCAAAAATTTTTCTATTTCACGATATTCGAGCATGCTTCCCAACTTTAATCACCAGGAGACTCCATGGCACTCGAAGGCATTTCAGATACTCTCGAAAGAGCAAATATCCCGCCTGCAGATTTCACCAATGTCACAACTCAGTGGAATGGAAAAGGAGTACAAATTCTCCGTACCGAACAAGGCGCCTGGCTCGCTCGAAAAATCCCCGTAGATTCTCAAGGCATCAACTACAACCTTTCCGAAAAAATTACCTCCGTCAACTCAAAAGCCCTTCCTACTGTCGAACAAGTGTTAGACCGTCATAACCTAAAATTTGCACCGTCTATCCTCGGTCAAAGAGACATTGTCGTGCTGGAGACTTCAGCATACACATGGATCCTGATGCCTATCCAGAACTCTGAAGCCGATAGCTTGCAAGGCAAAGTCACCGAAGTCGATGCACTCGATTATGAAGTGATGAGAAAGCTTCTAGAAAACAACGGCTTGTTTTTTTCGCACAGGCCTGAGACAGATCCTTACTTTGCAATGACTCAATGGGTATAAGAGCTTTTGGAGCCGGTAGAAACACTTTCCTGGCAGAACTTGATCTGTTCCTTGAGTTTTATGAGAAATACGCTTTAGAGGCTTCTTATGACTTTCAGTGGCATAGTTTGATCCTAACGGATTCTATCTCGGATTCCATGCTCGGTTCTAAACGGAAGTAAGTGCAGTCATCGCATTTTCAAGCGATGCACAGAAGTAATCAATTTCTTCTAGAGTGTTGTATGAAGCTAGAGATAGTCTTAAAGCCGAGCTGATCCCAAAGAGTTGAAGCAGCGGCTGAGCGCAAAGATGACCTGAACGGACTGCAATCCCTTGCAAATCAAGAAGTGTTGCTGCATCTAAGGGATGAATCCCTTCGATATTGAACGTGATCAAAGAAGTCCGATTTTGGATAGGTCCTAAAATCTGGATGCCTTCTATTTGAGTTAATTTATCTAAAGCATATTTCATTAAAGCTGATTCATAGGCATGGATTTGATCCAGGCCATACGACTCAATATAATCTATCGCAGCGCCAAGGCCGATCACTTCTGCAATCATCGGCGTGCCCGCTTCAAAACGTAAGGGAGAAGGCTGAAATGTCGTCTTTTCAAATGTCACGGTTTGGATCATATCGCCGCCGCCTTGATAGGGAGGCATGAGCTCTAAAAGCTCTTTTTTTCCATAGAGAATACCAATGCCCGTCGGTCCGTAGATTTTATGTCCTGAAAAGGCAAAGAAATCACAATCGAGATCTTGCACATCAATTTTTAGATGAGGAGCGCTTTGGGCTCCATCGACAAAGACTTTAGCTCCCTTCTGATGGGCTGCTTTGATAATCGTTTTCAAAGGATTCACAATGCCAAGAACATTCGAAATATGAGCAATGCTCACGAGTTTTGTGCGGGAAGACAATAATTTCTCATAGGCAACGAGATTGAGTTCTCCATTGGGCAAAAGAGGAATGATTTTGAGATGGGCTTGTTTCCTTTCACAGAGAAGCTGCCAAGGAACGATGTTAGAATGGTGCTCCATAGCAGAGATCAGAATCTCATCGCCCGGCTGGATAAAAGCCTCGCCAAATGAAAAAGCGACTAGGTTGATTGCCTCTGTAGTGCCTTTAGTAAAGATGATCTCATCAGGAGATTTCGCATGTAGAAATTTTTGCAGTTTGGCGCGGACGGCATTATAGTTAGCTGTCGATTCCCCAGCGAGTTCATAGACTGCGCGATGGACCGTGCCATAATGATCTGAATAAAAATTAGAGATCGCATCGATGACGGCTTTAGGTTTAAGTGTTGTCGCTGCAGAATCCAAATAGACGAGAGGCTTTCCGTGCACTATCCGTTTAAGCATAGGAAAGTCTTGGCGGTTAAAAGACATCTTTGATCACTTCCCTGCGGACAAAGTCATGCGGAATCTGATCGATCATCTCTTGCATGAATCCGCGGATTAAAAGCTGGCTGGCAATATCAGTGCTAATTCCCCGGCTTTTGAGGTAAAAGAGCTGCTCATCATCGACCTGGGCAAAAGTGGCTCCATGCGATGCTTTGACATCATCGGCAAAAATTTCCAGGTTAGGTTTTGCATAAGCAATAGCGCCTTCGCTAAGGAGGAGATTGTGATTGAGCTGATACGCTTCAGTTTTCTGCGCTTCAGGACGAACGAAAATTTTCCCTTCAAAGCTCGATTGGGCTGTGTCTTTCAATACGCCTTTGAATTTCTGCAGCGATCTTGCATGAGGAGCTACGTGTTCGACAAAGACATGCGTATGAGCGTGAGAATTTCCTTGGAGATCCCAAAGCCCTTGGAGTAATAAATCGGCATTCTCTCCTTGGATTTGAGCCCGGAGACTATGGCGTGTGATCCTAGGGCCTCTTGTGAGTGCAAAGTATTTTAATCGGCTGTCACGCTTTAAAGTGGCTCGGAAGTGATTCAAATGCCACCCCTTTCCTTGAACTGGGGCTTCTGTTTGATGGAAAGATGCTCCATCTTCTAGAGCAACATCGATAAATGTATTATGAATCCCTTCTCCAGCTATCGTTGAGATCCACTGAACTTCTGTTTGAGAAGCTAAGAAAAGCTGCAGCCTTGCAGGAGCAAAACTTCCCGGGCTGCTGAGGAAAAGAGTCTGAATCGGCTTTTCTACCACAACTTTAGGGGGGACATAGAAGAAAAGGCCTTGAGGATGAACAGCGAGATTTAATACTGCGAAAGGATCAGGCTCTTCTTTGAGGGCTTTACTCCAGCGGCTTTGTAAAAAAGGGCCGTAGGATCTCATTGCATCGGCAATCGGCTGTGCAACAATTTTCTTGGAAAGACTCGATAGATCAGAGAGTTCTGGACTATAAGCGCCATTGAGGAAAACGAGGTAGCTGCCATGGCACTCAGGATAAATGTAAGAGAGGATTTCTTCTTTGGACGGAGCGAGAAGAGCTTTGTTAAAGCTCTGCTCATATAACCGTTTCAACGGAACATACCGAAATGCTTCATCGGTTTTTTCTGGAAGGCCGAGCTCTAAGAAATGATCCCAGGCTTTTTCACGCATCCCTTTCAAGAGATCATGACCGCGCATCTCTTCAAAATAATGCTGCAAACTGAGCAGGAAAGTGTCGTGGCTTGTCTCAATAGACATTATAACCCTGTTTTTCAAGTTTGAGGGCTAACTCAGATGTGCCCGTTTCAACAATTTTTCCATCGATAACGACATGGACAAAATCAGGCTTAATATAGTCTAAAAGACGTTGATAGTGAGTGATGAGCAAAAGTCCCCTTTCAGCGTTCTGCAGTTGTTTGACGCCATCTGCAACAATCTTCATCGCATCGATATCGAGTCCTGAATCCGTCTCATCCAAAATCGCCATCTTAGGCTCTAAAACAGCCATCTGGAGAATTTCATTCCGTTTCTTTTCTCCGCCTGAAAAACCTTCATTGAGGCTGCGGTCTTTGAATTCTGCCTTCATATTCATGAGAGTCATTTTCTGCTCTAGAATCTTTTCGAAGTCGGCTTCAGAAATCGTTCCTTTGCAGGCGCTATAAGAAGCGTGGAGAAATTGAAAATTGGTAACACCTGGAATCTCTAACGGATACTGAAAGCTCATGAAGAGTCCGAGCTTTGCTCTTTCTTCAGGATCGAGTTCATTGATGTTTTGACCTTCAAAGAGAATCTGACCGCTGGTGATTTCATAGGCAGGATGGCCGGCTAAGACTTTAGCCAGTGTCGATTTTCCAGCGCCGTTGGGGCCCATCAGAGCGTGGACCTCTCCTGGACCAACTTTCAGGCTAAATCCCTTTAAAATCTCTTTTCCATCAATAGAAACGTACAAATCCTGAATGTCTAACATGTTATCCCACGGAGTTTTCTAATTTTAATGTGAGCAATTTCTGAGCTTCAACTGCAAATTCCAGAGGAAGCTCTTTGATGACGTCTTTGCAAAATCCGCTCACGACAAGACTGATTGCATCTTCGCGGCCAATACCGCGTGACTGCAGATAAAAAAGTTGTTCTTCGTTCATTTTCGAGGTTGAGGCCTCGTGTTCAACCTGAGATGTCCGGTTGGCCACTTCAATGTAAGGAAATGTATTTGCTGAACACTGGTTTCCAACGAGCATTGAATCGCATTGAGTGTAATTTCTGGCATCTGCTGCTCGTGGAGCGATTTTGACAAGCCCTCGATAAGAGTTATGCGATTGGTCAGCTGAGATCCCTTTTGAGATGATGGTTGACCGGGTCTTTTTGCCCAGGTGGATCATCTTGGTTCCTGTATCGGCCTGCATCTTTCCATTGGTCAGAGCAACCGAGTAAAATTCTCCCACAGACTCGTCGCCTTGCAAAATACAGCTTGGATATTTCCACGTAATCGCAGCACCCGCTTCAACTTGGGTCCATGAAATTTTCGAGCGAAAGCCTGCACAGCGGCCTCGCTTTGTAACGAAGTTAAAGATTCCGCCAACTCCTGTTTTAGGATCCCCGGCGTACCAATTTTGAACAGTGGAATATTTGATTTCGGCGTTATCCATCGCAATGAGTTCAACAACAGCCGCGTGGAGCTGGTTTTTATCAAACGCAGGAGCTGTACATCCTTCGAGATAGCTCACATAGGAGCCTTCTTCTGCAATGATCAACGTTCTTTCAAATTGACCGCTCTCTTTGTCGTTGATTCGGAAATAGGTCGAAAGCTCCATTGGAGATCGAACGCCTTTCGGGATATAAACAAAAGATCCATCAGAAAAAACCGCAGAATTAAGCGCTGCAAAATAGTTATCGCCAATAGGGACAACACTTCCAAGATATTTTTCGATGAGTTCGGGATAGAGATGGACGGCTTCAGAAATCGGACATAAAACAACGCCGGCTTTCTTCAGTTCATTTTGAAAAGTCGTGCCGAGCGACACCGAATCAAACACGACATCGACAGCAACATTGGTGAGCCGTTTTTGTTCATCGAGAGGAACACCGAGTTTTTCAAAAGTGCGCAGCAGTTCCGGATCGACTTCATCTAAGCTGCTGAGTTTTTGTTTAGTTTTTGGAGCTGAGTAATAACAAATATCTTGATAATCGATCGGAGGATATTTGACGTGAGACCACGTTGGCTCTTCCATCTCTTGCCATTTACGGAAGGCTTTTAATCGGAATTCTAGGAGAAATGCCGGCTCGTTTTTTTTTGCCGAAATCATACGCACAGTCTCTTCAGTCAGACCTTTAGGAATGGTCTCTGCTTCGATGTCCGTGACAAAACCGTATTTATAATCCGTTGGCATACTCATGGGTGAAATTATACCTTTTAAATTTGATTCTCTCAATGGTCAATGAGTTCTTTAAAATTATTTGTTATCAGTTTTAACACAAAACGAATCATAAAATATTTTAATTCATGCAGTCTTAGTGGCTAAAAAAAGTCATATAGGCTAGTAAGGAGTATTTTACAGGAGTCGATCATGTTCAAACCGTATGTGGCTGCAAAATCAAAAATGACAGAGTTCACGATGCGTGCTGTCGTTCTTGGCCTCATTTTGGGTCTTATTTTCGGAGTCGGCAACGCCTATCTCGGACTTAAAGTCGGCACAACGGTTTCTGCTTCTATTCCTGCAGCTGTTTTATCGATGGCTATCTTGCGAACTTTTTTCAAGAAAGCCAGCATTTTAGAAAACAATCTCGTCCAGACCATTGCTTCTGTGGGAGAAGGACTTGCTGCTGGAATCATCTTTACCGTTCCTGCTCTTTTTATTCTCGGAGATCAAATTTCGATGATGAGGATGGTCTTGCTTTCAACACTCGGTGGAATATTAGGCGTGTTATTCATGATTCCCATGAGAAGATATATCATCGTGAAAGAACATGGCGTTCTTCCCTTTCCTGAGGGAACAGCTTGTGCAGAAATTCTAAAATCAGGAGAAAAAAGCGGACCCAAAGCAGCGATGGCTTTCATTGGAATTATCACAGGAGCTGTTTATAAAATTTGCTGCAACGCGCTTAATCTCTGGCAAGAAGCTCCTAGCTGGATCATCTCTCGCTTTCAAAAAACCGTCTTTAGCATCGATGCCACTCCTGCGCTTCTCGGCGTCGGTTACATCATCGGACCTAGGATCGCTTCTTTTATTTTTGCCGGCGGCGCCATGGGCTGGTGGGTGCTGATTCCTCTGATAAAAATGTTCGATCTTTCGATGGATTCGATTTTTCCAGGAACGATCCCCGTCGCTCAAATGTCTGCGGATGAAGTTTGGTCGAATTATATCCGGTATATCGGCGTCGGCACTGTCATGATCGGCGGTATTTTTAGCTTAATCAATGTTGCTCCTGCTGTTTGGAAAACCGTTCACTCAAGTATCCAAGAGCTTTTTAAAGGCGGCCAATCCTCTCACCTTCCTAGAACCGATAAAGATATTTCTCTCCGCTGGCTGATCTTAGGATCAGTTGCTATCATTCTAACGCTTTGGCTGACACCGGGCCTGCCGATGAATATCGTCACAATTCTCCTGCTGTCGGTCTTAGGATTTTTCTTTGTTGCTGTCACATCGCTCACCGTCGGCCTTGTCGGAAGCACCTCCAATCCCGTCTCTGGAATGACGATCACGACCCTCTTAATTACCTGTCTGATCTTCGTCTCATTAGGATGGACCGATCGACTCTATTTAATTTCAGCACTAACTATGGCGATTGTCGCTTGTGTTGCCATTTGCTTAGCTGGCACAACATCGCAAGATTTAAAAACAGGATTTCTTGTCGGAGCCACTCCTCGTTATCAGCAGATCGCAGAAATCATCGGCGTAATTTTGCCTGCAATTGCCATCAGCGGAACCATGGTTCTTCTCAATCAAACATATGGATTAGGATCGGCACAGCTTCCTGCTCCGCAAGGGACGATGATGGCTCTTATTGCTAAAGGCGTCATCGAAGGAAATATCCCCTTTACTCTTGTCTCCATCGGAGTGATCATCGGATTCATTTTAAGACTGCTCTCCATCCCGATTTTACCGTTTGCTTTAGGCCTCTATCTTCCCCTTTCTTTGACAACTCCTGTTATGTTAGGAGGACTTGTCTCGGCCTTTGTCAAACACCGAACCAAAGATAAAGAAATTTTCCAACGGGGTGTCTTAACTTCATCAGGACTCGTTGCCGGAGATGCCTGCACCGGAGTCGTCGTAGCACTCCTGGGCGTCGTCGGCTGGGTGAATTTCTCTGCAAAACCCATTTTACCCGATATTTTTGGTTTAATTATTTTTATAGCTTTAGCGCTGGGACTCGGCTGGTTTACACTCCATCCTCCCAAGTTCTTGATGAAAACCAAAGACTCCTAGACAATAGGCGGGATGCGTAAACGTCCCATCTTACTTATGGAGCTTGTGATTTCGTTGGTTCTTTTTGGAGCCATCATTGGAATCCTTTTTTCCTCCTATAGGGAATTTTCACTTGCGAAGACAACGCTGCGTAAAGAGAAAGAGCTGATTTTAAACCGTCAGAAAATGCAGCTCAGGTTGGGACAGGTTTTTTCTCAACTGAAGAGCATAAAAGTAGAAGATCACTCTTGCCATCTTTCCTATGATAATGGGATTGATACTGAGACAGCATTCCATGGAGAGCTGGAAGCGATGCTTCTCATCGATAAGGGCCGTCTGGCCCTCGTGACTTGGTCCGAGAAGGGAAAAGCTAGAAAAGAAATTCTCTGTGAATCAGCCAAGTCTTTTTCATTCAGTTTCTTTGACACCAAAAAAGGAGCCTGGTCTCCTCTATACCCTGAACAAAAACCACTCATGATGAAAATGACCGTTGATAAAACCACCTACCCCTTTTTCCTATGAGCTTTCTACCTTTTGTTCTCTCATTTCTGCTGATCCTCGTTTTGGGGAGTTCTTTCTTATTCACCTCTTTCCGCAGCACTTCTTTAGAAAAAACCGTGATCTTAGCACAAAATAGAGCCAAACTAGGCCTCCTCAGCAAACAGGCTGAAGCAGATTACAAAAAATCCGAGACAAGAAAACCAACTGGTGATCCAAATAAACCGAAGGAACCCAAAGAAAAAAAAGACAAAATCCTTGTCTATAAAGACAAACGGAATAAACGGTGCGGTCTTGATTCTTCCAGAACGG
>CAZBCR010000007.1:0-11384 GCA_964490565.1 uncultured bacterium
AGCAACGGAGTTGGACAAATTTAGGCAACGGACTCCATCTTTCATCGGGATCTTACAAAAGTTATCAGCCCATTTCTGATGAAAGTGAGGAGGAAGACCTGTGGTTTCAGACCCAAAAATTAGATGGTCGTCCTTACCAAAGTCAATCGTTGTGTAGTATTTTGTCGCTTTAGAAGAAAAAAAGTAAAATGGAACTTGCAAAGAGTCGAGATAACTTTCTAGATCATCCAGATAAGAGACGTTAACGCCTTCCCAATAATCTAGCCCAGCCCGTTTAAGCCACCGGTCTGTAGTTTTAAAACCTAAAGGGCGGACTAAGATGAGATCCGAGCCTGTGACGGCACAGGTACGGACAATATTGCCCGCATTTTGAGGGATCTGAGGTTGGAATAGAACTATTTTCAGTTTAACGCACTACTTTGGAATCGTCAAAAGGAAAGGCAACTTCAGGATTGACCTTCGGAGTATTTGGAGGTGTTTCGATCGGTTGCTCAGCTGGAGCATCTGCCTTGACGACTTCGATTTCAAAGGTGAGCAAGCTGTTAGTGTGGCGGTTGTAGTCTTTAGTTTTGAAAGCCAGGTCAGGATGGATGTAGACGATTCTTTTTTCGCCTTCTTTCATTCCAATGAGAGCTTTTTTGAAACCGACGATGAGCTCATCTTCTCTGAGATTGATGCGGCTTTCATCTTTAGCAGGCTCTTCGATCGCTTCATCGAGAAATTTTGCAGTGTAACGGATGATAGGAGCGCTGTTTTCATCAACAACAGGTCCAGTGCCTTCTTTTTCTACTTTGTATTGGAGCTTGTTGGCTTCAAGTTCTTTGATTCCCTCAACTGTCTTATTTTGGGTTAAAAACTCTTCGGTTTTTTTGAGGTTTTCAGCGGCCATTTCTTTGAAGACAGCTTCTTGAGCGTGAGCAACGATTTCAACATATTCCATTTCTGATTTGAGCTTATCACGGCCTTTGAGTGCATCTTTAAAACCTTCTACAATTTTCTCGGAGTCGTAATTGATGCCGAGTGTTTGGATGCTCTTGGCCATGAGGACGCCGATGGCTTCAGAAGCCTCTAAAACTTTTTGTGCAGTGGTAGCTTCTAAAATTTCGCAATGGATTTCTGGAGCTTCGGTTTCTGCCGCTTCTTGAACGGGCTGAACTTTGACAATTTCTGCAGGAGCTTCAACTTTCGTTGCTGCGACAGGAGGTACGGCTGTCTCTTCAGCGAAAATAAAAGGAGAGATTAAGCACAAAATTGAAACAATAGTTCTATTCATGGGGGTATACCTCGTAATTATCCATTAAATTATCTTCTCTATAGATTATATCCAAGTGATTTCTACAGGCTCAGCTTGAATTTTAAGCTCATTTAATTGCTTTTTAGTCGCAGGAGAAGGAGTTTGCATCATCAAGTCGCTGCCTTTCTGTGTCTTAGGGAAGGCAATCACATCGCGGATGTTTTCGGTACCCGTTAGCAGCATGACAATGCGGTCAAGACCAAAGGCGAGTCCCAAATGAGGCGGCGTGCCGTATTTCAAAGCTTCGACAAAAAATCCAAATTTCTCTTCGATTTCTTCAGGAGACAAGTTGAGAATATTGAACATTTTCTCTTGCAGATCTCCATTGTGGATCCGCTGAGAGCCTCCACCGAGTTCGTAGCCGTTGAGAACGAGGTCATAGGCAAGAGCGCGGACTTTCAAAGGATCGGTATCGAGTAGGTGTATATCTTCTGGGTTTGGAGAAGTGAAAGGATGGTGCTCGCTTTCCATTTTTTTGTCTTCGGCATTCCAGCGAAGAAGCGGAAAGTCAACAACCCAGAGGAAGCTGAGCTGCCCTTCAGGAATTAATTTTCTCTCTTTCGCAATATGCCGTCTTAAGTGATCGAGTCCTTGGTTGACGGAGTCTTCAGTGCCGGCTGCAATCAGGAGAAGGTCTCCTTTTTCCAGTTCTGTTCTGGAGAAAATTTCCTGCATGAGCTCTTCGGTGAAGAATTTAGCAACGCTGGAAGAGACGCCTTCTTCTTGACGTTTGATCCAAGCCAGGCCGCCGAGGCCAAATTGCTGGACAAACTGGGTATAGTTATCGAGTTCTCGGCGTGAGAAAGTAGCTCCGCCTTTGACGAGTATTGCTTTAGCGCAGCCGCCGACAGCTAGAGGATCTAGGAAGATTTTCGAGGTCGATTGTTTTACGATGTCATCAAGCCGCACGAGAGACATGCCAAAACGAAGATCGGGCCGGTCTGATCCGTAGTACTCGATGCAGTCTTTATGAGCCATGTACTGGAAAGGGGTTGGAAGATCAACACCGCGGCATGCCTTGAAAAGCTTGACGATGAGTCCTTCCATCAGACGTTGAAGGT
Organism: uncultured bacterium; assembly: GCA_964490565.1. GTDB lineage: Bacteria > Chlamydiota > Chlamydiia > Chlamydiales > Rhabdochlamydiaceae > PALSA-1444. The sequence continues at coordinate 2,356 of CAZBCR010000007.1, forward strand.
CGTCAGGAATTCCAAAGCTCATTTCCAAGTCGATCTGCGTAAATTCGGGTTGTCTGTCAGCGCGGAGGTTTTCATCACGGAAACATTGAGCGATTTGGAAATATCTATCCATGCAAGAGACCATCAGAAGCTGCTTGAAAATCTGCGGCGACTGAGGTAGCCCATAGAAATTTCCTGGATAGATACGCGAGGGAACTAAATAGTCGCGGGCGCCAGTTTCTGGGATTGATTTGACCAAAATAGGTGTTGTGATCTCTAAAAAACCATGCTCATGGAGATAATTTCGGGTGTGGTGCATGGCCAGGTGGCGTGTAGCGAGATTTTTTGCAATCTCTCCCCTGCGGATATCGAGGTAGCGGTATTTTAAGCGGATCTCTTCATTGACATCCGTCAAATCATCGCTAATCGAAAAAGGTGGAGTTTTAGAAGGAGATAAGATTTCGAGTTCATCGACTTGAACTTCGATCTCGCCTGTTGCAAGTCTTTCATTGGCAGTTCCTCGAGGAGCAACTACACCGCGGATGGAAATCACCCACTCGGCACGTAGTTTTGAAGCTCGTGTATGGAGGTCTTGATTTTTGTTCGGGTCGAAAATGAGCTGTGTCAGTCCAAAACGATCTCTGAGGTCGATGAAAATCAGTCCGCCCAAATCGCGGCGGCGGTGGACCCATCCAGAAAGAGTCACTCGTTTTCCAACGAATGACATATCCAAATCTCCACAGGTATGTGTGCGGCGGTAATCGAATTTCATAGAGATCCTTTCAGGAAGCTTTCCAGTTTAGAGAGAGTGATTTTTTGTCCTGTTCGCGTGGCCATTTCTTTGATCTCGACTTCGCCTGTTTCCATTTCGCGGTCACCGACAACAACAGAGAACCGTGCGTTTTCTGCGTTAGCCAGTTGAAGGCCGTTTTGTATTTTTTTGCCCGACAGATCCATCTCCGCGGAGATGCCTTGGTGACGAAGACGGCAAAGTAGAGCAAAGCAAGCTTCTGAGGCTGTCTCTCCCATAGGGATGAAGAAGACAAGAGGACTTGGTGGAGCAGGAAACTTCACCTCTTGGGCGACCATGGTTTGAAGAAGTCTCTCAATGCCTGTGGCAAAACCAACAGAAGGCAGATCAGCTCCTCCGAGTGAACTCATGAGGCCGTCATAGCGGCCGCCAGCGCCTAAAGTATTGTGAGCGCCAAGGGATTCGGAAATAACTTCGAAGACGGTTTTATTGTAGTAGTCAAGTCCTCGGACGAGCTTGTGATTGATGACGTAAGGGATTTTCTCGATCTCTAAGAGGCGTTTGACTTTTTCAAAATGAGACTTTGCTTCCTCGGATAAGAACTCTAAAATGGAGGGAGCTTTTTCGAGCAGTGCCTGGTCGTTTTCATCTTTAGAATCTAAGATTCGCAAGATGTTTTTGGTAAACCGGACTTGGCTGTCAGCAGAGAGCTTTTCAAAATGAGGCTGGAGATAGTTTTTCAGAGCTTCTTTATAGGGAGTTCTAGAAGCTTCATCCCCAACGGAGTTGATCATCACCTTGAGGCCTTTGAGTCCGAGTCTGCGGTATGTTTCACAAAGGAGATCAATCAATTCGACGTCCTGTTCAGGTTTTCCAATTCCAATGGCTTCTGCTCCAAACTGGTGGTGCTGGCGGTATCTTCCCGATTGAGGCCGTTCGTAGCGGAACATCGGGCCGATGTAGAAGAATTTGTGCAAACCTGGGATTTGATCGAGGTGTTTTTCGACAAAAGCTCGCATGACGGATGCTGTCCCTTCAGGACGGAGCGTCATCGATCTTTCTCCCTTATCGAGGAAAGTGTACATCTCTTTGGTCACGATGTCGGAGCTTTCTCCTACACCACGGACAAAAAGTTCGGTCCTTTCAAAAAGAGGGGTTCTGATTTCTTTGAAGCCGTAATCAGCTGCGCATTTGCGCATGATGGCTTCTGCATACTGCCAATGGTCGGAAGCCCGCCATGCATCTTCTGATTTTGGCTCTTTGGGTAAAACGTCAAAGACGCCTTTAGGGATTGTATATTCCATAGTTTGAATTGCACATTCTACCTCTCAAAAGATAAATGCAGCAATCCTTATTTCTTCATCAGATTGGAGAGGATGAGATCAAGAGATGCAATCCAATTGGAAAGCTGGCTTTCTTTTTTATGGACTTGGTGGTCTTCATAAAGCTTGTGAAGCTGTTCCATGAACGGGAAGGGGAGCCATTCTTTGCCGGCAAACTCGGTCATGTAAAAGGCTAAAGAATGTTCTTGGCCGGCGGGATAATGATAGAAGGTTTCAATTAAAGTTTTTAATTGATTGAGAACATGAGTTTTCTTCCGTTCTAAAAATTCAGCGAGCTTAGCACTCTCTAAAAGTTGATGCCAACCCTGAGAAAGAAGTTGGGCATAGTCGGGATCCCGGCTTACATTTTCTTTGGTCAAAGAGACAAGGATTTTTTTAAATGCCGATAGTTCAAGTTCTAACTCGTTGGCAAGAGCGCTTTTCTGGCCAGCTACAGGCCTGGAGGCCAGGAACAAGGCCGTTTTACGGATATAGGCGCAAAGAGAAGCCATGAGGAGGGCACGAGGGTTCTTTTTAGCGAACTCTTCGATGCCTTCCTTATGGGCTTTAACCTGCTCGATCTGCTGGACAGCTAGCCAGTCTTTAGGGGGCTCAAAGGCGGGATCTACAGCTGGCTTAACTTCGCTCATTCTTGCTATTGAGCAACGGTAAGCTGGTTGTCAACTTTTACGACGCCACGCATGCCCTTCACCACTCTCACCACTTTACGCATTTCTTCATTGCTTGCAGCAGTTCCAGACAGAGTGACAACACCATCATTCGTAGTCACCGATATCATTCTTGCGCTATTCGATAATGAGCTATCACCCATCAGCATTTTTTTGACATTTGCTGTGATTTCCCAATCAGCTGGCTGGGTAGAATTTGATTGAGCTTTGACTACAAGCTGGTTGTCAACTTTTACAACACCGCTTGTATTCTGTACCATACTAACCACCATAGACATTTCTTCATTGCTTACAACAGTTCCAGTCAGAGTAACAACACCATTATTCGTAGTTACTGATATCATCCTTGCACTGCTCGATAAAGAGCTGTCAGCCATGAGCATTTTTTTGACATTTGCTGTGATTTCCCAATCAGCTGGCTGGGTAGGGTTTGACTGAGTTTGATTATCTTCATAGTAATATTCAGAAGAATTTGAGTTGTTACTGCATGAAGCAAGCATTGCGCAAACTACTGGAATTAATAAATTTTTTTTCACGATATCTCCTAAAGTGATTAAGGTTCATTTACAAAGAGGCATTTTTAACCCGGCTCAAAAAATCACTTACGGGACTACGCGTAGCTTCTTTTCAATGCAGGGTTAATAACAGAGCGCCTTTCAATCTATTCGCAGAGTAAAGCAAGAAAGTAGAATTGTAAATAAAAAATTTGGAATCACAGATGACTTTCAACAAGAGCCATTTTTGACAGACTGGAGCTCAACCAAGATAAATTTTTTAAGACTTGTTGGGGGATAGAAAAGTACCCAATATGATAATACTAAATATTTTAATTTCTAATTTTTGTCACAGTGATACATTAAAATTTAGCTTTATGGAGGAGGGGGAAATCGATTGACATAAGGTTGTTGGGACAAGTATCATTTAGTTTTGGTTTACGAACTACAAGGTTTGGTCTATACGTGAAATGGTTATTACAAATATTTCAACCCGCCCCTATCATCAATGAGATCCAAGATCCAGCTGTTGTTAATACCAAGTATAAATACTGGCGCTGGCGCATTTTCATTGGGATGTATGTAGGGTACGTTTTCTACTACCTATCACGCAAGAGCTATACCTATATCATGCCTCTTCTTATCCAAGACTTGGGCATGACTAAGAGTGACTTAGGAATTTTGGGAAGCCTTTTTGCCATCATCTATGGATCGAGCAAATTTTTAAGCGGTGTTATCTCAGATCGGTCCAATCCAAGAGTTTTCATGTCTATCGGGCTTATGCTCACAGGGGTGCTTAATATCCTTTTCGGGATGTCTTCCTCTCTTTGGGTACTTGCCCTTTTCTGGGGAATGAACGGACTTTTTCAAGGCTGGGGCTGGCCTCCGGTCGCAAAACTTCTCACCCATTGGTATTCCCAAAAAGAGCGCGGGTCTTGGTGGGGAAGCTGGAACTCCTCTCATAACGTCGGGGGCGCTGTCGCTTTCTATATTGTTGTTACAGTGGCGCAGGTGTTTGGATGGCGCTACGGTATGTACGTCCCTGGGATTATTTGCATAGGGATGGGAATCTTTACCTTTTTCTGTCTGCAAGATACCCCTGCTTCTCTAGGTCTTCCTCCGATTGAGAAATTCAAAAATGATCATCCACCGACCAAAGCCCATAAAGAAAATATTACTCTGAAAGAGCTCCTTTTTAAATATGTGATTAACAATGGCTACCTTTGGATCCTGGGTATCGCCTATTTCTTTGTCTATGTGATCCGGGGCGCTTTCAACGAATGGTCTCCTCTCTATCTGATCGAGACCCGAGGATATCCTCTATTTACTGCCAATGCCTCGATCATCTGGTTTGAAATCGGGGGTCTTGTCGGAAGTTTAGCTGCCGGCTGGGGTTCAGATAAAATCTTCAAAGGACGCCGAGGGCCTATCAATACTCTTTTTGCCCTGGGTGTGATCGGAGCGATTGTGGCTCTATGGCTGCTTCCTCCAGGAAATCTGCTTCTGGACTATTTCTTAATCTTCATGATCGGGTTCCTCATTTTCGGACCCCAGATGCTCATTGGAGTTGCCGCTGCCGAGCTTTCGCATAAGAAAGCCGCAGGTGCTTCAACAGGATTTATCGGGTTTATTGCTTATTTGGGATTTGCCGCTGCGGGCTATCCACTCACAAAAATCATGGAAGTGGCGGGATGGAACGGTTTCTTCATCGCCCTTGCGATTTGCGGAGTCGTCAGCGTCTTGCTGCTAGCTCCAATGTGGGCTATCAAGTCCAACCCCAAGTTCATGGAAGAAGAAAAACCAGCTCCTGCTGTTCCTGAAGAAGCAACCGAAGCTTAAGAGCTCATTGCGGTTTTTCGCAGGGGCACTTCTTTTTCTTTTTAACTTCTTTATCTTTCTTGTTTTTGACGAGTTCTTTCTTAATTTCTGGCGATTCGGCTTCAATGTAAATTGGAGAGAAAAAAACGGCCATGACAGCGCCTGTCAACATGACAAATCCCATATTTTTTAACATTAAGATCTCCTTCGTCGGTTGAGTCTGCACAGGGGAAGTAACTATTATCAACGCCCCACTAGACCTTAAACTAGGACAAAGATACACTTTGGTCAAGATGAATTATATCCCCCTCCATGTCCACTCCCAGTTCTCTATCCTGAATTCCACCGCGTCGATTGAAGATTTGGTAGATAAGGCGAAAAAAGATGGCCTAAAAGCGCTTGCCCTGACCGATGAAGGGAATATGTATGGAGCGGTCGAGTTTTACAAGGCATGCCGCGAAGCAAAAATCAAGCCGATCATCGGCTGTGAGCTTCATCTTGCTCCCTATTCACGCCTTGAGAAAAAAAGAACTCCCGGAACTCCAGCGGGTTTCCCTCTGGTACTCCTTGCCAAAAATAAGCAAGGCTATCAAAACCTATGCAAACTTAGCTCTGCGGCCCACATTGAGGGTTTTTACTACACGCCTAGGATCGATAAAGAGCTTCTTGCAAAGCACGCTGAGGGGCTCATCTGTCTTTCAGGATCTCTCCAAGGTCTGATTCCCTATCTGATCATTCAAGGGAAAGAAAAGGAACTCCTCCAAGAAGTCGAGTGGTTCCAGCAGCTTTTTAAAGACGATTTCTATTTCGAGCTGCAGCGTAATCAAATGTCGGAAGACGACATCAGTGACGATGGGATGGACAAAGAAGGGTGGCTGCTTCAAAACTACCGTGATTATGCCAGGAACCAAGAGATCGTGATCCAAAAGCTCGTAGAGCTAGGAAAACAGTACAACATCCGCTGTGTGGCAACCAATGCGGTTCACTATCTGGAAAGGACTGATTGGAAGGCCCATGAGATCTTGATGAATGTTCAATCGGGAGAGCCCTGTGAGATCTGGGAAAGAGATTCTCAAGGCAATCCCAAAAACCGTGTTCTTAATCCGAAAAGACAAGTTTATTTCACCCATGAGCTCTATCTTAAAACCCCTGAGCAAATGGCCCAGCTTTTTGCCGATCTACCAGATGCAGTAGCTGCCACTGTCGATATCGCTGAAAAAATTAACCTCGAGCTCGATTTCAAGGCTAGGTTCTATCCTGTCTTTACTCCTCCTGAGGGCTTTACCAAAGAAGAGTACCTGCGATCTCTTTGCAGAGAGGGCATTCCTCACCGCTATACTCCCGAAAGACTTGCCAAGGTGAAGGAAAAATATCCTGACAAAGATCCCATGCAAGTCATCCAGGACCGTTTGGCCTATGAGCTCGACATTATTATCTCCAAGGGCATGGGCGATTATATTTTGATCGTACATGATTTTATCTCATGGGCGAAAAACCGCGGCATTCCTGTGGGTCCAGGACGAGGATCGGGAGCTGGATCGATCATCTTATTCTTGATCGGCATCACCGATATCGAGCCTCTCCGGTTTAACTTGTTCTTTGAGCGGTTTATCAATCCCGAAAGGCTCTCCTATCCCGACGTCGACGTCGACATCTGCATGGACCGTCGCGGAGAGGTCATTGACTATACCGTCCAAAAGTATGGAAAAGACAAAGTCGCGCAGATTATTACTTTCGGAACGATGAAAGCCAAAATGGCGATCAAGGACGTCGGCCGGGTTTTGAGCATGCCGCTTCCCAAAGTCAATGCCATTGCTAAACTAGTCCCTGAAGATCTCGGCATCACCCTCGATAAAGCCCTAGAAGATCCCGATCTGAAAAAAGCCTACGATACAGACCGCGAAGTTAAAGAACTGATCGACATCGCTAGACGTTTGGAAGGATCCGTGCGCAATACCGGCATCCATGCTGCCGGATTGATTATTTCAGGGGATCCGCTGACCGACCGCATTCCTGTCTGCAATGCTAAAGATAGCGATATCTTAGTCACACAGTTCTCCATGAAGCCTGTTGAAGCTGTCGGGATGCTCAAGATCGACTTCCTCGGACTTAAAACGCTCACTTCGATCCAGAAAACTGTCGATGCCATCCGTGCTAGCCACGGCAAAGAGATCGATTGGGTAAACCTTCCCTTGGAAGATAAGCCCACATTCAACCTCATGAACCAAGGCAAACTCAACAGTATCTTCCAGATGGAATCGACGGGGATGCAGGAACTTTCACGTCAGCTCCATATTGATAAGTTTGAGGAGATCATCGCGGTCAATGCTCTTTACCGACCAGGTCCCATGGAGATGATTCCGTCGTTTATTGCTCGTAAACACGGCAAAGAGCCGATTGAAGTTGATCATCCTCTGATGAAAGATGTCCTCTCCGAGACCTATGGCATCATGGTCTACCAAGAGCAGGTGATGCAAATTGCCAGCTTGCTGGCGAACTATACTCTCGGAGAAGGCGATGTTCTTCGCCGAGCGATGGGTAAAAAAGACCGCGAAGAGATGGCCAACCAACGAGAGAAGTTCCGAACAGGAGCTTCACAGAAAGGCCTTGATGCTGATCTATCGATGAAGATCTTCGACAAGATCGAGAAGTTTGCATCGTACGGCTTCAACAAGTCCCATGCTGCAGCTTATGGCTACCTTGCCTATGTGACAGCCTATCTTAAGTCCAACTATCCCGGCGCTTGGATGGCTGCTTTGATGACCTGCGATCGCGACGATGTTACGAAAGTCGCCAAGCTGATCGGAGAGAGCCAAGCAATGAATATCCCGATCTTGCCTCCCGATGTGAATGAATCAGGACAAGAGTTTGTCGCGACGCCAAAAGGCATCCGCTTTGCGATGGGGGGAATTAAAGGCGTTGGAGAAGGCGTTGTAGAAACGATCATCCAAGAGCGCGCTAGCAAAGGTCACTTCCGTTCCCTCTTTGATTTCTGCTCCCGCATTGACACCAAGAAGATCGGTAAGAAGACCATTGAGAATCTCATTGAGGCTGGATGTTTTGATTTCACTGGATCCAACCGCCAAACAATGGTTATGTCGCTTGAAGAGATGTATCAGACAGCGATGCAAAAACAAAAAGAAGTTTCGAAAGGATTCATCGATCTTTTTGGAGAAACAGCAGATTCTGTTCCCGTTGTTGCAGAGCAGGCCGTGACAGTTCTTTCTAAACAACACATGCTTCGCCGAGAAAAAGAGCTCCTGGGCTTTTATGTGACAGGCCACCCTCTCGATGAATTTAGATCTCTGATCCAACGGCTCTCCTGCGCCCCGTTTTCCCAAGTGAGCCAGCTCGATCAAGATACAGTGATTCGTGCGGCATTCATTGTCGATGAAGTTCAAGTCAAAACTTCAGCAAAAACTCAGAAGAAGTTCGCGATATTAAAAATCAGTGATGGTTCTGATCGATTAGAAGTCCCCGTCTGGTCTGAGCTGTTTGAAGAAAAAGGGCATCTTCTCATCGAAAATCAGCTTCTTTATGGGATTGTTCAAATCGACAAACGGGAAGGCGAACTTAAACTCCAATGCCGTTGGTTTGATGATTTGACAAAAGCCGATGAACAGATGATGAAACTCTGTGAAACAGCTTTTGATCAACTTAAAGTTCAGCAAAAGAACATGGCCCGCCGTGATAAAAAACCACCCGCAAAACAAGAGAAAAAAGAAATGAAAGGAAAAGTCTTCTTAAAACTCAATGCCGATCAAGTGCGCCATAGCCATGTGCTCCAGCTGAAAAAACTTTTCCGTTCCTGTCCTGGAACCATGCCGGTGATTTTAGAATTTTTATCTTCGAATAAAACTCTCGCTCACGTCGTCGTCGATGCTCGCTGGGGAGTTTCTTTAGATCAAACGTTAGAACAGGAGCTGAGAAAGCTCCCGTTCTTGCTGCACATCAACGTTGTGCCTTAAATCGCATC
>CAZBCR010000007.1:11484-29412 GCA_964490565.1 uncultured bacterium
ATCCAAATTTTTACCATCATTTTAAGGGTTGTTTAAAGATAAATTTTTATTCGTTTTTAATCTATCAATAGTTAAAATATCTCCCATAAAACGGGGAAAATTTAATGGCCAACGTAGTTAATTCTATCGCAACAGATCGCGCCAATTTATTTAAAGCTGCTTTAAGTAGAGCAAATGAGAAGCTCAAAGAACATGAGTTAGTCATCCGATTTGTCTCTCAAATTCCTAAAAAAGAAGAATTAGTCAATCCTGATGCGTTCGATGAAAGACCCGATATCGATTTAGAAATGAACTGCGCTGACAAATGGATGCCCATTGATATTGTCTACCTCAGACAAATGCCTCAAGAGCCTGAAAAGTTAAAGACAGTGGAAGTATTGGCCCAGGACATCTTTGAAAAAGTTGTGAGATATATAACTGCTGATAGTGATCCTCACATGATTATTACCTCCTCGGGGGCTATTATTGAGACAAAACATCTCAAAAAACATACTTTTGAAATTGATCCGCAAGGATATGTACGAGTTGATGCACTGAGAGTCGTCTGCAAAGCTGGCAACGGGTATATGCCGATTAAAGCGTCTCAATTACACACTCATACAACAATGATTCCGGAAGAGCTAGAAGGGGATGTTTTCAATATCACCGACTCTTTTGATAAGATTCGCACAGATGGAAAGCAAGGCATGTATTGTGTCACAATAAAAGCCGATTCAATTGCTTTAGAGAGGCTCATTCCTGCTAGACAAGACGAGGCTAAAGAGTACGGAAAAGGCCATTATATTCCCTTGGTCAGGACATGGGAAGAAGTGCAGCAGCTTTTTACTGGAACAAGCAAATTTTTTAACTGATGGAATACTCTTTTTTCAGGCGCGTTGACTTAATCCGAAATAGTTGCATAATGGATCAGATATGTACTCAATAAAAAAATTATCTTTAGCTTTGATGTTGATTTCCCTTCCGTTATCGGCTGCCTTTACCATCAAAGATGGCAAGGTGATGAATATGGAAGAAGTCGCTACGATGTCGGTGCAAGAGCACTATGGGCTCTTGCTGGAAGCGGTTCAAAGTGAAAATTGGGAAGTCGTTGTGCAGCAATCAACGATCATGATTCAAAATTTTCCTGACTCTCCCTTTTATCAAGAATCTTTTTATTTCCTTGGATTGGGATTTTTCCATAAGGAAGATTACGATATTGCCGACCAATACTTGAGCACCTACCTCAAAAAACAGACATCTCTACAACATTTTAGAGAAGCTATCGAATTAAAATTTCAGATCGCTGAGAAATTCAGCGGGGGCTACAAAAAGCATATCGGTGGCCTAGAGCTGCTGCCGAGATGGATGCCAGCGACTGATGAAGCGATCGAAATCTACGATGAAGTGATCAACGCTCTTCCTAATGATGATCTGGCTGCAAGGGCACTCTTTGGCAAAGCGAAGATTGTTCTCAAAGATGAAGAGTATGTTTCTAGTATTGAAATTTTCCAGACGCTCATCCGCCGCTTCCCGAAACATGCACTGGCGCCTGAAGCTTATGTTGAAATTGCCAAAGTCTATCTCATGGAGTCTAAAGAGAAATATCCTGATGCAGACTTTCTAGATTTAGCAATGCTGAACTTAAAAAAATTCCGGCAAGATTTCCCCTCTGATGAACGGTTAGAAGTTGCAGAAAATATTTTAGCCGACATGCAAGAAGTTTATGCTAAAAGTTTCTATGAGATTGCTAAATTTTACGAGCGGACAAAAAAGCCTCATGCTTCAGTCCTCTATTATGCTAAAATTATCAAAGCTTTCCCAAATACAAAAACAGCCGAGCTTTCAAAAAAGCGGCTGAATGCTCTCCGGCCTCCCCAAGAAGCTCCAGCAGTGGCTGAGGAGGAGATAGTAGAAGTAGAGCAGACCCAAAATCAAGAGCAAGTAAATGCGATTACTCCTATTTCGGAACCTGAAATTCCCTTTGCTAGCGAGTCTGCTGGCGCTTAGTTTCACGAGCTGCGGCTATCATAACGCTGCATCTGATGACAGGACAACCATCTCGATCCCTTACGTTGAAGGAGATGCTCAAGGCCAGCTCACAGCTGAACTCATTCGACAAATTACAAATTCCAATATGTATGATTTTGTGAAAAAAGACGGCGACTTGTGTTTGAAAGTCACGATCATGGGCGATAAAAACGAGATCGTTGGATTCCAATATGATTTGACGACTAAAAAAGGCAAAATCGAGCGGAATCTTATGGCGGAAGAAAATCGTCGGACCCTTACTGCACAGGTGACTCTAACCGATACAACGACAGAAGAAGTCATCGTTGGCCCTGTTAACATCACTGCATCAACAGATTATGATTATATCGATGTCAATTCCTTGAAAACGGTCTCGTTCATTAATGAGCATGGAAAAAGAGAAAAAACAATCAGTTTTTCTCTAGGTCAATTGGATTCTATTGAAGGTGCTCAAGATGCTGCGCTGACGCCTATCTATCGCCAACTTGCGCAGAAAATTGCTCTAACTTTGAATAGGGCTACGACGCTTTCGGACGATTGATCGAAGAGATAATCGCTTCCGTGTCGATCACTTCCGTTAAGAAATGCTCTAACACTTTCAAAATGAACTTCGGGGTATTGTATACGCCCGTTGTTGAAAATACGATCTCTAGATGAGGTCTTGTATTTTGCAGCAGAGCAATAAAGGTCATTGTTTGAGAGGTGTCTTGGAGCATTTTAGGTAAGATCCAAACGACGAACTGTTCATTGAAAAGAGTGACTTTGTCAGGTGTTTCTAAAACATGAAAATAGTGCATCAAGTCTTCATGAGTTGTCACTTGGTCGAATTTTTCATGTTTGAGTAGGCCCATGTCATGGAGCATGTTCAGATTAACAGCGATCACACCGTCGGGCGCGTGCTTCGGCAGGTTTTGCGAAAATTCAACAAATGCTTCTTCCAATTGCGATGGCGACATCATCGGCGTCCACTTCTCCCTTGATGATTTGTTTTCTAAATACCTTTCCTTGCATGACTTATCAACTTATTTTTTTAACCAGTTGTAACCGACTTAAAATCAGTATGATAAAAAAATCATCCGAGATGGCTTTTCCAATAAGGGACGTTTAGGGCATAACTATGTCCTAATATGCTGGGAAGAATTTTTCTTTTTCTGATCTGCTTAACTTCTGCTTACGCCAAACCTCTTAAAGTCGAGGTGTCAGCGCCGTCTGCAATTCTCATGAATGCAGAGACAGGGACGGTTCTCTATGCGAAGAATATTCACGAGAAGCAATTCCCCGCCAGCATCACGAAGATCGCAACAGCTCTCTACGTTTTAGAGAAGAAGGGGCAAAAGCTCGATGCGCTTTTGGAAGCCTCGTCTCATGCATTAAAGACGGTTCCAGCCTATGTCAGGCAGGCTTCCGATTCAAAACATCCTTCTCATACGTTAGAGCACGATGGAACGATGATGAGGGTCCAGCCTGGTGAGAAGCTTCCCTTATACAGCTATTTGCACGGTCTTCTTCTCTCATCAGGCAATGATGCGGCCAATGTGCTTGCCGAATATACCAGCGGATCGATCGATCAATTTATCAGCGAGCTGAATCAATACTTACAGAGCCATGGAATCCAAGAGACCCATTTTAGCAATCCTCACGGACTTCATCATGACGAGCATTGGACGACCGCTTATGATATGGCGCAGATGACTAGACTTGCCTTAAAGCATGAAACATTTCGTCAGATTGTTAAAACGACCAAGTATGAATGCCCTCAAAGCAATAAGCAGCCTCCACGCACACTTTCTCAAAACAATAAGCTGGTCAAGCCAGGACAGTATTTTTATCCAAAAGCGATCGGAGTGAAAACGGGATATGTTGCCAAAGCCGGCCATACCTTTGTAGGCGCAGCTACCCATGAAGGAAGAACATTAATAGCCGTGCTTCTCAATTGCACAGAAAGCCAGCACCGGTTTAGGGATTCGATCAAGCTCTTCGAAGCGGCTTTTAAAGAGAAAATACTCACGCGCGTCCTCTTTGCAAAAGAAAGCGATAGCTTTACTCTCCCGATCAAGGGAGCAAAAGTTCCTTTAGATGCGATTTTAAAAGAAGATCTCGTCCTTTCCTATTATCCTGCTGAAGAACCGGCATTTCGGGCAGAGATTGTCTGGAACTCTAGCAAGTTCCCGATCAAAGCTCAGGAGATGGTGGGGAATCTCAGGTTAGTTGCAGAAAACGGAAAGGTTTTGAAAGAACTGCCAGTCTATGCAGCTCATGATGTTGATCAAAAATGGTGGTCTGTTGTTGGAGATCTTTGCCGAAATAACAAACCATTTTTATTGGCGCTGTTCTTAGGCGGACAAGTTGTTTTACTTCTTTTGTATCTCGTGAGAAAGAATCAAAAAGTCAGATAACGAGAGGTTTTCAGGTCTTACCTGTAGACCTTTTCCGATCTTTTCCAATCCGCGATCAATGCTCGCCTGATCATAGATGAGCCTTAGGGAGGCCCGGATCATTTTTCTTCGTTGTTGAAACGCCCGGCGGGTCATGGCAAAGAAAGCTTCTTCCGACGAAACTGGCGGGTGGTCTTTTAACTTAAATTTCACAACGGCTGATCTCACACGCGGTGGCGGATAAAAACAGGTAGGCTCAACAGTAAAGCCGTATTCTGGATCGGAATAAAATTGTACAAACACTGTAATGGAGCTGTAGTCGCTTGTACTGGGCTTAGCAATAAAGCGAGCCGAGACTTCTTTTTGCACCATGACGGTGATCGATTCGAAAAAATCATTTTTCGGAAGAAATTCTGTCAAAATCGGCGTCGTGATTTGGTAGGGAAGGTTGGCGACGAGTTTGGTTTTAGGCTTTAATAGTTTTGAGAGGTCTTGCTCTAAGATATCGCCTTCGATCACAGTCAGACGGTTGTCAGATGTTTGGAGGCGAGTGAGAGCTTTAGCGAATTTGCGATCTTTTTCTACTGCCAGCACATGGGCTCCGCGGGCCAGCAATTCTTCTGTGAGTACGCCAGGACCAGGGCCGATCTCTAAAACAAAGTCTCCCGGCTCAACACCTGCGAGGGTGACGATCTTACGAATGATATTGCCATCGATGAGAAAGTTTTGAGAGAGGCTTTTCTTAGGAAACGCATCGATCTCTTCAAGAAAAGCACGGAGGGTCGATGGTTTATAAAGAGCCATTATCTTGCTACAAAAGGCTCGAAGCGAGGAGGGATATCAAGTGATCTCTCATCAAAACTGAATCGCTTGTAGAGGTTGGCAACATAAACTTTGCTTTCTTGTTCAGCAGACTCATTGAGCAATTGATTCTTCAAGTCATTGGAAATTGTTGCAAATGCAGGAGGCTGTGTTTTCGTATGGTCTTTCAGATGAAAAATCCGGACGACAGTGGTTCCATCACGGCTCAGCTGAGCAGTGGGCGCGCTCCACTCAGAGGGTTTCATCTGAGATAAGACAGCGCGATGAGCCTCAGAAACCGCTTTGTCTTCAAGTGTAAATTCTTGAGATACACTCAGTGTAACAGGAGATTCCGGAGGAAGCTCTGTCTTGAAAAGATCTGTTGCCACGGTCAAGTTCTGTTGAGATTTTTCTTTAAGGGCTGCAAGTTTAACAGCGAGCTCTTGTGCGGCGGATTCATCTGCTGCACGAATCGTCACGAACTGGTAGGTCCATTCTTCTTTAGCAGGATTTTCTTTCAGAAATTTTTGATAAGCATTTTTGACTTCTTGAGAAGTGACTTTTTGCAAGACTTTCGATGTGACGCGGACCCATTGGATCCTTTGAACGATCATGTCTTGATAGACCATTTCCCGGGCTTCATCATAGGTGATCCCGAGTGTATCTAAAGTGCCCATGACATTGGGGCCGAAACGCGTTTGGATTTCTTCTCGCACTTCTCCATCAGACACTTTGACATCGCGGTTTGTTGCATCAATGACCATGAGCTCATGGTCGATCATTTGCTGGAGCGTTTGACGCCATTGTGTGGAATAATACTGGTAACGGGCTGTTTTTGAGTTCATGTATTGCGGATAATAGGTGCTTAAAAATACATCCATCTTTTTCATGACATCGAGAACGGAGATGTTTTTTCCATTGAGCTTGGTCAAAATCCGATTTTGCACAACGATCTCTTGGACTTGTTCCATTTGTGGGAGAGAAGGATTGTCTGCCTGAATAGTTCCCAATAAAAGAGCTGAAAAAATGATGGTTTTTAACATAGGGCTTAATCGTACCATATTGAAGATTTTTTGTTACCATTTATCAGAGCCGATCACCTCAAGATATAATAGTTGGTTTTTTAATTTTTGATCCGATATCAAAAGACCATGAGGGTTAAGATGTTTAGTAAAAAGATATTATTGCTTTTGGTGACGCTGCTAGTCGGTTGTGGTGAGCCTCAATGCCGGACAAAAGATTCCTGTGAAAAAGATTCAAAATGCCAATGCTGGTGTTCGCAAAAATGTGGTTATAGAAAGAAAACTGCGTCTGACAACCCCGTTTATGTTGAAAATGATGCGAATGGGAAGTCTTGTTATTGCAAGCAATGGGATTTGGATAACTACGAAGATAATTGCAAATTAAATAAACATGTCAAAGAACCTAAAGACGCAAAGTAGTTTTTAGATTTTCTTGAGGGCGACAGCATAGAAACCGTCCATTCCGCCATCTATAGGGAGGGTCTGGAAGGTTTCTACAACTTCTAATCCAAAAGTTTTTTGGAAATAAGCCGCTTGGCTCTCATTTTCCTGCGGCAAGATGCTGCAGGTCATATAGACGATGGTTCCTTGAGGATGCAGATAAGACAGAGCTTCTTGAAAAATCTCTCTTTGTTCGAGGATCAGATTTTCTAAGCGGCTCGCATCAAATTTCCATTTAAGATCAGGATTGCGTCTAAAGGTCCCGGTTCCGGTACAGGGAACATCAACGACGACCCAATCCATTCTGTTTTTTTGCGCTGGAGAAAGTGAAAATTGAACATTTTGGATACCAGCGCGATTTAAACGTTTGCGGGCTTCTAAAAGAGGGTGCGGTCGAACGTCGTGCAGATAAATCTGTCCGGTATTTTCAAGGCGGTGGGCAAAGGCCAGCGTTTTTCCACCCGCGCCTGCGCAATAGTCGAGCACATGCTGTTTGGGTTTCACTTTGACAAGCTCTGCGGCCATCTGGCTGGCCTCATCTTGGATTTCAAAAAGACCTTCGGTGAATTCAGGCTGAGTAAAAAAATTGATCTTTTCATGGAAGTGGATCCCATGAGGAGATTGAGGGCAAGGCGCTACTTTAAAAGTATTGGCCCATTTTTCTAAGAGCTGCTCGCGAGATATTTTTAACGGATTGACCCGGATTGTCAGTGGAGCGCGAACGTTGCTGATTAGGCTGATTTCTTTTGTTTTTTCTTCACCGTAGAATTGAACAAGCATGTCGTAGAGATCTTGCGGCATTCCATAGCGGACATGGATAGGAATGGTCGAATCATTTAGATAAGTTTGCGGTTCTAAAGGAGAAGGTTCTACTTTCAGATGCTGATATAAATTCTTCCAGCGGATGTAATGGTAGAGTGTATCGCTGATAAAGAGCCGGTCTTTCGATCCTATTGCTTTGTGAAACCGAAAATAGCGGCTGAGCAAAGAGTCTAAAGGAATCTTTTGCGATTCCAGGCTTTCCAAAACGGCTGAAAGATGATATTGTCTAAATTTCATAAAATATGCTGACATTATACCCTGAACGGAGTGAGGAAGGAAGATGAAAAAAGTTTTCTTTATGTTAGGACGGATTTTCTTGAGCTTGATATTCATTTGTTTGGTTACAAATCAAATTTTAAATTGGGACCAGATGCAACAGGAATTCGATAAGAGTGTTTCTGACTGGATTGTTCATCCGGGCCTACCTGACCAAATTCAAAAAGTTTTTAATCTTTTACTCTCTTATTCATCACTCATCATGATCTTGTCGGCCGTTTTTGCAGGTCTTGGCGGTTTATTTGTCCTTTTGGGAATCCAAGTTCGTCTGGGAGCAATTTTGCTGATCCTTTTCTTGGTTCCACTTACCGTGATCATGCATGCTTTCTGGATGTTTGATGGAACCCTGCGTGAGATGCAAATGATGATATTCCTGAAAAATATTAGCATTGTCGGCGGTTTGTTTATTTTGGCTTCCTGCAATTCCGGGGGAGAAGCGTGAAGTATCCTTGGAAGGCAATGGGGATTTTTGTCCTCAGCTGGCTTATTGTCGCCCTTGGACAGCCGGCGTGGAGTCCCTGGCTTGCTCCTGTTGCAGCTTGTATCGGATACGCCCTGTTTTGGAGAGTTGCATCTGAAATTCCGTTTTCTAAGAAGCGATTTTGGACTGCGACTGCTTGGTTTGGGGCAGTGCAGCTCATCCAGCTTTCATGGATGACCAGCACCGAGTTTCAAGGGTTGTACATTCTTTTTGTCTATTTAGCAGTTGCCTTATGGCTCGGATTGCAATTTGGCCTCGTGACATTATTCATTGATAAAATCCCGATGGTGGCAACCGCAGCTTGCTGGACCCTTCTTGAGTGGTCAAGGCTGTTTGTTCTCTGTGGTTTTTCTTGGAATCCTGTGGGCCTGAGCCTTTCTGCCTCTGCACTTCCGATGCAGGCAGCTTCACTATTTGGAATACTCGGCCTTTCTTTTCTAGTGATCTTAACCAACCTAGCTTTTTGGAAAAAAAGGTATAAAGCTGCGATCGCCCTTGCTCTTTTTCCCTATTTTTTCGGCATCGTCCATACCAATTTGCATCAATCAAAAATAGACAGTAGCGGAACGATGACAGTCGGTCTTGTCCAGACGGGACTTCTTCCTTCTCAAAAAATCCCGATCGAGGGATATCTTAAAGAATTTATTCCTCCTTCTCGGCAGTGGCACCGCATCGTTAATCTTTTAAAAGCCTGCGATCAGCCCCTGGATCTGATTGTTCTGCCGGAATTTTCTGTGCCGAATGCTGCCGACTTCGAAGCTTATCCTTCTTCAGTTGTCCAGGCGGTATTTAAAAACGCTTTTGGATCCGAGAAGACCGATACACTCGATATTGAAAAAACATTGAGGGTTTCAAATCAATTTTGGGTCCAAGCCATTGGTAAAATGCTCAAAGCCGATGTGATTGCAGGGTTAGAAGCCGAAGATGGGGGGCTCCATTTCACTTCTGCTTTCTACTGCCAGCATCAAGAACCTAAAATTCAAAGATACGACAAACAAATTCTTCTGCCTTTAGCAGAATATATTCCTTTTGAATGGGTCAAAGCTTTAACACGCGCCTATGGTATCACCGAATTTTTTACTCATGGCAAAGAGTCGAAAGTCTTTGCTTCAAAGGTCCCGCTTTCAGCTTCGATCTGTTATGAAGAGACGTTTTCTCATTTGATGCGTCAAAGCCGCCAGAAAGGGGCTGCGATGTTTGTCAATTTGACCAATGACAATTGGTATCCTAATTCCAAACTTCCCCAGCAGCACTTTGATCATGCCCGCCTTCGTGCGGTGGAAAACGGAGTCCCGATGGTCCGCGCTTGCAATACCGGGATAACAGCAGCTGTTGATAGTCTAGGAAGGATCATCGGACAGATCACCGAAGAAGCGCGGTCGGATGTTCTTGTTGCAAAAGTTCCTCTTTATCATTATTCAACGCTTTATAGTTTTTGGGGAGATTGGGGGATCGTTTCTCTTTCTGCTCTTTTTCTTTTAATCTGTTTCTATTTCGGTGGATTCAGATTTTCCAGAACGCAATAAAACTTTCATTAAAGTTTTTTTTGAGCTACGCTTTCCTCTAAAAAATAGGGGTGGACTATGGACATAGAAGGTTGTGATTGCAGCGAATTTGAGAGAAGAGAGGGTTACATTCCTTGCGAAAGTATGATGGCGGGCCAAGTTTCGTCGCTGAAAGGTAAATTGATGAGTCCTGATTTGATCGGGATGGATCAAAGAGAATATGAAGTCATAAAAATTGAGGAATCCGAACTCCAAGCCCTCAAACTAAAAGAAAGAAATGAGATAGAATGGCCTCACTCCCGAAATTGTATGATATTTTTTGTTGCTTCACTCGTTGTTGCTGCTATCAAGCCTGTGGCTGCGTTGGGAACACTTGGAATGTTATTAGCTGTCGCAGGGTATTGGCTCGGTTCTGATCGTTCAACTGTGCCTCATAAAATTCGAGACATTGATGATAACCGTCTTGCCAGGCTACAGAATAAGGTTGGAGTCCTAGAAGGCAAAATGGTTAATAATGCGCACAATGATGAATATAGAGTTGCAAAAGACTTTTTTAAGACGAAGTACGATATTTATTTAGGTCAAAGAAATCGGCCTATCACAAATGTCACTACATATGTGCATTCGCTCCATTCAAATTACAAAAGGGCTTGAGAACCATTTTTGGTAATAAGTTTTTCTCATATTTAATAGACATTTATAAAATGTGAGGAATTCAAAAAGTCTCTAGGGAGACATTGGGAGCCACTCTCAATGTTCCTCCTTGTTTTGAAATAACAAAATGCGATAGATTTCTTGTTAATGGTCTTAAAACAAAAAACTCTTAAAAAAGAAGTTGTCTTTCACGGTAGAGGCTTATTCGTAGGTCAAGATGTCGTTGTGCGGCTTATTCCATCTCCTCCCAATACCGGAATTGTCTTTCGACGGACTGATTTAGCAAACTCGCCCATCATTGCGGCCAAGACTGAACAAGTCAAAGATGCTACACGTTGCACTAAAGTCGTCGAAGGTGAAAATTCTGTTCAGACCATCGAACATTTTATGGCAGCCGTGCAAGCTAGTGAAATTGATAATTTAATTGTCGATATCTCAGGACCTGAAATGCCGATTTTTGACGGCAGCTCAAAAGCTTTCATGCAATTGATCGATGAAGCTGGAACAGTTGAGCAAGAAGGCAGCAAAGACATCTATGTTCTCGATCAGCCGGTCTCTTGGACCCATGGCGATATGCATATGGTTGCGTTGCCGTCTGACGAATACCGGATCAGCTATACGCTTAACTATCCCCAATCTCCCTACTTAAGATCCCAATTTTATTCTTTTGTTGTGAAACCCGAAACTTTCCGAAATGAGATCGCCCCTTGCAGAACTTTTACCCTCTATCAAGAGATCGCTCCTTTGATTGAAAAAGGGCTTCTTAAAAATGCGAATTTAGAGTGTGGAGTTGTCATTGATGGTGATAAAGTATTAAATCCAGAAGGCGTCCGTTTCCCCGATGAGATGGTGCGGCATAAGATCTTGGATATTATCGGAGATTTTGCTTTACTGGGGTTAAACTTCCATGCCCATATCATTGCGATTAAAACCGGCCATGCCGCTAATCACTCAGTTGCTAAAGAGTTACGTAAATTTTTGAGGAAGAAATGAACGTTCACACGCCACCGAAAATTGTTTTGGACGCAAAAAAGATAGCCCAAATTCTGCCCCATCGTTATCCTTTCTTGCTCGTTGATCGGATCATCCATCTCGATTTGGAAGGAGATGTGATCATCGGCCAAAAGAATGTGACCATGAACGAACAATTTTTTGTAGGCCACTTTCCCGGGGTTCCTATCATGCCGGGTGTACTTATCTTAGAAGCACTGGCTCAAACAGGTGGAATTTTAGTTCACCAAAAACTCATGACTGACAAAATTGCTGTTTTGTTAACCGTCAATAATGCAAAATTTCGCAAGCCCGTTCTTCCGGGAGATGTTTTACAGCTGCATGTGACTGGTCAACATATCAGCTCTAAGGGTGGCAAAGTCTTAGCTAAAGCCTTGGTCAATGATCAAGTCGTTGTTGAAGCTGAGATCGGTTTTGCACTTGTTGATCGGAACCAACTTTAAAAGGACTCGAGGTATGGCAAAAAATAACATTCATCCAACCGCTATCATCGAGCCTGATGCAAAGATCGGTAGCAACGTCACAATCGAACCTTATGTCGTTGTTAAAGGGACTGTAACGATTGAAGACAATGTTACCTTGAAATCGCATGTCTATATCGATGGACATACGACGATCGGCGCCGGAACAACCATTTGGCCCGGAGCGAGCATTGGAACAAAAACTCAAGATCTTAAATTCCGCGGTGAAAAAACATTCGTCATCATCGGAAAAAATTGTGAAATCCGTGAATACGTTACCATCAATTCTTCCTGCCAAGAAAACTCTGTTGTCCGCATCGGCGACCAGTGCCTCATTATGGCTTACTGCCACGTCGCACATAATTGCGAAGTTGGCAATCGGGTCATTATGGCAAACGGTGTTAACTTAGCTGGACATGTTGTGATCGAAGATTGCGCTGTGATCGGCGGAATGGCTGCCATTCACCAATTTACCCGTATTGGATGTTATGCCATGGTCGGTGGTTTTAGCCGCGTGACACACGATGTTCCTCCTTATTCCATTGGCGGCGGCGTTCCTTATAAACTCGGCGGACTCAACCTCGTCGGCCTCAAACGGCATGGATTCCCCATCACTGTCCGCAAAGATTTAACCCGTGCTTTCAAACTCACTTACCGTTCAGGAATTCGTCTGAAAGAAGCATTAGAAAGAATTCAGCGAGAAATCGAGCCTAGCCTCTACATCAAACATTGGCTCCAATTCTGCCGTGCATCCCGCCGAGGCCTCATCGGTCTTCATGGTTCCAATCGTCAAGCAGATGCATTGGAAGAGCTCGAAGAATACGAAGAGATGCTCCAAGAAGAAATGACCTAAAATCAATGAATATTGTTTTCTTTGGGACCTCCAATTTTGCTTCTACGCTTTTGGACTGCCTCCTAAAGCATAAGCTCAATATTGTCGCTGTTGTCACCCGCACAGATAAACCCCAAGGCCGGTCTCTTAAAGTCAGCTCTCCTCCTGTTAAAGAGCTCATGCAGAAAACCTACCCTGATGTTCCTGTTCTACAGCCACTCAAAGCCTCCACTCCTGAATTTGCCGAGCACTTAAAAAAGTACAATCCTGATCTTTTTATCGTTGCAGATTATGGCGAGATTCTCAAAAGCCTGATTCTAGATATGCCCTCCTTAGGAGCAATCAATGTCCATGGAAGCATGCTGCCCAAATACCGGGGAGCCGCTCCTATCCAGCGTTCTCTGATCAATGGAGATCTTAAAACCAGCATTTCTATTGTGAAAATGGTTTTAGCCTTGGATGCCGGAGATGTTTTAGCACATGAAGAGATTGATCTTCCTTCTTCTATGACTTTTGGAGAGCTGGCTCAAAAAATGTCGCTGCTTTCCTGCCCGTTACTGATCAAAGTGATCCATCAAATCAAAGACGGAACGCTTCAACCTGTTCCGCAAGACCCCTCTCAGGTGACTTTTGCTGCGAAGATTACTCCTGCTGAGATGGAGATCAAATGGAACCGTTCTGCTGCAGAAATCCATAACTTAATCCGCGGCATTTCTCCTCAGCCTGGAGCTTGGTGCTGGGTGCAGATTGGCGCTGATAAAAAACGTTTGAAAATCAAACGTTCTGAAGTTGTCACGGGACAAGCTTATTTCGGAGAAAACATCGTTTTCTCAGACAAAGAATGGATTGTTGCCTGCGGCACCGGAGCTTTAAAACTTTTAGAAGTCCAACTCGAAGGTAAAAAAAGCCTTCCGATCGGTGAATTCTTACGGGGTTTTCACGAGCCTTGTAAAATCTTATCTTAAGATTCCTTTGATAATATCATCTTCTTTACTTACAATGTTTCATTGAAAAGTTCAAAAGATCTTAACATTTCAGAAAGGGGAATTTTCTATGTCAACACGTCCACCAGCTAAGAGTGAATCATGGGTTCCTGTCTATTTTAGAATTGACGGACCTAATAAAGAGTATATGGAGAAAGTTAATGCGGTCTATGAGTATGTAAGGAATTTTATTCTGCATAACTTGAGCTGGTTAAAAGAAACCGGTGGGCAGAAAACGTTGCTCATTAAATTTCCTGACGCCATTGTTTCCATTTCTAAACATATTGGTCCTGCGACTCACATTCCCGGTAAGATGATCAATTTTACAGCCGGCATTCTGTCGCCCTTGCACAGATTGGGTGGCTGCGCCTCATCTCTAATTGGATTCGCAGAGGTGGGAGCTAAGTTTCCTTCTCTATTCAATCCATCTGAAAAACAAGTTAAGTATGTTGTTACTGAAGGAAATAACAAATACAAAGCACAATTTTGGCTTAGTACTTGGGAACAAAGGGCTAATAAAGCACAGAATGTTGCTGATTTCCTGCTAAGTTTTAGTGGATGCGCAGGTTATCTTTGGAGATTACAGCATACACCTGATGAGAAATTTCCTCTCGCGCCTGTAGCAACTTGGTCAGCGCGCTACATGTCGGTTAAAGGACTGTATTTCGAAGGCCGGTTTTTATACGAAACCTTGTGGGTAGGCGCTCATCGGCGTTGTGCTGGAGAGGAAGGAAAATATGCTCCTATCGAGCGTTATGATGATACCCTGAGAAAAAATGTTCCAGTTCAAAATACTACGCTAGCAAAAGAAGAGATTGCAGGTTCCTTACTCAAGATCTCTCTTTCTGTTGTTTGTCTCAGTTTAGACCTGTTTAAGACATTAGCTTCGAATGAGAATAATTCTCCTTGGCTTGAGACAGCAATATTTTGTGCCGGTATCGCACCGACATTTATCACACCATTAGCTACACGGTATTGGCCTAAGATGGTCGCTGAACCGCTATACGCGAATGCGGCGGGATAATCTATGCAAGTTAACGCAGGTATTGCTTACGACTATTTCTTTAAGGAACACCCGCGGAACTTCTTTGGCTGGTTAAAACTATCGGCTAAAGGTATTCAGTATTGGGGGAGCCTAACAGGGCCGGCGCTCAAGGTTTCTAAGAATATTTCTCGAGTTGCTGGGCTTTGCCAGCATGGCTACGATATTCCAACTGCTTTCTTAAGTTTTAGAGAAGTTTGCGAGCACTATCAGGGAAAAGGGTTTTCAAAAAAATCCACAGATAAAGACCCTATTTGGATCGATATTTGCCGAGTAGTTAATGGCGCAGTCTTCCTTACCAGCTTTAGCAAAGATCAGATTTTTGACCAGCCTCGCTCTGTTTTAGCAGAGACGGTCGAAGCAGTGACCGATCTTGTGATTAACGGTTATGGCTTCTATCAATTTGTATGCAAATGGCAACAAAATCCTTCAGAAGGCAGCCCAGTTACAATTTCTTGGGATACTCAGACAATCGCTCTATTGGTGCAAAAGGTATCCAGTGTTGCTTTAGTTGGATTAACCCTAATTTCTCTCTCCAAAGGAGTGGACGAATTTTCCCCGAATTTAACAATTCTTTTTACAACAGCTTCTCTGAGTTCGCATTTTATCGGTTTTCACAGCAAAGCTATTGCCCGTGCACGTACAGAATGGGATGAAAATTGGTAAAAATACAAAATAATCACCCGTGAAGTGATAATATTCCCCAATTATGGAACTTGGCATCACACGGATTTTAAAAGCAGGCGAGTCGGGTCTTGGGTTTGTCAAATCGATGGACATGCCTTTAGGCATAGCAAAGACAGTCTGTGGAATAGGGTCTGCTTTTTCTTATACCAGCGATTTGAGTCAAAAAGTCCAAAAAAGGGTGAACTTAGCTTTAGGCCCTCCTGATTTTGCGGCTCTTGCTCTCGATACTCTTGAATTAGCGCGCTCTTTAAATGTCCCAGAAATTCCTATCGCAAAGGTCAGTGAGCTTGCACTCTCTATTTTGAAGAAGAGTTGTGACATTCTAGGATGGCTCCAAAACTATAGTCTCATCACCCTTGAATCCTCTGTTCTGTGGCGTCTTGAGGGGGTAGCCATCCTTAGCGGCCTTACGAAGGATTCACTTCGTCTGTGGCAAGAACTCGGGCCTAATCCGCCCTCTGATAGAGATTTAATGATAATAATCCCTAAGGTTCTAAAATCCAGCCTTTCGCTATATGCTTATGTTGCTGATGATAAACGAGTTAAGATTGTCACAGCGGGATTAGGACTCATGGGAGATGGCTACAGTTTTTACAAGCGATGTGCTTCGATGAATCCACGGACTTGGACTGTAAAAAGAGAGCATGTTTATCAAATAATTTCTTCAATCGCCCTCGCTGGCTTAGCGTACTATGCTTTTGAGAAAGGGTTCTTACCTGAATCTATCCGTTAAAAAATAAATTAACATTTTTTTGCATATAAATTATTTTAAGTTTGCAATAATAATATAATTAAAATTTAAATTAATATAATAATATTATATATTAAACTATTTAAGTATTCATAATAAATATTAAATTAGTTATAATATTTATATTATGACAACAGCAACATTAGCATTAAGAAGTCCAATAGAGCAGATGGAAATTGAAGAGAGCGTGAGTCTCTCAAAAAGCCCACGTACTCTTTTAGGAAAAGTCAATACTGCTCTTGAGAGCATCCGAACAGCCGTTGATTTCCCAAAAAGATCTAAAGGCAAATTAAGCTCTATTTCAATCACTCCTGCTTTGGGTAAAGTTAAATTATTTTTTGACGCGACTAAACAACGGATTTCATCAATTCAAATTTTCCGTAAGCCGGCTGAAGTTTCAATAGAGATGAAAGATGTCACAGGATCGCTCGAAGCTTCTTCTGCAACAGAACTCTCTTTAATAAGAAGAACTCAAAATGCGGCTGATGCGGCTTTTACAAAAATCGAAGAAAAAGTTGACGCCTTAGAAACTCCTCTTGAATTTGCTGAAATAGGTCTAGAATGGGCGGCCTTAACTGAGACATTAGAACACCATGCTGAAGCGATAGCGGAAGGGTTGGGTAAGATTGCCGCACCCCTTAAATTGGTTACTTTAATTGCCAAGATGAAAAAAGTTCATAAAACATTTTTTGGGCCAACTGTTGAAGGTGCAGAACCGACTAAGCCTTCAGACGTTGTGTCAATGGCTTTTTCACTTGTAGGGAGTCTCTGCGGCGTCTTTTCCTGGCTGCAAAAAATTGGGATTCTGACTCCTGCAGTGGCCATAGCTGGCCGTTTGAGTCTTATCAGTGGTCTTTGTTCCATCGTGGTCACTATTGTGGATTTAGTGGATAACGTGAAGAACTTTTCAACAAGCATGAAGCTTTTCAAAGCAATCCTTAACTTTGTAGTCGCTGTAGTCACAGTCGTTTTGATTCTGTACGCTCTAGAGCATCTCAAGCTCTTGTTGTTAATACTGGGCACCGGTATTCTTATTTTGAATGTTGCCACATCAAATAAAGAACCAGAAAAAGTCAAAGCATCTTAGTCACGCCAATTCCCTGTCTCTAAGGGAGTGGTTTCTCGTTCTCATTTTTCTAGGTCTATGCCTTTCGATGATCATTTATACCTTTCTCGTCTCCTAAAGATAGGGGTCTGGCGTAAATTTTGATTGTAGGAAAATCATCCGATTTGTTAGCCTACTCGCTTTAACCTACTTGCAACAGTCTTTGCTGTTGTTCTTTAGATTTTAGAGTTAAAAACCGCAAACGTAGAAAATTATTTTTACACTGCGGTTCCGTTTGAAAAGACAGGTTAAGCAAGAGATAGACCAAAGAGAGCATATATATGAAGCCAAAGTTAATGGGAATTAAACAGGGAATGATGCAGATCTTCGACGATCAAGGCAATCGCATTGTCTGTACAGTCATTTTAGCAGAGCCGCATGTCGTTACCCAAATCAAGACCAAAGAGAGCGACGGATATACCGCGGTTCAATTGGCATCACTCAAAGTTACTCCAGCCAAAGCGAAGAATGTAAGAAAACCACAGCTCGGCCACTTTAAAAAAGCCGGCGTTGAAGCACGTAAAGCTTTGTGCGAAGTCCGACTCGATTCAGTCGAAGATTATAAACTCGGTCAAGAATTAGGCGTTGAAACTTTCAACGAAGTCCAATTCGTTGACGTTGTAGGAATGTCAAAAGGTAAAGGCCACCAAGGCGTTATCAAGCGGCACCATT
>CAZBCR010000008.1:0-26457 GCA_964490565.1 uncultured bacterium
TCGCCTGCGGATTTAATCCCAAAAAGACGTTTATTTTCTCCAATTTAGAAACCGTCGGTGGAGCGCTTTATCGGAATGTCGTGTTAGTGATGAAACATACTTCCGGCAACATGGTCCATGGGATTTTTGGACTCGATCTGAATAGCAGCATCGGACAGCTCAGCTGGCCTTGTTTTCAGGCGGTTCCTGCCTTTAGCAACTCTTTTGCCACGATCTTCCAAGACCGCCAAGTGTTTTGCCTCGTTCCGATGGCAATCGATCAGTATCCGTATTTCCGTATGACACGAGAGATTGCTCAAAAAATTGGATATATTAAACCCGCGACGATTAATTCCCGCTTCTTACCTAGCCTTGAGCATGCGCATGATAAAGCCAGTTCAACAGGCACCAAAGAAGTGATCTTTATGAGCGACTCGCAAGATGCCGTTGGCAAAAAGATCCGAGAAAAAGCGTTTTCAGGCGGCGGGATGACCAAGCAAGAACACATCGAAAAAGGTGCAAATCTTGCTGTCGATGTGGCTTATCACTATCTGCTTTATTTTCTCGACAGCGACACGGAATTAAAACATATCGCTCTAGAGTATCAATCCGGAAGGATGATGACTTCTGAAGTAAAAAAGAAAGCCATCGAAGTGATTTGGGCACTCCTCAAAGAACACCAAGAGGCAAGAGCTCGCATTACGCCTGAAATAGTCGAAGAATTCATGAACCCTAATCGGGATTTTGATCACAAGCGGCATCCCAAAGAAGCGCTTGCAGCAACAATTGAAGACCAGCATTTAGGTTTTCATTTTGATCCCTACTTCAAATCGAAGTAGCTAATCAAGTCTCATTGATAGGGTGCTCTTTAAAATAAGTCGCTGTCGAACTCAGGGTTTGCAAACGTTGCATGAGAGTTTGCCAAGCTTTTGTGTCGTAGAAGGTCACCATTTCGACAATACAGCCATCGACAATTAACATGCGATCCGTCGATTTAATCTTGATTTCAGGAATAACAGTAGTCGTTACCATCATTGTACAGCATGAATTGTGATCAAAGTATTGATAAAGAATTTCGACATGGCTCATTAGGTTGACGCATTTGCTGAGCACTTCGACTATCGCTGCTTTGCCATTAAAACAGTCATCAATCCCAATTAGGACGGCATCATCGTGTAAACCGAGACGATCGCCGTTGAGCTCTTTGCTCTTATAGGCGCGGTTGAGCTCTGCGTAGTGTTCCCGGATGATTTTCTTAATATCGTACTTCAAAGGCTATCCTATTTTTGAGGCTCAGTATGTAAAAAGTCAGGATAAATGTTTAATGAAAATTAGTAGGACATTCGCAGATTTTAAGACGAAACTAGAATCTTATAAAGTTCGGTGTTAATGTAATAATTTTCCTTGCCAAGCTTTATGCCCTTTAGGATGCCAATTCTCTCCAATTCTTTGAGGTAAAATGATGCTGTTTGACGCCGAGCTATGCCTGCGCCTTCCAGGAATCGAATTTTACAATACGGTTGTTGGAAAATGACTTCGATGAGCTCTTTCGAATAGATTCTGGGGAGATCCTTTTTAACGAGTTCAGTGGTTTTTTGCATGAGGGTCTGAATTTTAAGAATGCAATGCCGAGCCTTAGTGGCTGTTTCGGTTATGCCTGTTAACATGAAGAGGATCCAGTCTTCCCAACGGTTTTCCATCGTTACGCGTCTCAATCCCAAATAATAAGCCTCTTTATGTGCTATAACGTATTGGGAGAGATACAAGATGGGAAGATCCAAAAGTTTTTCGTGAATCAAGTATAAGATATTCAAAATACGACCGACGCGTCCATTTCCGTCTGAGAAAGGATGAATGGCTTCGAATTGATAATGAATAATAGCCATTTTAACAAGGGGATCTAAATCTTTATTTGTGTAGATGAATTTTTCAAGATTACTCAGTTTATCTCTGATGACTGATTCTCCTTCCGGAGGTGTATAAATCACCTGTTTGCTGAGGGGATTTTGCAGTTTGGTTCCAGGAAGCGTTCTAATGCCTTCTGTTGTTTTATTGATAATCTGCACCAGTTCAATGAAAAGAGGTGTTGTCAATAATCGATCTTCTGTTAATGCCTTATATCCGTGCCAGAGGGCATCTTTGTAGAAAAGAACCTCTTTTGTTTCAGAGTCAATATCAGGGTTGGATTGAGCAAATGCCAGATACAACTGATCGTTAGTTGTGACAATATTTTCTATTTCCGAAGATGATTTAGCTTCCTGCAATCCGATAGCTTGGATCAGTAATATTTGGTTTGGAATAAGATCGCTGGCCCCTTTTAACTCTGCCAAAGCACGGCTAGCCTGGATGGCCTCTTTTAAGACCTTAGGCGTCTCGAGCTCCACCTTTGGAGGTAGAAGGGGTAAATCATTATAGGGCACCTGGCGGTCAAATGTCATAGCTCCCAGCGGGGTTAATCTTATGTCTATTCAATCGACATCTAATATTAGTATGTCGATTTTTTCGAAAAAAATCGACATGTTTTATTCGTCAATAAAATAACAGGCTTATAATCAGTGAGTTGTGATTTCGGCAAGTTTGAGTATGTCGATTGGATCGACATGTTTCCAGAACATGTCGATTTTTCTCGAAAAAATCGACATGTGGTCATTTGGGGAATATTGCTTTTAGTCTTTTCTACCGAATCGCATCCAAAGCAATCCTACTGCTCCAGCCCCGGCGAGACCGCCTACCACTGCGATTGTTCGTTTCCAAGTGGTCCTCTCCCAGGCA
Organism: uncultured bacterium; assembly: GCA_964490565.1. Lineage (GTDB taxonomy): Bacteria > Chlamydiota > Chlamydiia > Chlamydiales > Rhabdochlamydiaceae > PALSA-1444. Next base: position 2,752 of record CAZBCR010000008.1, read on the forward strand.
TTCCTGATGCGTTGTCGGTTGGAAAAAATGTAATAAGCAGCTGCTATTGCACAGCCGCCGATGACGATCGTATATTTGTTGAGGACGAGATCTTTGACTGTTGAGACAGAAGGTTGATAATGATCCCATATCTTTTTCATAGCACTGATGACGACTAAAGGGATAACAACTTTCCAGGGGGGTGAATTACCTGCTGGGGGAGGTGACTGTGTAGAGGGTGGATTGCCAAATTGATGTGAATTTAGATGTAGTCTTTTGGTAAATTCCGCGTCTCGCCCCGCGCGCTTTCCCTGTAAAAAACGCTCAATTGTGTCTTGAAAAAAAGAGCGAGCAGTACGCTTACAAGGGCCCCATGCCGTCAAAAGAGCAAATTCTTTAGTTCCCCGCATCTGTTTTCTAATTTGGTCTAAACAATAGATCACTCCATCCAATTCTTCGCTGGATTGGATGTCTGAAGGCTCTTTATCGGTAAAACACATCCATTCAGCTTTGTAGATCCGGTGAATGGTGGTCCCTTTTTCTTTGTCAGAGAACTTAAGGGTGATCATCTCTGAAAGAGCTTCGATTGGTATATTGCCATGGGCAATAAAAGCTTGTACGATACCCCTTGGCCAAACGATTTCACATCCAGCTAACTGAATCTCTTTGGCATGATGCAAGTTATGTAGTTCTGCTGCGACACCAGACCAGTATTTTTCGGTTGGTAGAGCGGCATTTCCAGGATTAACCAGGGTACAGTCTTTCATAAGCTTTATATTTGCTTGTAAAATGGCTCTAGGAGTCTCAGCATGTTTTATGAAAAACTTGTGCCGCTGCTTGAGCTGGCAATAAGTTAGCGGGGTTTTTGAGTGCTCATAAATACTCCTCAGAATTTCTTCGGTGACCGGAATAGGATTCTCTTGACTAGAGTCTAGAAATGCCGCGGGGTTAGATAACCATTCAAGAGATCCTTCCACAATCGATTCGTTAGGTAGTTTGAGATAGATAGGCTTTGCAAGATTCTGAAGGGGAATATTTCGAAGTTTAGTCAAATTCGCAATTTGATAAACTTCTTTGCCTAACTGAATAAATTTGTGCTTGGGATAAGGCTCCAATAGCTCAAATAATTCTTCCCATGACATGCTGGTTACTTCGTCAACTGTAAAGCAAGGGGTTTTCTTGGACAAAGATGAAAAAGCCAATACAGCTCTTGGGTTTTCCTCATCAGGGGAGCAATAGTTCAGAAAGGCAACCAACTTTGCTTCCTCTCTCCAACTTAAAGTCGGGTATTTGCCTGTTTTAAACCATTGATAGGCGTGTTCGATTGTTCCCTTATCATGCTCAGAAAGATCAATTTCTGATGCGTCATTGAACATTGAAAGTGTATTTGCTTCAGACCTATAGGTCATGGCTTGCAGGTAAAAGTCGCATGCAACCTCAACGGTCTCATTATTTTTACACTTGATCTTCCTATTTTTGAAAAAAGCGGGATCATTATTGAGGAATTGTTCAAACGTTTCGCGAGGAAGTTTCAGCAAAAAATCGCCTCTTTGCCGAATCGTCACTTGTGTAGCTTGTGGACAAGCCTTCAAAATAGCTTGTGTTTCAGCTTGAAAGTTTTCTCGTTCAAGGCAGTCTTCAGAAAGAACTATCTCCTGAGTTCTTTGTAGATGTGCGGCAGGGTCGACAAACAAAGTCGATCGTTCAAAAAATCTCATTAAAAATGCTTTATCAACCTCTGGTTTATCCAAATATTTTAAGAGTCGGGACAGTTGATCGGAAGGTGGTGTTGAAAGGAAGACGGCGGGATTTAGAGTGAATAAATCGTAAAGAAGTTGAATAGTTTGATCTTCGACATCTGGGAAATTAAAGCACGTTTCTTCTGGAACGGGTTCTCCATGAAGCGCGAATGCCATTGCTCTCTGGATTGCATTTGTGTGAAGCCCTAAAAAATACAATTCGGCTAGAGTACATTCTCTTGATTTACCATCTTTGAATTTCAAGGTATAAGTGGTTTCAGGGCTTAAAGAGTTCGGAGATGTTCCAAGTGCGAGAAACATTACAATAGCTTCCCTAGTGTACGTCTTGCCTTTCACAACAACGCTACAGTTAACTTTCGAGAAGGTAAGAAGATGCTTTATTATTGTATTAATTTCATCAGCCCTCATCTCAAGAGCTTTGGGAAGGATCTCTAAGTTGGGACGGCCGTCTATAAAAGAGGCTTTAATGTACTCTGAATTTTTTAAGCTATGTTCCATCCAAAGGACTAATTCCAAATCTTCACGAGTCTCATAAGATGTCTTATTGTCGTTATCAACCTTCGATTTTAATTTTGCTAAATTATGAGGATCATATTGCGGCAGTCTTTGGTTTTGTATTGCTTCCTGAAAAATTGTTAAATAATTATTAACCTTTTCTTCACGAGTCATTTTAGGAGTCTGTGTCGGCGTACTAGGAGTTCCTCGAAGGTATGCTAGAATTCTTGCTGCCATATAAAATCACCAAATTTGGAGCTACAGTATACCAATTATTGTTGATATAAGGAGAGTAAACAAATTGTTTTAAATTACGGTTGATTTTCTGCTAAAAATCAATGGTTTATCATTTTTTAGCAATGATGCGGAACATGACATAGCGGGTGTTAATCGTTCCATCGGGGGCTGGAGGGTCGACTAAAAGCATTTCGTCGGTAATCTCTTCCAGGAATTCTTTTCTAAGATCATCGGAGAGATGATTTGCAAAGTTTAACAGGGGGGAGATCCATGCTGTTAAGGCTGCCCTGTTCTGATAAGAACCAGCACCCTTTAATACTTCAAAGGTTTCGATTTGAAAGCCGGCTTTCTTGACAAGATCTAGGTACTCTTCAGCTGTGAAATAGACTCTTTGGCGCTTAAAGGAAGGAAAATGAGAAGCCCATTTTTCTGTATTAACAAGTTTTTCCCCGAGAAGTCCGATATTATTCGGAAAGTGTCCTGGAACAATTAAAAGGGCAGCACCTCCCTCTTTCAAACTAGAGCGCATCGATTGGAGGGCTTTTTCTTGTTCAAGCACCCAGTGGAGTGTATTGAATGAGATGAGTTTATCGAACTGATTATGAAACGGAATTTCAAGAGCACTGCCAAGCATGAACGATAAATGATCTTTCGTGAAAAGAGACGATGCTTCAGCGATCATCTTTTCTGAAATATCGAGGCCAATAACTTTCCCATCGGGGACTTTTTCAGCGACATAATCGGTGATTTTTCCATCGCCGCAGCCGACATCGAGAACAAAGTCGGCTCTATCAAAATGAAATCCTTCCAGGTTATTAATCGCTATTTGCCATTGAAGATCAGAGTTTTTTCGATAAGCGCTGGCGTGGGAAATTCCATCATTTGCAAGAAGAGTTGTAGCTAAGAGTACAAGAAAAGCTGTAAATTTTTTCATAGCGCCAATTTTTCGCACATTCACAGCAAAAAGTCAATTCTGGATTGAGATCCGATCAAAACAGATATGTCCCAAAGGCGAGATCGCAAAGCCCTTCACATGCGGCTGGATCAAGAAGACATAGTTGTCATGATAAAGACCGGTAATCGGCATTTCATCGACCAGGATCTGCTCTGCTTCTTTGATTTTTTGCAAGTACTCTGAGGGAGAAGAGGCTTGGAGGGCTTGGCTAAGCAGCAGGTTATATGGCTCATGCTGCCATTTGGAGTAGTTCCGGTGGCTGGTCTTGTCTTGGAACCGCTCTAAGATGTTCATCGGATCGCTGTAGTCCGCAAGCCAGGCAAATAATCCGATGGAAAATTCCCCTTTTTTAGATCTGTCATGGAGGAGTTTAAATTCCATGTTTTCAAGATTGACATCGACACCTAGGACTTTAGACCAGCGGTTTTGGAGCTCTTGGACAATCGATTGGTTCACAGCGCTAGAGCAGTACATGAATGTAATCGAATTGAGATCTTTGGCTTCCATTTGGAGCTCTTGGAGTCCTTTTTGGAGGAATTCCTTTGCTGTTTCATGATCGGCATCTTTAAAAAGATCCGGCTGATTAGGTAGCAGCGCAGGAGGGATCACAGTGAGGGCTTCTTGTTGATCTAGCTGAGAGATATGCTCCACGATATCCTTCCGGTTTATGGCGTAAGCAAAGGCACGCCGGATATTAGCGTTATTAAACGGAAAGCTCGAGGTGTTAAATGCTAAAAATTTCGTTGTTGCAACAGGGAAGAACTTGAGCTCTTTCTTTTTCTCTACATCGTGGTGGATCATCGAGGGAATAAACGACAGAGGGGATCCGACAAGATCAAAATGTCCTGTAGAATAAAGGTATAGGACTGTCGACTCGTTATCCATGATCTCAAAGACAATGTTGTCCAGCTGGACTTGGTCTGCCTGGCGGTAGAGGCTGTTTTTTTCTAGGACGATCTCTTGGTTGAACTTCCAGTCTTTTAGGAGAAAGGGGCCATTAGAGATAAAGTTCTTAGACGAGTCAGCCCAGTCAGGCTCTCTGGAGTCGAGTTGAAAATTGACAGGTAAGAGAACAGAAGAGGCCACGGTCTGTAAGAAGAAGGGAGCTGGGTATTCAAGCTCGATGATAAGCGTTTTAGCATCTTTTGAAGTGATTCCGACTTGGTAAAGGGGTATTTCTCCTCTTTTAGCCAGTCGTGCGTTTTTGATCGGGTTTAAGAGGTAAGCATCAGGACAGGGAAATACGGGATTAAGAATGCTCTTCCAGCTTTTTTCAAAGTCATAGGCCGTCACAGGAGTTCCATCGGACCAGGTGGTATCTCTTAAGTGGAAGGTATAGGTTTTGTGATCTTCAGAAACATCGTAGGACTTTGCCTGGGCAGGAGAAAGGGTCAGATCAGGGTTTAGCTTTAGGAGCCCTTCAAAGAGCATGAAATGGAGCTGGGAAGCAACCATGTCATTTCCCTTCCGGGGATCCAATGAGGGCGGTTCCCTTTTGATGGTGACTCTCAAATTTTGCTCGGTCTTACTCATCGCTGGTTTCATTTTACTGCAAGAGGGGAATAAACACACAGCTGCAGCGATAAAAATTACTAAATATTTCATTTGTACCCGTTCTTATGGGAAGAGATGATAACCCTCCGGAATATTTAGGGGAACCCTTGAGAAAAATTTTTATACGTAATAGAATGTAGCGCGTGTTTTTTAAAACTATTCAAATTGAGGAATTCTATGAACATGATCACGAAGACTGCTTTTCTGGCCTGTGTACTCGTTGCATCTTTTGTCAATGCAAACGGGACTGAACTGAAAGAAGTTAAATTTGATGGAACACTTCTTTGCCCTGCCAGCGAAGAATTACAAAATCTCCAGGCCGTTATTCTTCCAGCCGGCACGCAAAGCGCTAATTACGAAGAATGGGCGAAGAATTTTGTCGTAAACATGGAGAAATTAATCGAGCTCGTGAAGAGTGGAAAAGTTGGCAACGCTACATTTGGTGTAGAAGTTAAAGACGCTCAGTAAGCTTATATAAGAGAGAAAGGCTGTTAGGGCCTTTCTCTCATTGAATTACTGGTGTTGTTTGACACTGCGTCCGCGTGAAAGAATAGACGCGCTAGCCGTTTCAACGTTGGATTTTGTGGTATCAACCGGGATGTTTTGAGTTCCGAAGCATCTTAGTTTGATATCAATCATATTTTCCCTTGCAAAAGAAACTGTTCGTAAACTGACCCTCTTAGTGATGCCTAGAGGACCGCGAACAACAAAAGTAGTTCCTTTTTCAAACGTCAATGAGGCGTCTTCAAAGTTAACTTTTCCTCGGATCTCTTTCGGAAGAGAAATAGCTTTGTTCCCCGCCATCCAATTAACGAACTTTCTAAGCATGTTCTTGAAGAATCCGCCTTTTTTCAGTTTGAGGGATTTCAAGTTGATAAATTGCTGCTCGCCAAAGGTAATTTTAAACGCTTTTTCCTTTCCATCCCAATTGAAAGCAAAAGTCTGTTTCAGGAAAGGTTCGAGGCCATCAAACTGCTCTCCGAGGACTTCTGCAAGTTTAGTGCGCAGAACATCTCTCTCAAGAACTTTCACAAGTGCAGCGCGGAGGGTTTTTTCATCCCCGTGGTTGCCTAAGACTCTAAGAAGTTCAGCTCGTCTGAAATCATTTTCTCCGACTGTATTGACAACTTTTTGAAGTGCAATGATACGTTGGTATTGCTTCCATCCTTTAAATTCTTCATCAGAAGCCACTGGATTAGCATCAAGAGAATCAAGAGCTTCAAGCAAGCTAGCACGCAAGGTGTCTTGTTCTGCTTTTTGTTTATTAATGTTTAATTCGAGATTTAAGACCATTCCTCCAGGAAGGGTAATAGCCATCTGCGCTCTATTATTATCTCCATCCCAGTGCATATTAATGTTCTGGTTTGGCATCGTAAGAGCAAAGTCGATGAGGTTATTGAACAATGCAGCTTCTTCCAAAGAACTTGGGTTGAGCTCTTGAGCTAGAAGCTTATTGAGTTCTCTATTAAGTTTGGGATGCAATTGAACAGGTGATGTCTCTAGATTGGCTTGTACTGTTGCAGGAATCGAAAGAGATGCCTTGCCGCTGATGCCAAGTCTAGGAATATTCAAATTATTGACAGAGACCGTGAGGTTGTCTTCAATTCCGACATTCAGATCGACCTTTGTTTGATCGGCAAAAAAGATTTTGATCAAAGGTGCTAAGGCATCAGGAATCTTGATCATTTTTTTGAGGCTTTCAAAGACCGAGACTGTTGATTTAGGAGCTTCTTCAGCTTTAGGCTTTGGTTGAGTAGGAGCCGGCTGTCCCGCAATCTTTTCTTTGATTTTTGAAACTAATGTAGCCCTTTCAATTTCTGCTTTTGATTGTACAACTTTAGTTTTTGGTAAAGCAGCAGGCTGGGCGGGATTTGCATCAATAGCGATGAATTCATAGTTGACAACGACTTTCTTCTCGTCGGCTACAGCTGTTTCCTTTTTCTTATCGCTGGCATCCTTTGGAGCTGGCTTTCTTTTGTAATTGCGGACTAACAGCTCATCAAACGTAACTTCATCAATCTCATTATCCTTTGGATCAAAAGAGATCGTATTAATTGTGACATTAGGAAAAGGTACACCCATTGTGATGAATGTTGTTCCTTTATCAAATTGAATAGAGGAGTTCTTAAAGTCGACTGTTCCACGGATGTTTTTAGGAATAATCAACGTGCTGTTTTTACCGAGAAGTTTTGCAATAAATCCACCAAAGCTGCCTACAACATCTATCTGGGTAATCTCATTAATATGTAGGGCAAGCTGTTTAGGAAATTCGATATCAAATCTTGAGGTTGATCCATCCCAATTGATGGACACATCTTGACTGAGCAGGGTTTCGATTCCTGCGTAATTTTCTTTAAGAATGGACTGGAGGATTTTTCTCAGAATATCAGGTGTTTTAACATCCGCTAGAGCTGAGGTTGGGAGTATTAAGTTCAGGACTAAGCTAGCTCCATTGGGTAGATTAAGATGGATACGCACAAACCCGTTTTTCCAAGAAAGACCAAGATTTTGTGAAGGAACTGTTGAAAGGAGCTGAATGAGTCCTTTGACTTGCTGTTCATCTGACAATTTAGGATTAAGGGCCTTACTTAATTGATCCACGATGAGAGGATGAATATCGGTGACTGTCTCTTCTGCTTGAGCAGTTAAAGGCATGTTCAAAATAACAGTACCTGAGGAGATGCCAAGACCTGGCATTTCTAATGTAGTTGTAAAAGTGAAGGACTCTTTTTCAATGCCGACCTTAACATCAGCTTTTGTCTTTTTGCCAAAAATCATGTCAATAATAGGGGCAAGAGATTCAGGGATAGGAAGCAAGCTCTTGAGTTTTTCAAATGTTGAGCGCGATGTGTCTTTTAGTAAATTTTGTACGCGTAGGGCTGTCACAGGATCGAAGCCTTTTTTGGGTTCTACTTTAGGGGCTTCAACTTTAGGAGCTTCCACGGTTTTGGGTTTTGCAAGAGGATTTGACGTAAGTGGTTCGACTCTACCAATTAGCCTCGAAAATAGACCTCTTTTTATTGCCGTAGGGGCAGGGATTTGCTTAGCAGGATTAGCAGCTTGAACAGTCACGGCACTAGCCAATGCTGAAGCAGTAGTTTTGTTTACAGACATAAGATCCTCTTATTATTTATGGTATTAGTTATTAAAAATTATAATAGTATTATATACAAAATTGTAATAACTATCAATTTATAGATTAACTTAATACGTATTAAATTTATTAGTATTATATATGTGTAAAATAAAGAGTGCTATAAACAAATTTATTGAAAAATGGGGAGCTTAACTAATTGATAATAAGGGTGTTATGATTCATCTTAAAATGATGGAAATTCAAATATTGTTTTAACAAAACATGGGCTAAGAGTTGTCAATTTTTTCTTTGAGAAAGCGCCCAGTCACAGAATGCTTGTTTTTGACGAGTTCTTCAGGGGTGCCTTGGGCCACTAAATATCCCCCTTTATTACCCGCTCCAGGCCCTAAATCAAAGATCAAATCGGCATTGGAAATCACGTCCAAATTATGCTCTATAAGGACGAGGGTATTTCCGCGGTTTACGAGCTCATGGAAAATGGTCAGGAGTTTGACAATATCGTCGCTATGCAGGCCGATGGTGGGTTCATCAAATAAATAGAGCGTCTTGCCGGTCGAGCGTTTGGCCAGTTCTCTGGATAGCCTGATCCGCTGCTGCTCGCCTCCGGAGAGGGTCGCGATCTCCTGTCCTAATTGGAGATAGTCCAGGCCGACAGCAATCAGGGTGTCGAGGATCTTCACGATCTTAGGGAATGCATCCAGGAACTCCCTAGCCTCTTTAACGGTCATTTGGAGGATCTGACCCATGTGCTTGCCTTTGAAGTAAATGGTCAGGCTAAGTGGATTTAACCGGTATCCTTGGCAGGCTTCGCAGGGCATCTTCACGGCCGGCAAGAACTGCAATTGAATTGCTTTTGTTCCAATTCCATAACAAGAAGGGCACATGCCGCGGCGATGGTTAAAGCTAAAATGCTTGGCTTGCAGGCCTTTTGCCTTAGCTTCCGGAATTGTGGCAAAAAGTTGTCTTAAAGGAGAGAGTAGTTCCACATAGGTTGAAACATCTGAGCGATTCGTTTGGCCCAGAGGATTTTGATCGAGGACGATCAGCTTATTAAAAGGAGTCGCATCGATGTTTTTTTCAATCGCAGGTTTAAGAATGTCATGCAAGAGTGTCGATTTTCCGCTGCCGGAAACCCCTGTAATGCAGGAGAAGAGGGCGATAGGGATATTGATATCGAAATTTTTTAAATTGTGGAGCTGGCAGTGCTTGAGAGGAAAGAATGTTTTTGCTTTTCTGCGAGTTTTAGGAACCGGAACTTGTTTTCTGCCGCTGAGATAAGCACCGGTTAAAGAGTTCGGATTTTTCAAGATTTCTGGGAGTGTTCCTTGCGCGGTGATTTTGCCGCCTTCTTTTCCGGCTTTCGGACCAAAGTCCAAAATGTAATCGGAAATACTAATTGTCAGCGGATCGTGCTCCACAAGAAGAAGCGTATTATTCATATCACGGAGTTTTAAAAGCGCTTGATTGAGCAGCTCATTGTCTAAGGGATGAAGACCAATGGTCGGCTCATCCAGCACATAGAGACAGCCGGTTAAACCGCTGCCAAGCTGACGACTTAATCGAATTCTTTGTGTTTCTCCACCGCTAAGAGTCGGTGCGCTTCTCTCCAGTGATAAGTAGCCGAGGCCAATAGCCTTTAAAAAGAGAAGCCGGTGATGGAGCTGCCGATGTGTTTCTTCTAAGAAAGGGGGAACCTTTAGTGTGTCCAAAAACTCCAAAGCATCCCCAATCGGAAGCTTACAGAAGTCAGCCACAGAGAGATTTTCGATTTTCACATGGCGGGCTAAGCTATTGAGTCGAGAACCTTGGCAAGAAAGACAGGTTGTTTGCGTTAACAGCGGAGAGAGATAGTCTCTTAAATCCGAGCGAATTTTAGCGGCTTTTCCCAGCACTTGATTGAGTCCCAGCCATTGAAATCCTTTCCACTCCATCGGTCCTTGCAGGAAGAGTTGCAGGTGTTCCGAAGGGAGTTTTTTCAGCGACTCGTACGGATCGATATCGAATTCATCTAGCATGTTTTGAACAAAGCGGATTGCTTCAGGCGTCGCTGTGTCTTGCCATAGAGCGCGCATGAGTCCTGTGATCGAAAGTGCAGCGAGTTCTCGGTTGCGGAGCAGATCGATCCCGTATTGGAATCCCAGACCTAAGCAATCAGGGCACATTCCTTGCTCAGTATTAAATGAAAACGTGTGCGGTGTGATCGAAGGATATGATTTTCCCGTCGTGGGATCGGCAAAAGCGAGGTTAAAGAAAAGATCTTTTCCTGCAGCATCGACATAGATGCTGCCGTTTGATTGAGAAGCGGCATGCTCGATCGCTTCTAAAAGACGTTTGCGGCTATCTGGACCTACGATGCAACGATCAATCACGAGAAAAAGAGCGTTTTTACGATTGTTATCAAACGGGATGGTTTCATCGAGTTCATAATAGGTGCCATTGAGGCGGATGCGGAGATAGCCTTGTTTTTGAAGACGGTCTTTCAGCTGATCAAACGTCTCTTTTTTCAATTGAATAGGTGAGAGGATTTGCAGGCGGGTTTTTTCGGGAAGCTCTAACAGTTTTTCAACGACGTAGTCTTTGCTGATCGCGACGATTTTTACGCCTGTATCTGGAGAGTAAGGAATCCCCAAATAAGCATAGAGAATTCGGATGAAGTCATAAGCCTCTGTCATCGTGCCGACGGTACTGCGGGGATTTCCGGCATGGCTTTTTTGCTCGATCGCAATGGCAGGAGAAAGGCCATCGATGTGTTCGACTTTGGGTTTGGACATCTGTTTGATAAATTGGCGGGCAAAGGGCGACATCGAGTCGACATAGCGTCTTTGGCCTTCCGCATAGATCGTCTCAAAGGCAAAAGAGCTTTTTCCAGAACCCGACGGTCCAGTACAAAGCGTAATCTTCCCGCGAGGGATTTGGACAGAGACATCTTTCAGATTATTTTGGCAGGCGCCTTCCACAATGATGTACTCGAGAGGCTTAACAGCTGTTTTACCGACAGTCGGAGCTTCAAACTGCTCTTTCAAAGCGAGCGCAGTCGCTGTTTTCCCTTTGGCGATTTTATCAGGGGATCCTTCTGCAACGAGTTTTCCTCCGCCAGGGCCGCCCTCTGGTCCTAGCTCAATGATCCAATCGGTTGTTTTGACAAGATCCATGTTGTGCTCGATCACAAGAACGGTGTTGCCGCGATTGACAAGCGATTGCAGAATTTCAATGAGTTTGCCGATGTCATGGAAATGGAGTCCTGTGGTCGGCTCATCGAGGATGTAGAAGGTTTTTCCTGTGGAGGGTCTAGAGAGTTCTTTCGCGAGCTTAATTCGCTGGGCTTCTCCGCCAGAGAGTGTGGGAGAAGGCTGCCCCAGTCTGAGATAATCAAGACCGACGCGCAGTAGAGTTTCGAGTTTGACCTTGATGTGGGGGAGCGCAGAGAAAAACTCTGCAGCATCGACAACGCTCATCTCGAGCACATCATGGATGCTTTTTCCTTTGTAGAGGACAGAAAGTGTTTTTTCATCGAACCGCTTTCCTTTGCAATGGGTGCAAGTGACCCATTCGTCTTCTAGGAAGTCCATGTCGATTTTGATCATTCCCATGCCGCTGCAGTGAGGGCATGAGCCTTCTTTGACGTTAAAGCTAAACCGTCCGGGTTTAAAGCCGTTGGCAATACTCTCAGGAAGTTGACTAAAGAGGTCGCGGATATCATCGAAGAGTTTGATGTAGGTAGAAGGATTCGAGCGGGGAGTTCTTCCAATCGGAGTTTGATCAATCGCGATCACTTTGTCGATGAGATCGAGGCCTTCGATTTTTTGGTGTTTACCGACAGGAAGGCGAGAGTTGTGCAAATGGTTCGAAAGTGCTGGATATAACAGATCAGAAATCAGAGACGATTTTCCAGATCCAGAAACTCCCGTCACTGCAATGAAAAGTCCGAGTGGGAATTCGACATCGATTTTTTGCAGGTTGTGATGAGTGGCTTTTTTGATGCCGATTTTATTTGCAGAGGGTTTGCGTCGTTCTTTCGGGATGGGGATTTTCAGTCTGCCTGAAAGATAATCTCCCGTGACAGATTTCGAGCATTTTAAAAGGCCTTGCACAGGGCCTGAGTAGAGGATCTCTCCTCCTTTTTCTCCCGCGAGCGGTCCGATGTCGACAATCCAATCAGCACCAAAAAGAGTCTCTGCATCGTGTTCCACAACGATGACGGTATTGCCTTTATCGCGCAGGGTTTTAAGCGTGAGAAGCAGTTTTGCATTGTCAATCGGATGGAGGCCAATCGAGGGTTCATCGAGAACATAAGTGGTGCTGACAAGACCGGATCCAATTTGCGAGGCTAAACGAACCCGCTGCGATTCTCCGCCCGATAGTGTCGGTGAGGATCGCTCGAGTGTAATATAGCTCAGTCCCACACCGAGTAAGAATTTGAGCCTTTCAGAGATTTCTTTCAGGAGTTCATCTGAGATTTTGGTGCGGATCACATCTTTGAAAAATTCTGCGGCTTCATCAATGGATAGCGCGGTGATCTCGGCAATGGTCTTGCCTTTCAGCTTGGCTGCTGAGGCGTATGGTTTTAGCCGGCTGCCTTTGCAAGAAGGGCAGATCGATTCTTCCATCAGCTCGTGCATGTTTTCGCGGTAGGTCTCGCTGGTCGCTGCTTGATATCTGTCAAAAGCTTCATTGAGAACGCCGCGCCATTTGATGTATTCCATCCAGCGGGATTTTTTATGCGGATGAACAAAATTCATCCGGACCCATTTATCCGGAAGTCCGTAGAGAAAGGCGTGCTTTGCGTCTTCAGGAAGTTTTTTCCACGGCGTCTTGATATCGAACTTAAACATTCTCGCGAGGTTATTGTAGATGTTGCCGTAGCGGACTGTTGTATAAGAAGGAGCCACCGAGCAACAATCATCGGCGATGCTGAAATCAGGCTTGATCACGAGATCTAGATTAAATGTCCGTGTCACGCCAAGTCCCTGGCAAGAAGGGCACATGCCGAGAGGATGGTTAAATGAAAAGTCATGCGGCTCTAGCGGGGGATATGACAGTCCTGATTTAAAAGCGTAGGCATGTTGAGAAAAAAGCGTCTCTTCTTTGGTGTCGGGATTAAAGATGCTCATGAGGCCTTTGCCAAGATCAAGAGCCTGGGTCACGGCTTCTTTAATCCGATCGTTGTCAGGAAGAGCGATCCTGTCGATCACGATGTCGATATCATGCGGTTTTTGTTTATCGACACGGATCTCGTCGGTGAGTTCTACTACGGTGCCGTCTAAACGAATACGCGTAAAGCCGCGGCGTAACAGTTCAGTAAAGTCGTCTTTGAATTCGCCTTTTTTGCCTTTGGCGAAAGGGCTTAAAATGAGTAGCCGAGTGCCTTTGGGAAGCGCTTGGATTGCTTCCATGATTCGAAGAGTGCTTTGCGGGGCGACGACTTCGCCGCTGACAGGGCAGTGGGCAACTGCTGTTCTTGCAAAGAGAACTCTTAAGAAATCGTAGATGCCGGTCATGGTACCGACAGTTGATCTAGGGCTTCTGCCGGCGGTTTTTTGTTCGATGGCAATGGTGGGAGATATTCCAGAGATCAGTTCAGCATCAGGTTTGGGAAAATCGCCGAGATGTCTTCTTGCATAGGCAGAAAGAGATTCGACATACCGTCTTTGGCCTTCAACGTAAATCGTATCAAAGGCAAGCGAAGACTTGCCCGAGCCCGAGACTCCGGAAAAGACAATGAACTGATTGGGCTCGAGTTCTAGGTCGACATCCTTGAGGTTGTGGACCCGAACTTTCTTGAGTACGATTTTCATAACTTATCACTATATCCGATCACTGGATATTTGACTAAAATACTACGATTGTAGTAATCTCCCACGTTATGACAAAAAAACGGATATTTGGCGAACTCGAGCTTGCGATTCTCTCTCTTTTTAAAACTCATGAGCAGCTGACTGTTAAAGAAGTTTTAAAAATGATGGGGGAAGACGACAAGTACACGACGATCATGACAGTCATGTCCCGCTTGGTTGAAAAAAAAGAATTACAGCGTGAGCGGATCGGACTTCAGTATCACTATTCGATGAACCTGTCGAAAAAATCTGTACCTTCGAGTCTTTTAGAAAGACTGAAAGCAAAAATCTTTGGCGGACGGTCCGCTTCGATGATCAGCTATCTCCTAGAATCAGGGGATGACATCACAGAAGAAGAACTTTCCGAAATGGAAAAACTGATCCATGAAGTCAAAAAGGCAAGAAAATGAACCTAGCCTGGATCTATGCCTTTAATATTTTGATCAATAGCTTGCTGGCTTTTGTGACTGTGGCGTTATTGGTGAAGTTTTTATTATGGGCATTCAGGATCAAGCAGCCTAGGATTCAAGCGATTGCTTTAAGCCTTCCTCTCTTTAAAGTTGGCTTTGATTTTTTTCTGTACGACTTTTCCAGTTGGGCGCTAAATTCTCAGATCAATCCTTTGCTTTGCATGCCAGGAACTCGCACATTTAGTGTGGGGTCTACCTATCCCACATCTCTTGTTCCTTATCCCTTCAGTTCCGGGATTTGTTTCACTGTTGAGGGTGGAAAGACCTTCACGGTTGCCGATATGATCGCTCTTTCTATCGATCCTCTATGGATCAAGCTGATCGTTATCTTAGCGTTTGCTGTTTCTGTTGGGCTTGGCGGCTTAAGGCTCTTGCAAGCTCTCAGAGCTAAAAAAACCATCAGAAAGATGCTCGAAAACTCTATATCTTGTATGCGTATCCTATCTGCTCCTTTGAAAGCTGCTTTAACAAAAGCCCAGGTTCAAATCCTCATTTCAACTGAGGTTGATGTTCCCTGTGCTGTCCGCCGCTCAATTATTTTTCCGGCAAGTCTGCTCAAAAATCTTTCTCAAGTCGAGTTTGAAGCAATCTGTGTCCATGAGCTGGATCATTTGCGCTGGAAAGATTCCGCCCTGCGAACAGCTCAAAGAATCCTAGCAACTATCTTTTGGTGGATTCCGACCAAGAGATGGCAATCCCGTTTAGAACTTTCCCAAGAGCTTGCCTGCGATGCTAAAATTACCAAGTTCAATCTCTTGCCGATTGATTTAGCGAGCGCGATTGCTAAAGCTGCACGTACTGCCAAAGCGCCTTGCCTGCCTGTGATGTATTTTGTTGAAAAGGGAAGGTTGCTGGGCCGGATCAAAGCACTTGTTCATCCTGCCAAGAAAAGAGCTTGGGGAGTGAGGCTGGTGCAATGCTTTTTTGTATTCAGCCTTTTGACTGTGATCTTCTTTGGACAGTTTTGGATTTTTTGAACGCCTTTTTTTAACCCTAAATACTACAAGCGTAGTAAAGGAGCCTTTATGATGAAGAAAATGATGTTGGTTGGAGCTTTAGGAATAGCAGTCCTATGCGCTGACAAAGTTGTGTGCCTGAGTGAAGTGACAGATGCGGATATCGAGAGTTTTACTCAAGGTAAGATGAAAGATACCATTGTGAAATGTCCTGCAGGAATGGTTTTGCCATTAAATTTTTCATTAAAAGGGGAATTTTTAGCGGTAGAATCTGAAGGGGAGTCGAGTGTGAAAATCTTAAAGACCTGCTTTATGAAATGTCTTGGAGAGACGTATTTATTTAGCCTCGATGGAAAAAACTGGAAAGAGTTTTCAGAGTTTTTCACGGGAAATTTGAGTGCGTCATTTCATAACACTGGTAGCGGCCCGTTCGTCGGTGTCTCTTGCGAACTTAATCAGAAATAGTGATTTTCTGCAGAGGGGATGCATTTGCATCCCCTTCTATTTGAATTTTGATTTTATTTCAGATTGAAGAATCATCAATGGGGTTCTTTTGGGAAGATTGCACACCTGGAAGCGGCTTGAAAGTATGATGAGGAGCACACTACTCCGTTAGGCAAATAGTGGGATAGTCTCATTCATGGAGTGCAACTTCAAAAAATTTTCACTGGTAATGAAATATTGACTTGTTTAATTTTTTCAGAAGAAAGTTTGCCCCCTTAAGTAGGATGGATCATGAAAAAACAGCATAGCATTCGTAAGTTCTGCGCTGATCTCCGAGTCATCTTGTGCAGCGCCTCTCCCTTATTTCTTTTGCTACTAATAGCTCTTACCCAGCCTCTCGCTGCGAACGATGCCTATGTGGTGAACAGTGGCACCAACGACGTCTCAGTGATCGATACGGCCACCAATATGGTTATCGCCACAATCCCAGTAGGCAGCTCTCCCATCATAGTTGCAGTTAGCCCGGATGGTACGACAGCCTATGTGACGAATGAAACCAGCGACACCGTCTCAGTGATCAATATAGCCACCAATATGGTCACCGCCACAATCCCGGTAGGCATGATCCCACAAGGAGTTGCATTTAGCCCGGATGGCACGACAGCCTATGTGGCGAATTCTGGCAGCAACAACGTCTCAGTGATCGACACGGCCACCAACATGGTTACCGCCACAATCCCGGTTGGCGGTAGTCCCGCAAGAGTTGCAGTTAGCCCGGATGGCGCGACAGTCTATGTGACGAACTCTGGCAGCAACAACGTCTCAGTGATCGATACGGCCACTAACATGGTCACCGCTACAATCCCGGTAGGCAATACTCCAGTAGGAGTTGCAGTTAGCCCGGATGGCACGACAGCCTATGTGACGAATTTTAATACCAATAACGTCTCAGTGATCGATACGGCCACCAATATGGTTACCGCAACAATCACGGTAGGCATAGAGCCTATAGGGATTGCAGTTAGCCCGGATGGCACGACAGTCTATGTCACGAATAGCAATGCTGGCAGCAACAGCGTCTCAGTGATCGATACGGCCACCAACATGGTCACCGCCACAATCCCGGTAGGTAGTGTTCCCGCAGGAGTTGCATTTAGCCCTGATGGCACGACAGCCTATGTGACGAATGCCATCAGCAACAACGTCTCAGTGATCGATACGGCCACTAATATGGTCACAGCCACAATCCCGGTAGGCGTGCGTCCCAATGGGATTGCGATTACGCCAAACCCAGCTCCACCTCCTCCTCCATCACCCTCCCCACCATCAAATCTCAATGTAGTGAAAAAGCGCAACGATGTGATCTGGGAATATGAGCTGTTTAATATTTTGACATGGAATGCGGGCCAGCCTCCGGCAGCCAGCTACATAATTCTTGCAAATGGAAAACAAATAGCGACAGTAGCAGCCGTTCCCAACCAATCTAGTTATAAGGTTGAGGTTAACAATGTACCGAAAGGCCAGACTACCTATTCTGTCATTGCTGTTGACTCGATGGGCAATCAAAGCTCACCCGTTAGCATAACCGTAAACAATTAAATGAGGATGAATCATGATTTTTAAGAACAATGCATTTAATACCGTCCTCGGTCTGATGTTGACTACGTGTATGGCGGAAGGGATATGCGATGATTGTTGTGAGTATCAAGAGCAAAAGTGCTGCACACCACAAAAGCCCATCCTAGAGGCTAAAGCTGGGTACTTCTTTTTTTCCGATTCTAAAATGCGCAAAGTCTACAAAGACGGAGGACTAGATCTCCAGATCAGCGGAACCTATCCAATATGGAACTGGCTATACCTGTACGGCAGCGTAGAATATTTCCAAAAACATGGGAGGTCGCTGGGTGGCCACCAAAAGACCCGGATATGGGCAGTGCCGTTGAGTTTGGGACTGCAGCCCGTGATCACAATCTGTCCCACAGTGGCCTATTATTTTACCGTAGGACCGCGGTATTTCTTTGTCCATGCACATAATGACTCACCATTTCTTGACAGACACAAAAGTCAGAATGGATTGGGCGGGTTTATCAATACTGGATTTCATTTTTTCCCCTGGTGCAATCTAGTCATAGATGTCTTTGGCGAATACTCGTACAAACGGATGCGCTTCCACACTTCGAAAAAGAATGTATTTACAAGAGAAGTACAAGTGGGAGGATTTGCATTTGGCGCAGGCCTTGGGTATGCCTTTTAGGGCATAAGACTGTTCATCGATGCTGGCATGGACGTGGTAAGGATCAATTTCGCCACGGAGCCTGAGACTAGCGGCTTATTAAACGACTCTTAAGTTTTCAACCTATTTAGGATGAGCTTTGAACAACTTTTATAAAGTCACTTACGTCATACGCTGCGATTCCCCATGCTTCTTGGCTATATGAATCCGATGTAAGTCTACCGGTGGAGTTTTGCACTTCTTTAAGTAATAATTGAGCTTGGGGATTGAGTGAGCCCGATAGATTTGCTAAGTTAGAAACTATGCCATTTATTTCTTGTATGTAATAATCTGCCTCATTCTGATTACTCCGCTTCCCTTGTATTATTAGAGATAGTAAATTTCCAGCCAGAGATAATACTTGATCGTTATTATTGCTACTGCTGGGTGTTGGACCTGAGACTGGAGGTACTTGCATATAATTCCTTTTGTTTGATTAAAAAGAAGGCTCCCTATCTGCGAGACTTTTTCGATACACTGTATTAAGCAGGGCAGATAGACGATAACCTTCTCTAGTAAGTTCGCCTTTAATTTCATAGTAAATTATAAGAAATAATTAATCTATAAATTATTTAAATTAGTGAACAACGATTTAAGTTTAATTAAATTGTCTAAACTACGATCTTATGCCTTGGTCGTTTACTAAGGTTTAAGGAGATACAATACTGTTTACCTCGATCTCCGAGGCAAATCCGTTGCCATCGATATTTTGAGCTTGAGGCTGGAGGCTTCTTGAAGCTACTTAAGTTGTACCTATTGCAGATAGTCTATATTTAATAGAAATCTTGAATTCGTCCCAGAAAGTCTCTATGATGACATTTATGACACGGACAAAAATTATCTGTACGATGGGGCCTGCGGTCTCAGATTACAAAAAAATCCTCGAGCTCATCGATGCCGGCATGAACGTTGCCCGGATTAATTTCAGTTCATTATAGAAGAGGAGCCATTACAAGTTTATGTCTGCTTGAATTTTGCGTGGATCAGATTGCCCGATTTTACATCAAGCCGTTTAGCTATGAAGAAAAAAATCCTATAAACTATAGGAGCTCTACCCTAAGGTAAGAGCTCCCCACCTGTTCTTCCTACTCGTTAAAACACAAGTGATAAATACTCTTCTCATCCATTTGAATGTCCATGATCTCCGCCACTCCCTCTGTGATCATCTGAATTATTAAAGCTGTTATGGGAACATGTATAGTGATAAGTAGGGGTAGTTTCGACTTGTTTCTTCAACTGAAGAAATTGTTTCTGTAATTGAGTGTGTTTTAACCTTTCCGCTGCCTGTTGTTTTTCAAGCCGTATAAATCGTCTCTTCCATAAATTGCTTTGCAATCTTTCCGCTGCGTGTTGGTTTAGTGTCCGTTCCATCTCGGTCAGTTGCCTAGGAGGCTTTTGTGTAACTGTTAGGACAGTTCCAGCGACTTTAGCGGTCGATACTCTATGGCCATGTGTTATTTCCTGTTCGACAATCCAATTTTTCGCCTTATTAACAATAGCCTCGGGACAAGGACCAGTTAGCTGTGTTTTTCTACCTGGATTAGTTCCTACTCTTTCCGTAGGCTTTGCATATACTTCCCAGATACGAGTACATCGAACAACAGAGCCGTTTACATGTTCTACATCATACTTTAAATATTTTCTATTGATAAGGCCAGTTTTAGGATTTACAACTCTAATAAGATCAATGTTTGAAACACTTGCAATGCTCATAAAATTTATCCTGCTTTTAAGTTTTTAAAACTAAAATCAATTCAAACTCCCTAAGGTTAAATTGACTTCATACCTTGAAAAATTGCTGATACTTCGAATTTTTCAAGGTCGATGATAGGAGTGTAAAAGTTTTTTTAGCAATATTTTTATTTATTTTTCTGCTGGGTATGGCAGTTTTGAATGGGATCATGAGATGTAAAATTCACAACCTGCAAGTGGAAGCTTAACGGCCTTGTCGTTTTCTTTACGGGAGATGATTTTTGAATAGAGGTAATTTATAGCTAATGATAGAAAACTTGAAATCGTCTTAGAAAGACTCTATGATGACATTTATGACACGGACAAAAATTATCTGTACGATGGGGCCTGCGGTCTCAGATTACAAAAAAATCCTCGAGCTCATCGATGCCGGCATGAACGTTGCCCGGATTAATTTCAGCCATGGGACGCATGCAGAACACGGCAAGGTCATCCAAAATCTCAAAAAAGCTCGTGAAGCCAAAAAAGTGCCCCTCGCCATCATGGTCGATACGAAGGGCCCTGAAATCCGCCTAGGCGACATGAAAAATGGCTCTGTCCCTGTCCACGCTAAGCAAAAGATCCTGCTCGTGAAAAAATCGGTTGTCGGAGACGACAAACAGATCTCATTGACACCTCCTGAAGTTTTAGACGATGTCAAAACTGGCATGAGGCTTCTCTTTGATGATGGCTATATCATCGCTAAAGTTATCCAAGTCTCTTCCAAAGGCGTCTTGCTTGAGATGGAAAACGCCGGGACTATCAAAAGCCATAAAAGTGTCAGTATTCCTAATGCACAAGCAAACCTTCCTGCAATGACCGAGCAAGATGTCAGCGATATTACATTTGCATGTAAAAACGATGTTGATCTCATTGCAGCTTCTTTTATCCGCTCAGCCGATCATGTGCTTGAGATCCAAAAGCTCTTAGCTTCTCATGGCAAATCCGATATTTTAGTGATCGCCAAAATCGAAAATAGCCTAGGGGTCGAGAACTTTGATTCTATTTTGGAAGTCGCTGATGGGATCATGGTCGCTAGAGGTGATCTCGGTGTTGAGCTGCCGCTGGAAAAAGTCCCAGGCCTGCAAAAAATGATGATCCGAAAATGCCTGCAGGTCGCAAAACCTATTGCGACAGCAACGCAGATGCTTGAATCGATGATTAAAAATCCCCGTCCCACACGAGCGGAAGTCTCCGATGTCGCCAATGCGATCTATGATAGTTCTTCTTCGGTGATGCTCTCAGGCGAAACTGCTGTCGGCAGCTATCCGATTGAAACCGTCAAGATGATGAAGAGCATCATCTGTGAGGCTGAGCAAGATTTTTCATATAAAGAGTTTTTTCCCATCAAGTGGCTTTAGGGTTCGCCGATGTTTCGACTTCGGTGACCGGTGCTGCCGTGCGGACTGCTTATAGCTCCGATGCCAAGGCTCTCTTTGTTTTTACCAATAGCGGATCTACAGCTAGGCTCACTTCTAGGTTCCGACCTCAAATGCCGATCTTTGCGATGACACCAAGTGAAAAAGCGTATCACCAGATGGCTTTTTTCTGGGGAGTGATCCCTATTAAAACGGAAGTTATCACAAATGTGACCGATGCGATCAAGACGCTATCTAGCTATGCGATCAAAACAAAGCTTTTGCATGACGGCGATCTCGTCGTCATCATTACTGGATCGCCATTCTGGATCAAAGGAGCGACCAATACCATCATTGTTGAGAGCATTGGAAAAGCTGCTGTCCCATCCAAAAAGAGCAAGTCAAACAAATCCAAGAAAAAATCTTAACGGCTTATTTTGAGAAGAACTTTTTAGAGGCTATTGACGCTTCCAATTGATGGTTTGACCATGATCCGGGGCGATGAAATTATTCAAGCTCCGGGCTTTTAGACTTTCTTGGAGATGTTTCACAGGATCATTGATTCCTTCATCCGTCAAACGGAATGTCCCAAAATGGATTGCCATGCTGAGTTTGGAGTCTAGATCAAGATGAGCCATCACGGCATCTTCTGGATTCATATGGGCTTCTTTCATGAACCATCTTGGCTCATAAGCTCCTATCGGCAGTAAACTCAGGTCCATAGCTCCATAGCGTTCTTGGATCATCTTAAAATGACCGCTATAGGCCGTATCTCCTGCAAAAAAGATCTGCAAATCAGAGGACTTGAGGATAAATCCACCCCAAAGGGCTTTGCAATAGTCCAAAAGGCCTCGTCTGGACCAATGTTTGGCTGGTGTTAGGATAAACGATTGCTCGGCACTTAAACGGTGTTCTTGCCACCAGTCGAGTTCGATGATCTTATGGATTCCAAGCGAGCGGATCAGTTTTCCGTTTCTTAAGGGCATGATAAATAATGGATGGTCTCTTTTCCAAAGCTCTTGAATCGAAGGGACATCCAAATGGTCGTAGTGGTTATGGCTGAGAAGGACGACATCGATTTTCGGGAGCTCTTCAAAGGAAACGCCAGGAGCTCGGACTCTTCGGGGTCCCAACATTGAATAAGGCCCAGCAACATCAGAAAAGATCGGATCGGTGATGATGTTGAGCTTTTCAAGCTGCAAAAGGACGGTAGAATGGTTGATGAAGGTCGCAAAGACCTCATTTGAGGCTATCGTAGATGGTAGATCGGCCTTGAGGGTGTTTTCGACACGTTTAGGCCAAGGAGTTGCTTTGCTCTTAATCTTCCATCTAAGGACATCTAAGAACCCTTTGGGTGAAATTGTGTCTAAGTTTTGAAACCGTCCATTATTCATGGAGAAAATGATAACATAGAAAATCAAAAACTACTAGGCATCTTTGGCATTAGCCAAAGATGCCTCAGAAGAAGAGTTATTCGTTATTAGCTTGGCGAGGGCGTATCCAGAAGGGATTATCAGGATTTCCATAATCGCCTGGGAGAGGTTGTTCATCTTTGACAACGTAAGAAGAAATGGGAGCGTCAAAAAAATCGTAAGGAGTAGAGGGGCTTAAAAAATGCAAGAACTCGCTAAGGCTATCTATGGTTTCGTTATAAAGTTCATTCAACTTTTTTTCTAGTCGATTTCCTGAGATAAAAAGATTGTGGTCTGCCTCACTAGGAGTCCCCAAAAAAAGAAACGTTGTTGTGTCTCTTTCCGGATTTTTTAAATTCGGAAGTGAAATATTAAAACCTTTGCAACGTGGTAAGCGATAGGTGCGCAGGAAGAAAAATAATACTTTGCCAAAAGTCTTGTCCGGATCAAAATGGGGATCTTTTAGTAGCTCAGCCATTTTTGTAAAACGAGCCTGATCCGTTTTCAAGTCTTTCGTTTCTTCTACCAGCCGGTCGTACATGCTGAACAAAAAGTTATGGCAATTGAGCAGGAATATTCCAGTTACAAACGAAAAGTGGAAGTTTTCCCATTTCTTTTGAATGGGGTCAGTTTGAAGTTCAAGTTGATCGGCAAGGGCGTCTAACTCCTCATAGAATTTCGGATCTTGACGATCAAGCTCTACTTCACTTGTTAAGGTGAACTCTTGTTGAAGATTGTTATAGTCTTTTTCGATATGAGGATAGGCTATGCTGAACGCCCGATTGAGAGCGGCTATCACTCTGAAGGCTAAATAGAGAGCAATTCCAGACAATCCGATGAGAGTACTGGTTTGTCTAGCAAAATAGAATGAAACACCCAAGCCAGCGACGATCCCTGTGATATTTGCATTACGCACGCTTGACACTCTTCTCACCAATTCAAAAGCAGCTGAATCAGCAGTAATAGGTAAAAAAAGGCTGCCATAGTTCTGCACAAAAGAAGATGCCGATGAAGGAAAAGAAATCATACCAAACCTCTAAGTTGCAAAAAGTTTAGCGCTAGGGCTGGATATTACTCTACAATTTTTTTCAAAGCTGAGAGTTATTCGGTTTTAGTTTCGCGGGCGAATATCCGGAAGGGGTTGGTAGGGTT
>CAZBCR010000009.1:0-22965 GCA_964490565.1 uncultured bacterium
AACATTTTAATTCGATGCACACGGATGCAGTTGATCTAGCATTCCAGGTTGGAAAAACCCCGAATATGAGTGTTAGGTCAATAGAAACTCTCGATCCAAAGGACATCCTCTCTGAATTTAAAATCGAGCACTATGTCGAGCCGTATTTCTATTTGACGGATCCTGAATCAGAGCTTCTTCAGGAGCTCTTTAATACGACCCCTCTCGATTCTAGGATAACGTTATTTGATGTATTAGGATGTGCCTTCTCTAAGAGATTTGAAACTCTTAAAGATAAAACAGATCGTTTTGCTAAAAAAATCGGTGAAAGCCAGGGTCTTATTTCTGCCTTTTGTTTGCGATTATATGTGGGTCTCCAACGAACATCTTCTGACCAAATACAAGAGTTGGGATCTATCAATACTTTCACGAGAAAGTTTTGCCTTATGCCCGATAAATTTGTTCAAAATGTTGATATGGCGATAACCCTGATTCAAGATGAAGTAAAAGCAGCAGAGGTCCAGGGAAGAAATCCGACAAAGAAGAAGATGCTAGAGGCTCATAAGAAAATGGTTCTTGAGGAACTGACTAAAACGATTATCCCATTACGGAATTTATATGAGAAACTTCTCACATGTAAGGGACATTATCACCTCCTTCTTAGATCAGTATCTAGCTATCAAGGCTATGAAGTATTGGACCGTCGTCATAAAGATGGAAAAGCTACTGTGCAAAGATACATTGAATATGTAAAAGCTGGATTTCAAACAGGCAGAGATCGCCAATTTTTTGGAGTAGGATTCAACTTCAATTCGTTGTTGACAAAGGAGTTGTTCTCCTCTGCCCGTCCTAAAGAAAAGGATATGGCTGCATTTGGAGCAGTGATCGCTAGGGGAATCCATACTATGCATCAGGCTTATAAAGACCATAAATCGCAACTGAAAGGGGCGGTCCATCATGGGCTGACTCATCAGGCATGGCTTGCTATGAACGGCCTAACAAATCTTTCAGAAAACAAAACTCAGGAGGAGTTTATAGAACAGATGTTCTGTAATATGACCCTTACAGAGTTTATTGAATCTTTTTTGTCAGATACGCTTAGATTGATGGAACATAGGGTTTATCCTCGTGGAACGCTGACAACAGAAACGTGTGCTTTTCGCTTAGTGAATAATATGCACAAGCAGTTGGCTAAGAAAGAAGCTCGCATTCACACACGTTTATTATCGCACACCACCTCTTCGAAGTTTGATATGATCCTTGGACGGATAGAGCAACTGTTTAGTAAAAATAAAGCGGTATTTGATTTTTCTGTTGATGGTGAAGGTGTTTTGCTGGGATCTTTCGACCACCCTGGCTGGCTGAAGTTATTGCTCCCCATAGAACCCTCTCTAACGTATTTGCTCGAAGAGTCTCTAAATAATCTTTCAGCATTAAAGGAAGAGATCCTCCTAGATCTGAAAGGCCAGTGGTCCAAATACTCTCTTGAGCAGCTGCGGCAAGTGGATGTTAAAGCAACCAAAGAAGAGCTATTCCAAGAAGGCTTGCAGCTGATGAGGCCGCTTTGGATTCTCACAGATATGCTCGCTGTGCTCCAAAAACGCCACTATTCTGAAGAGGCTGCGATTATCCCTCCACAGCTTGCTGATATCATGGAACTCGATGAGGTTCAAGAGATGCTCGATAAGCTCATTGCAGACAAGACTCCCGCGCCTCCAAAAGAGGTTGTTGTTGAGGTCGCTGTAGTAGAGCCGTCACCCGCTCCCCTTCCAGTTAAAGTTCCTGCTGCAGTGAAAAAAGTGGAAACACGTTCAGAAGCTCGACTAAAAAAAGCTATTTCGGTACCCCAAAAACAGCAACCAAAAGCTCGTGCTCCGGTTGAAATTGTCAGAGCCCCGCATGACGAAGAAGATGAGCCTTTACCAGAGTTACAGGAACTGGCTCACTTAACCAAATCCAGACAGATCTTAGAAAGATTGCAAGGAATGGGTTTCTTGGAAGTTAGGAAAACAGGATCTCATCATATCCTTAGCGGACCTGAGGGCGGAACGGTTGTTGTTCCAGAAAATGACAATCTGCCTCGAGGAACCAGAAGAGGCATTGTTAAGCAGGCTCAATCTGCGATGAATAGTAACAGCAACTAGGCTATTCCAGCTTGATCTCATAGGGACGCTGGGCCTGTTGTTCCAGCAATCTAATTCGGTCTTCTTTTCTTTGGAGTATCCTTCTAAGCGTACTGGCATCTTCTGCAGATAGCCTTCCCAAAACCTGTTGTAGCTCAAAGATATCCGTATCGAAGAGTTTTTGTGTTTGGGTGAGTTTTTCGATGGCCTGCTCGATGATTATTCTCTTGGGTCCGTTTGCTGCGTATTGGTGCTCAATTAGACGGGCAAGTCCATCCTTGGCCTCTTTGATGAGATCGATCCACACGTACTGTTTGCCCAAGGAGTCTTTAATATAGTGTAACGCTCTGATCTCTCTGACTGCTAAACAGTTGTGCACCTTATCGATGAGTTCTTTGAGTTTTTCTAGGTTGCGGCTGGTTTCAGGCTCTGTCCACGTCCACAGCTTTTGGATCCCATAGTTCATCCATTCACTACCGCTGCGTAGAAGCGTCGAGTTGCCTTCTAAAACGATCTTTGTGGGATAGAAACAGAGTTTGTCGCCCTGGTGTTGAGGAAATGTGAATAGGCTGAGTTGTCTTAAGATGTCTAAACTTTGATCCAGATTTAAAGCCTGATCTGGAACGACGGGAACCATGAATAATCTCCTGAAATTTTTAATTTTGGAGAGAATTTAACATGTCTGAAATCAAATGAAAAGAAAAAGGGCTGGAAAAAGAATTTCCAGCCCGGGAAAGAGACTATCTTTTAGCGACTTTAGCTACTGCAAAACCGGCAAGGAGCCAGCCCACAACAGACTTAAAGATCATTGCAAGTGCGAACAGTAATGGAGAACCAACCCAGATTACAAAGGGCAGTGTTTGCATTAAGCCAATCAGTAATCCAATCATCAAGAAAAATACGACAGAATGTTTGAAGTTAAGTCGTGTTTGGAAAAGAAGCGATACAGCGATGCCAACTGCAGCAATCTTTAAGATCAATGTCGCTATCTCGTGAGCGACCTTGTTTGAGCTTTTGCCATCCATTGACACGAAGGCAAATACAAATGGTCCATCTTCCATTTGTTTCTTAGCTGACATCCGTTGTTCATGATTTTCGGTATTGCATGATGGTAGTTGATAAATGCCGCTTTCAGATGCGTTAGCTTGGATGCACATTTTCATAGTGCCTTCATTTGCAAAGCTCTTAAAATCACTCTTTTGCCATGGTAATATCGACCAAGAGACGAATCCCCAGAGAAACAAAACAAATCCGCCGATCAGGCCGCACTTAATTACTTTATGCACAGTCATCTCCTCCTAAGCTTTATGAGATTTATTCATCCTTATCAAAGATTTCGGTTTGCCTGCAAGGATTTATTTTACCTGGATCTCATCAGATTTCTAAATGCTTTTAAATATTTATTTGTCTAAGTTGTTAGGTTATTGGGGGAGGCATTATGAATCAAAGAGCTAGGTTGTTTTTCACGATTTTTTCGGTGTTTATTTCGACTTCATTATCGCTTGAAGGCTACACGGCTTATGTCACAGACCTAGGAGCTATGTCGGTGACTGTGATTGACACGATTTCAAATACGGCTGTTAGCTCGATTCCAGTGGGAACAAACCCTAGCAATGTAGCGATTACTCCTAACGGTAAGATAGCCTATATTGCCAACACGGTGAGCGGCACTATCAGCGTGATCAATACTGCGACAAATTTGAATGTGGCAACAATCACTGTAGGAATGGATCCAGAAGGTCTTGCTGTGACCCCAAATGGGCAATTTTTATATGTTGCGAATGTGACGGGAGGCACCCTTTCTGTGATTAATACGAGTACGAATACGGTAACAGCCACGATCACAATGCCTGGGGATCCTGCTATGATTGCTTTTTCACCAAGTGGCAAGACTGCCTATGTGACTATTTTTAATATGACAGAAATCGCTGTTATAAATACGAGCACGAACGCAATTACAAATACTATAACAGTTGGAGTGATGCCATCTGGAATAGCGATTACTCCTGATGGAAATTTTGCTTATGTAGCCGAGTCAGGAGGAACAACGGTTACTGTTGTTAACCTTTCAACAAATTCAGTTGTCGCCAATATTACCGTTGGAATGGACCCAAGTGAGGTAGTGATTACGCCAGATGGGCAGTTTGCTTATGTTACAAATACCGGCAGTGGCACTGTATCAAAAATCAGTACCAGCAGTTTGACAGTGGTCAAGACGATTAATGTAAATAGTATGCCCGACGGACTTGCCCTCACTTCTGACGGAAGATTCCTATACGTTGCAAATACTGGCAGCAATAATGTTTCGGTGATTGCTACAGCGTCTGATCTGATCGTGAATACAATTTCTGCAGTGCCTTCACCAGCTGGTCTGGCCATCATTCCTGTTTCTGCTCCCGCATCTTTAGCCGGGAAACAAAAACTCAATAACGCGGGTACATTTAAGGAGTCGATGAATAAGTTAAAGTGGACTGCGAGTCCCTTTTCAGTTGCAGGCTATGTGATTTATCGCAATGGAGTCCAAATTAACCGTGTCGGTCCTAGTAAATTGAAATACATTGATCACGATCAAAAAAAAGACCAGGCCGTGGTTTATGCTGTTGCTGGAGTAGACGCGCTGGGCAATCAGAGCTTCGCAGTTCCTGTGACGGTTGAGTAAGAAAAGAGACTGCAAGGTTTTCAGATGATCATTAACAATGGAAAGCATGCTGTTTAATTTTGTGAGATGGGGATTTCTACTCGGTATTGCTTTTCCTTGTAGTGCCATGATGCACGAAGAGATGTCAATGCATGGAATGTATGGCACATATCCTATGGGACGCGATGCAACTGGCACAAGTTGGATTCCCAGCTCAACGGAAATGCCTTCTATCCATGTCATGCATGACGACTGGTTTTTTATGATCCATGGCTATCTCATGGCTATTTATGATCATCAAGGAGGTCCTCGCGGAGACAGTAAATTTCTTAGTGAAAATATGTTCATGTTTACTGCTCAGAAAGACATAGGCGAAGGTACATTCGCTATCAGAAATATGATCAGCCTTGAACCAGCCACAATTGGGTGCAGCGGCTATCCTTTGCTTTTACAAACAGGAGAAACCTGTAATGGTGTCACTCCTCTTGTAGATCGGCAGCATCCGCATGATTTTCTCATGGAATTAGCACTTCTTTATACACAGAGATTTTCAATTGAAAATTCTCTTTTTGCCTATTTAGCCTATCCAGGAGAACCTGCGCTGGGCCCCCCTGCCTTTATTCATCGCTTTTCAGCTTTTTTTAACCCTGAAGCGCCAATTACACATCACCAACTCGATTCAACTCACGTATCTTTTGGAGTTGCGACGTTAGGATATGTCCATGAGTGGCTCAAGATCGACGCCTCTATTTTTAATGGGAGAGAACCTGACCAGCATCGCTGGAATTTTGATCGGCCTCGCATGGACTCTTACTGTGGTCGCCTTTCAATAAATCCTACAGACAATATTGCAGCGCAAGTCAGTTATGGATTTCTTAAAAGCCCAGAACAACTTGAGCCTCATGTCAAAACTTATCGATCAACCGCTTCAATCAGCTATAACAAAGCCTGGACGAACAACAATTGGCAAATCACAGCTGCGTGGGGAAATAATCATAATGTGCCAGGGCATACATTGAACGGAGCTCTTTTAGAATCTGCCATTGATATCAACGATAGGCATGTTTTTTTCGGGCGCGGTGAATATTCTGCAAAAAATGAATTATTCATACTTCCCAGCCCTAAAGCCGGAAAAGTATTTAACGTCGGAAAGTTCGATCTAGGGTACATATTCGAATTCCCTGTCACCCGCTATACTCTTTGGGGGCTGGGCTTTGTAGGAAGCGCTTCTTTTGTTCCTGAATCAATCAAACATACTTATGGCGGAACGCCGCTTTCATACATGATTTTTTTGAGAATCGATTTGAAGAAACTGTAATAAAAGGGGCACCCAGAATCTGGGTGCCCGCTATATGAATAGATCGAGTTTCTAAATTAGAAATCGAATCTAGCTCTGAGAACCAAACCGCCAAACCCTAGGTTTGTTGTCAGGTTGCCAGTATGTTGGAAGTTCTGCACGGTACCAGTACCACCTGGAGGTGCGGCAGAGAAGCCAGTTGCTTGATCTGACCCAATGTCTCTGTGGTACATTCCAAAGTCAAACCAGTAGTGATGCTCCCAACCGAGGTCAAGAGTTGTACTGTAGCGGTTGTCGCTCCAGTGTTCTTCCCAACGGAGTCCGATAGCAAGATCCAAGATCCCTTGCATACGAGCAAAGCTATCTGTTTCAACAGGGTTGTTATTTCTCGTAGCTACTAGACCTGTACTTGTTTGCGTACGTAGGTTGGCTGTATATCTATTCTTGGAGCGGTATTGACCCCAGAGAAGAGCGCCATCCACGTTTCCAAACAGAGCAATCGAGTCGCAGAAGCGGAACTCAGGCTGCAATCCTCCCAAAAGTCCAACACCCCAGTACGTATGGCTTATTTTATTGCTGAATTGGCGCGCAACTGTCAGAGATGTGCCCCCTCCAATTGGAATAAATCCAGCTCCACCGATGTTCAAACTTGATTGAACAGTCAGGTTTGTATGCGTTTGTACTCCTCGAACACCCAAATAAGGTCTAAGGTTGACTCTTCTGCTGACCCAATATTTTCTTCCGAGCTCTAAATCGACCTGATTCAGATGAAACGTCCACTTTCCATCAAGTTTAGTTACAAGAACTGGGCAAAAAGAGGTAGGAATAACTAATGGACCGGCGGCAGCTTCAAGAGGAGTTGCTGGATTGTCCAATGTACTTGCCCAAGGATCAGTTAAAGTGGGCTCATTAGCTACAGCAAATTGTGCAATTGCATCTGCTGTGCTTGCATATGAAATGGGTTTTGATACCGATTTATGGCTTTTGTTGTGGAACCAGGTGTAGTTCAGGTAAACATCCCAACCATCATGAGCAGTATTCCAACCTAGGCCAACTCTAAAACCTGGATCCCATTTCGTATCAAGGTAATAGTGTTTTGCTGGGTAGGCGTTTTGTTGAAGAGTGGCAGGTGGCGTATCAAGTGGGCTTATAGGCTGGTTGATATATCTATAGCTATTTCCGATATCGATATTTGTTTCGCGTGCATACCAATAGAGGAATTCAGCATCGATGAAGGCGCCGTTATCGCCGCAATTAAGATCGTAGTACTGAGGGCTGTAGTTATAAGTCTCGTAGGCTCTCGGTTCAGGAACGCAGCATTCCTGAGCTACGGCTTTTCTTCCGAGTCCAAATACGCATGTCATATTGATAAGCGACAAAGGAATTAACACCTTGCCAATCTGTTTCCAATTTCTCATAGGCCTCCATAAAGGTAAATTTTTTACTTATGCTAAAAACGAAGCTTATTGATTAGTATTTTTTTTGCAAAGTGATTTTTTAAGTTGAAAGCGTTTGGCGAGGACTAGATCAGTCCATTGAAACTGTGATTGTTACGAGAGTTTTTTTACGAAGACGCCGATGTTCTCAAAAGCTTTTTGGCCTTCAGGGACCATTGAAGAAAACAGCTGCCAGGTGTGGATCATCTCATCGAATTTCTCTAGTTCGATTTTAACTTCGCTTTCTTTTGCTTTTTTAGCAAATTGCTCAATTTCATCTAAAAAGACTTCCTGGGATCCGACTTGGATGAGCAGTGGAGGAAGTCCTTTGAGATTGCCATATAGAGGCGAAGCTAGAGGATCTTTGGGATTATGCCCTGCTAAGTATATCGACGCTGCGACCTTGATGTTCTCAGCATGGATCAGATCATTTCCTTCGTTGGTTTGAAGAGTTTTGCCCGTCATGGCTAGATCCACCCAAGGCGACATGCAAATAGCAGCGCGTGGGAGGACTTCTTTTCGGTCTATGAGTTTAAGGAGCAAGCTTAAGGTTAATCCCCCGCCGGCAGATGAACCTGCGATGAAGATGTTTTGGGGTGAGATTTTCTGTTTCCGAAGGTATTCGTAGGATAGGAGTGCGTCTTCAAGAGCTGTAGGAAAAGGATATTCCGGCGCTAGGCGATAATCGACGGCCAGAACATCGCAGCCTGTTGCTTTAGCTAAACGTCCGATCAGGTCTTGATGAGATTGAAACGAGCCCGACACGTATCCTCCCCCATGGAAAAAGAGGATGACTCTTTCGCGGGTGCAGCCGGGAGCATGAACCCAGGCAGCGGAGAGTTTTCCGATACTTATGAGTTGAAAATGGACATCGGGCTGTGCAGGAAAGTCGGCCATAAGCTTTTCAAAGCCAAAACGGATCTGAGCAATCGATAGGTTGCCTTTAGGGGTCCTGGCTAGCAACGTCTGATAAAATTTTTCTGTCTGGGGATCGATCATGCTTTTACATTAATGATTCTTGCTTCTGGGTTCAACAATCTTTTGATACTGTTATGATTTTAGACTTTTGGAGTAGTATACAGCTTTCCAAGGAAGGATCTATGGTTGAAAGCCTTAACCCTATTAACGAATCCCTCAGAACTGTTTATGGTGAAACTGGGGTGATTGAGGATCAGGCCAAGAAAGTCACCGATGCTGTCACTGGAAAAATCTTATATTGCAACGGGATGACGACTTCGCATGAGCTTGCCCTGATTCATACTCGGACGATTAGCGAATTAACGGGCGTAGAAGTCGAGCTTCATTATAACAACACCACTTCGTCAGAAAGGGCTCTGAAAATCACCAGCAAATTAGGGATCGGATGTCTTGCGATTGCCTATGCTCTTGTGTCAAGAGGCAGATGGTTTGCCAAAGCCATAGGGCTTGCGGGTATTGTCTCCTTCAAATCGCGAGTTAAGGACCTTAACAAGATCGAAAAAGAAAAAAACGCTTCTGCCGAGTTGATGGCAAGCCGTGTAACCGCTTACTTAGATGTTCATCCCCTGCACCATATGACGATGATCTTACATAGCCAAGGGGCTGACATTGGTCACCGGGCTTTAGAAAAACTTTCAGCGTATAAGCATAGGATTAACGTGGTGACGATCGGCGGAATGATTGATATTCCCGATGGTTTAGCTTTGAAAGTAGTGAACTTTGTCAATGACAACGATATGATCTCCCATCTTTCTAAAACTCTTTTTGATCCGAAATCTGGAACAAAAACCAAAGTCCAAATCGAAGATAAGAAAAGCCCTTATCTTGATTCTCATTATTCTTCAGACTATCTAAAAAGGGATCAGGTTAAGCAAACCATCTTAGATCTTGCAAAGACTCCTCTTGCTATCGCAAGGCAAGTTTAAATCTAATTGTCGTCATTGCAGAAGTTGGCTTAATATACTTTTGTAATTGGAGATTAATTTTTGGCAAATGACATTGGATTTAGTCGTGAGATTTCTCGCTGGATTGCACCATCCATAGTATCCATGCAGCCGCTATCGGATAAGAGGAAGCAACGTCTTCAACGATGGAAACTGTTGACAGCGGAGTTTTTTCAACAGTTGCACCAAGGTCAGATTAGCGCTCCTTCCCTTATACAAATCAAAGGTTATCTTGAAACAGGGAAGGATTTTCCTTTGCCTCTTGCAGAGCGGATTGTTCGGCAAGCAGGATTTGTCAAGCTTCCCCTCCCCTTTTTTAAAAGGGTTGCATTTTTGATTAAGTCATCTCCTAATGCAGAGTTCTTGCAGGCACTAAGGGATAAACGATGGGATGATGTTTATGCCACGGTTCGCCGTGGAGCTGGAGTTGGAATCGAGTGTTCCAGAGCAGCTCTTGATTTTATTAGAAAAAACCGTGCAACGGAGGCTGTATGTATCCTGACTTACAACCCTGCAAGTGATTTTCTAAAAGCAATTGAAGAGCTTCTAGAGTTAGAACTCTTGAAGAGTGCACTTCCCCTCATTCTCAAGGCTTATCCAAAGGACAAAGATCTTAAGAAGGTCCTTTATTTGAAACTGATCGCTTTAGATCCGACCAATGCAGAATGGTATTATTATCTTGCAGTCGCCCTTGGTTATAACGGCAGATGTCGGATGCCGGATGGAACCGAAATGTCTTATCAAGATATTTTAAAAAAAGTCGTAGCTTTAGATCCTGAATGTCCAAATGCTTTCTACCGTCTTGCAAAACATTTGCCGCGCCGTGAGGTAACAGTTTTGAACGGAAGTCCCTGGACAGCGGAAGAGCTGTGCAAACAGGTTATTTTTTTAAATCCGAAAGATGAACTTGCCTGGCTCCTTCTTGCGAATATGCTAGATCCTGACGAGACCATTCGATTGTTTAATGGCTGTCAAATGACAAGGCAGGCCCTTTATGAGAAAGTAGTTGAACTCAATCCTACGATTGCTGAAGCCCATTTCAAGCTTGCAGAGATCAAGCCTGAGATGAAAATGCAATATATTTTAGCGGCTCTTCATCTGGATCCAAAAAAAGCTGCATACTGGAGAATTCTGGCGACTATTTTGCCTGCTGGGAAAAAAGTTCGCATCAGTAGCGAGCAAGAGGTCGATCACCAGGCTATTTATTCAATGATTGTCACGTTAGATCCCAATGATGCAGAGGCTTGCTTTAACCTGGCGATCACTCTTCCCAGAGATGGAAATAATCGGTTGCCAGATGGTTCTCAGCAAAATAAGGAAGAGCTTTTGAAAAAAGTCATCGAGTTAGACCCTGTGCATGCAAGGGCTTATTACGAGTTGGCATGTGTAATAGGGACTGAAGGACACATCAAGATCGGAAATCGTCATCTTTATTATGAAGAGCTCTTAGCAAGATCCATTGCACTTAAACCAGATTACCTAGAGCCTTATTGGAAGTTAGCTAAGCTTCTACGTGATTCTATCTTCAGACGTACAGTCTACCTGGAAGATCACAGTTGGGTGACAGAGCAAGACATTTACAAAAAAATCATCTTGATAGATCCTGAAAATCATCTTGCATACAAACGATTGGCGCAGAGTCTTTCTAGTAATAAACCGACTCTGATGCTCGATGGCTCTAGGATGACTAAGGATGAACTTTGGACTCGATGTTCTGTACTTTCACATGCTTGTTAGACGCTTTCTCATTTGGTTTTTGATCTAAAATCAAGTGTTCGAGTAGACTTTCGGAAAAAATTTCGTAAATATGACAAATCCCACAAATTCAGCATCTGCAGTTACTATTCTAAAAAGACCAACGTCCGAAACCGAACAGCATCGAGCAGATGGCGCTGCAGTACATCGCTCCCCAGAAGTTTCTCCAAGGCAGCTTCTTTCCACTCAAGAAATTGCGGAAAGAATGCGCCTCTGCAAGGATCCGATTGCTCTTCAACCCGCAGATGAAGATGAAATTCGGAAAGTTTGTCAATTAATGCGCCCAGGCTCTCTCTTTTCTTGGAGCCTAAATGGCTTTCTCAAGCACCTTGTTTCTTATTTTGCTTCAAAAGCTGTCGAAGGCTCTGTTGAATTGATTGAAGGATCTTCTTATTTAGTTGGAAAATCTTTTTGGGAAAGGATCTTAGGAAAAAAAATCGATGATAAACTCGTCACTCGCGAGATGTGGAATTTTTGCACAGATTCTCCTGAACGTTTTGAGCTTTGGATCACACTTCCCTTATCTTATGAAAAAGACAAAGTTCAGATGGATCGGTTTACAAAACTGATTATTTACTTTTTTGCAGCTCAAGCCTTGCCACCCTTAGAAGTTAGCCATCATGGATTTGCTCTTGCTGAATTTGGTAGATTATTGGATTTTGTTCCTATTACGGATGCGCAGCAACTTGAAGCGATGAGCGAGACAGATTTAAAATCGCATCAGCGTCTAACTGAATTAAAACGGGTTTTTGACTTGATTGAGTCCAAGGCAAAGTTTTCAGAGGGTGGAACCACTCCTCAGAAACGGTTTGAGGCCTTAGAGATTGAGTGCGCTCACGGGATCTCTTTGAAGGTGGTTTTTGGTTTTTCACGTCCGCAAACACCAGATCATTTTCGTCTGGAACTCTCTCCTGATTATGCAAAAACGTTGTCGTTTGAACTTATTTGCCCTTCTCAACCTTGGGCTTGTCTGCATAAACAACTTCTCAGTCGGCCAGCGCCTTCACAAGTTGTGGGAAGGTATTGGGCAGAGCTGACCTTAGAAGGAGGCGACATTGAGCCTGCAGATGTCAATAACTCAGAAAAAGAAACGGCTTTTGTGGCAGGATTAAGCCGACTTCCACCTGGAAATGAATTCCGCCTAGCTTATTTTTGCAATGCCATCTCTTCCCAGACAGGAATCCATGACCTTCCTTCTCTGACCCTAATAGATGGAGCTCAACTTTCACCTATGGGCGGTGTTTTATTCTTACATAGCGCAGCCCAAACACCCAATGTGCTGCACATAGTGGGGAATATGCAATCATGTTTTGAGATTTCACTCTCAGACGTTCCCCGTTGCCGCAGGGTCAGATCGCACTTAGAGATTTGTTGGGGGCAAGAAAAGCGTCTTCATGTTGTCATTCCTTTTGATTCTGACAGGGCCCTTTCCAAAGTTTTCGTTTGGCTTAAGCAGGATGCTGCCGGATGCCTCTCATGCCTCTCCCATACGATTTTGGTTCTTTTCCCCAACATCTCAGACTTGCCCCGTGCACAAACAGAAAAAAGAAATGATCCTAGGCTCATTGACCTCTATGGCGTATTGCGTTGCAATGTGCAGTTTTCTGATGCCGCAATCCGTTTCTATTTTCTTCTTCATGGAACCGGCAGTAAAACAATCGATGTCACCGATGTCATAGATCTGCCGAATTTTATTCTCTATGGAACCATGTCAAATCAAACAGACTCGATGTTAACAAGTCTGGAACGGATTTATCAAGGATCGGCATACAAGCCGCTCTTTGACGCCATTTACAATAGGATCGCCTCTATAGAAGAAAAGACTGCTGTGAATTGCAGGCAGGTGTGTGTTGAGCAGCTTCTTTTATGCGGAGAACCTCAAATCGTCCAGCAAGCTTGGACCAGCTATCATAATGAGATACAACTTCCATTCTTGTTTGAAGTTGGCCCTAGACTAGATCAGCATGCCCTTCCATTTGCTTTAAATCGCGTGTGCGTTCTTTGCCCTTCTTTGATGCCATCAGAGGGTTTTCAGCTGCTGAGGCTCTATCTTACCCGGCTTCTTAGACAAGGCGGTCCGATCTGCAGCAATTATCAGCCGATACTTACCGATTCATTGCTGAAAGTTTTGCAAAATGATCAGGCTCTTTGGATGACTCTGCTCTCTGATCCTCTACTGAAGACGCTCCCTTCTCCAGAGGCGCCGCTTTTAGAGTGTTTAAGTGGATTGATTGGAAAGTCTGAGCCGGATGTCTGGTGGGGACATTTTCTTTCTATACGAAGGTTGCTCCAAGAAAGAGGAACGTTTGAAACTTTCAGACAAACGTTGTCAGGTGTTTTAGTCGAAGCTCTCCTTCAATCAGATCTGCGATCCCAAGAAGGATTTCCAGAAGTCTATCAAAGCCTTGTTTCAGCGGCAGTTAGAAGTGACACTTCTCGCGCGAAAGGAATCCATTACAAAGTGATCGAAGAGACTGATGTCCTAGAGCTGCCCAATATCATTGCGACTGGAGTTGAGTCCCAACAATTGGATTCTGTATTAGATAAGCTTGACCTTGTCTATCGAGGTTCGAGGTTTGCTCCCCTTCTTCAGGCTATCCGAAGCAGGATCGCTGCTTTGGAAATCAAAACACCCGCTGCATGCCAGCAAGTCTGCTACGAGCAGCTTCTTGCGTGCGAAGATCCTAAGATTCTCGCTGATGTCTGGGCAAAATCTAAAAGTGCGCAGCAGCTTCCATGTTTATTGGAGATTGCTGTAAGGCTGGGACCTGTTGCACTCCCCTTTGCTTTAGAACGGGTCTGCGAGCTGAGCCGTACATTGCCGCCTGCAGATGCAGTGAGACTGCTTTGTGTTTACCATGAGCTGCCTGCAGCCAAAGACCGTACGAAAATAATCGGTTCGCTGACGCCCATTTTAGAGGCAAATCGGCTGCTTTGGCTCGAACTTCTTGGTTACCCTTCGGTAATGAGTGCAATCTCCACAATTGAGAAATCCCTTTTATGGGGCTTAAGAGCCTCGCTAAAAAAATCTGAACTTAATGTCTGGTGGGGTCAGTTTCTTGGGGTACAAAAAGTCCTTCAAGAAAGAGGAACTTTTGAAGCATCCCGTCAAGAGCTCGCGCAAATTTTTCAGGCAGCACATGTTCGGTTCGATCTTACAGGCCAAGAAAGATTTGCAGAGATTTATCAGCCTTTTGCAACAGAGATTACCGATGTCTCTCTTCGATATGCTTTTTTTGCTCAAGGGACAAAATGTGAAGGAAGCGATGTAGCGGATCTACCGGATTTTATTGTCTACGGAGTCGACACAAAGCAACTAGACTCTGTTTTGGAAAGTCTTGCCAAAGTCTATCAAGGATCGAGATTTGCTCCTCTTTTTAATGCGGTCCGAAGCAGAGTCGAAGCTTTAGAAGCAAAAACCGTTGCCTCATGCCGGCAAGCTAGCTGCGAACCGCTTTTAGTTTGCGAAGAGCCCGGCATCTTAGAATCCGTTTGGGCTAGATCTAAAAGCGTCCAACGACTCCCCTTCCTCGTTGAAGTCGCTCCTGCTTTAAATCATGCAGCTCTTCCGTTTGCCATCAGCCGCGTCTCGCAATATTACGGCTCTTTGCCCCCTGCTGACGGCGTTCGACTGCTCTGCGTCTACCTGGATCTACTTCTTAGACGCAAAATGACGGAAGAAGCCTCTCAAATAAAAGGGTTCTTGGATCCTCTGTTAAAGGCTCATCCTGCACAAAGGGTCCAGGTTCTTGAGTTCCCTTCTATTCCTGTAGAGAATGAATCTCTTTTAGAGAGTTTAGAAGCTGCGCTTGGCAAGTCAGATCTAACGATCTGGTGGGGTCAGTTTTTAACCTTAAGAACCACTCAGGGTCCGGCATTGGATGGGATTTTTCAAAAGGCCCTTCGCCGATTTCCAGATGTGCGCAACCAAGAAGGATTTGTAGAGGTCTATAATTCTATCGCCCAGGGATTGCTTGATCGAAACGATGAAGCAGGGCTGCTTTCTTTCCTAAAGCTACTACCCGTTACTGAATCAGCAGCAGTTGTCCTTCCATGGTACAAAGCTCTTATCGAGCAACGACCTATTAGCACAGAGACTTTGACGGCTTTAATGGAAACCGGAGCCTACCTCCATCTAGACAGGACAATGTTGATCAGCCTGATCAACAAATTGACAGAGCAAAGAAATTTCAATGTAGCCTCTGAAGTGCGGATATTATGCAGGGCTGCCTCGCTCCAACCTGCAGATCTTCCTCCCCTGCTGGAGTATTTCCTAGCTTATTACGCGTCAGGGATTGGGGATGCGGTATTGATCGAAGACATAAAAGGAAGCTTTTCTTATTTTGTCGCAGGAGCAGACGCTCGACTGGCTCCTGTTATCCATGGAATTTGTGCAAGAATGGATAAAGTGCAAAGAAATGATGCCAGATGGGCTCCCTTTGCCGAACTTCTATCAATGATGGAACGCTGTGACCTTTTCGTAGAAGACTCTGTGAAAATCCTGGAAAGCTTTGCAGGAAATCCTCCCATCCAATGTTTTAGGTTGGTGTTCCCTAAGGTTAGCAGACTTTCAGCGGAGCAAAAATTCCGTCTTGCTAAGTGTTATGGAGTAGCGCTAGGTCATTTAAAAAGCGATAAACATAAAGATGAAATTGTCAAAGCACTTCCTAATTCCGGCTGGATGCAAGAGCAGCTGAGGAAAGATGAGTCATGGGAAGAATTTACTCGGTTATTTCTCCATCTTCATCGCGGCTCAGTCGATTTCAAAGATGCAAAAGTTCTCGCAGATGCTCTTTGGATTGCCCCCCATTTGCTGGAACATACAACCTGTTCCTGCTTCCCTGAATTTGAGACATTCCTTTTACGATATCCCGTAAAGGCTATCGGTACAGCGGAGTGGAGGCCTTTAGTTACGCGACTTGTTGATCGGAATCCTGACCTGATCAGACAAGCAGATAAAACTAAAAAGTCTTTTTACGAAGGATGTCGGACAAAAGCTCCAAAGCCTGCTAAAGAGGCTCCTAAACAACCTGCGGCTGTCAACGCAGCTCCAACAGTTGTTGAGTTGCTTCCAAGGAGACAGGGCAGTAGAGCAGCCACAAGCGCGCTTGAATCGATGATGATGCAGGGCTTTTCGCCGCTGGAAGTTGTTTTTGATGAGCCTGTGCCGCTAAGGGCAAAAATCAAAGAGATATTATCGAAGATGCCAGTCCCTCTTGAAAGACTCTGGGACGTTCTTACTCTGTTGGAGAGGCTTCCTGGAGAATACGAGTTATGGGCAAGTTTTTTCACAGCAATGCCTGATAAACAATTTTTAAGTGGTGAGAGGGGGCTTAAGCTGCTGAGAAGAGGATGGATAATCTGGAAGCACACACATCCTCTTAAAGATTTCACGCCGGAGTTTAGCAGATATTGGCACAATGCAGTTGCAAGTTTTCTCTTTTATTCTACTGAAACAAACGACTTATGGATTCCTTTTATGAAGGAAGAGGTTATTGGGCTGCTTGAGAAGATGGAAGAAGAGACTTGCGAGAACTTTAGTGCGCTTTGTCTGCAGATGGGTGCATTATATGGTTGGAATCAAAAAGAGTCTGTCGATGATATCGTTCGCGTTCTTTATCAAATTGTGGAAAATCCTCAACTAAAAAGCAGAGTAGGAAATGTATGTTCAAACATGCAACCCGATTTCCAAGCTCGCATCTATCTTCTGCTATGCCAGCATCCAGATCCTCTTATTCAGGAAACAGGAGAGATTCTTTTTACTCAAGCTGTTCAATCTAATGAGGCCAACATTGCATCGAACTATAATCAAATTCTGTTTACACTTTATTCTGTCAGACCCTTTATTCCGCGTAGACCAGATAATTTCATGGTTTGGATACCAAGATGCTGGTTACGCTATAAGGCAACACTGAGTTGGGGCGAGGCTTGTTCTCTCACAAAAACCGTCTTGCAGTTCTCATTTAAGTATGATAACGAAGCAGTTTATCTTCCTTATTTAGAAACGATGCACGCTCTATGGGAAACCCTAATCGTTGGTTCTATACGTCAACTATGGGGAAATATAAAAGCTCAAGAGAAGGAAAAGGCTCTTTTCCCTGAGCTTACTCTGATGTTGATGGACAGGACCGTTCGAGACCTCAAGTCATCCGCCACTAGAGCGAAGTTATTAACCCACATGCGGACCACTTTCAATCAATCGAACACATTTATCACCGAAGAGTCCAGGAAGATATACAGCCTGCGATATGCAAGGAGCGTTTTTGCTCTGGATGCATTTGAAGATGCAGATTCTTGCCAGGCTGCAAGCTTAGCTTTAGATGATCTCGCAAAAGGCCTTGATGATTTCAAAGTAGAGACTGAAGAAAAGCAAAAATGCCTCGTTGCATTTACAAAAGCGCTTCCACTTCTCTTTAACATTCAAGAGCCGGACCTGACCATTAAGATCAAGCTAACTTTTAATAAAACCATGAGGGTTTTATGGGTGATCAATGCAGGCTTAAGTGAAGAATTTTGCTGGTTTAATCTTCTTTTTGCCCTGACCGATAGCATACGGAGCACCAAGGCTCCAAAACGGCATGCTGTTGCATTGGCTGTAAGTCAAGTGTATATGAATTGCACTCATCCAGAAGTCGTCCAAAAAAGAAACGGTGCGGTTCCTCATAAAATGCTCTTAGATAAATCGCAGACCTGTCTTGCCTATCTGTTTATGGTTAGGACCGATCCTGATTTCTTGACAAATAACGAATGGAGAGCGCTAATTCGCGGGATACCTCTAGAGTCTTTGAAAAAGATGATCGTGGATCTTAATAAATCTAGTGAAACGGGTATGGTTCGCTATTTAAATAGCATGGCTGTGGCGCGTCTTATCCGGCATACGGAATTTGCTGAATCGTTAGTCGATCTTTGTTTGGCAACAGCCAATGCCTATGTGCCTCCTCTAGTAGAAGAAGCAGAAGACCTGATACAGCTAGATTGCCGTTCTCACTGGCTCGTAGCACTATCCGAATTAGGAAAAAGATGCAAAGAACTGCCTGTGGGATTCATTGAGAAAAAAGCCTCGCTTGTTTCTGAGTTAACCGAGTTTGCTATTGATGGTGTCGTATCTGAAGAAACCTATCAGACCGTTCTTCAGACTTTTAGAAGTGTCATGCAAGATGATCTTGAGGTTGCTCAGGCGATATTAATAGCATTTAATGTTGCAGAAGATCACCCGGAAGAGATGCTGCCAAAACTTGCTGAGCTGAAAGCTGAAATTGTTAAAACTATTGAGTCCCTTAAAGCTAAAAAATAACGACGCTTGAAACATTCTCTCAATTGATTTATGAGAGACCTATGTTTATCCTTTCTCTATTTCTTTATGCTTTTATTGGAACCGGTGCAGGTTTTTTAGCCGGCTTGCTCGGCATGAGCGGCGGTATTGTCACTGTCCCCTGCCTCCTTTTAGTTTTTACCATGATGAAGTTTCCCGCAGTTCATCTTATGCAGCTGGCCATGGGAACATCGCTTGCTGCAATGGTCTTCAATGCGATCTCATCGACATATTCTCATCAACAGGCAAAAGCTGTTGATTGGAAGCTGGTCAAGACCATGCTCCCCGGCCTAGTTTTGGGCTGTATTGCCGGAGCTTTTATCAGCTATCTTCTACCCACATCTATTTTGAAGATTATTTTCGGGGCTTTTGCAGTGATCGTAGGGCTCTATTTTTATCGTCAACGGGCGCTTCCCGATGTTGAAAAGCGAATCACTCCTGCAGCCATGATTGTCAATATTGCCGGTTTTGGAGTGAGCACGCTTTCGAATATTCTAGGAATTGGTGGAGGAACCATGATGGTCCCTCTTTTCGTTGCTTTCCAAATGCCCATGAGCAATGCGGTGGCATCTTCGGCAGCAACAGGATTTATTATTTCACTCGGAGGAGCGATTTCGTATTTGGCCTTCGGACTTGGAGAGACAATCTATCCTCATACTCTAGGATTTATCTATCTGCCTGCATTTTTTATCTTGTCAGTCATGACATTCCTCGCCGCACCCTTTGGCGCTCGGATGACCCATCGCATTGCTTCAGACAAGCTTAAAAAGTACTTTGCCGTCTGCCTCATTGCAGTTGGTATCTTTATGATGATGAGCTAAGCGTCAGCTGAGCAATCGATTCAACGTGGACTGTTTGCGGGAACATATCAAAAGGCTGCACCGTATTGACCGTGTATCCTTTTTGAAGAATCGCCAGATCCCGTGCCAGCGTTGCTGGATCGCAAGAGACATACACAATGCTCCTAGGCTTTAATTGAAGCAGCTTCTCTAAGAAAGCAGGCTCGCAGCCCTTCCTGGGAGGGTTTAAGACCGCCACATCAATTGACGTGAGCGTTCCAATGAAATCTTCTGCCTGAGCGCAGTGAAAAATAGTATTGTGGATGTTGTTGCGTTTAGCATTATCTTGGGCGTCTACGATAGCATCTGCCACGCATTCAACACCGATCACGTGTCTTGCTTTAGAAGCCAAAATCAGCGAAAGCGTCCCGACTCCGCAATAGGCATCCAAAACAACTTCATTTCGTTCGAGCTGGCAGAGCTCTAACGTTTTTTGATAAAGGTTTTCAGCTTGCGCTGGATTGACCTGGAAAAAAGATGCGGGTGAAACTTTAAAATGGAGCCCGCAGATCTTGTCGACGATGGAAGAGTGACCTATCAGCGTTTTAAAAGTTTTACCTAGCACGACATTGCCAGCAGCGGTGATGTTTTGCACCACGCCTTTGATTTCAGGCGATGACTCCATGATCTTTTCTGCAAGGGCAGGCAGGTTAGGGCTACCTTCCCCTTCTGTGACTAAGATAACGAGAACCTGGTTGGTATTAACCCCTGTCTTGATGAGTACAAATCGGAGAGCTGGATCGGGCTCGGCTTTTAGAAGTTGTTTGACCTTGGCAAAGACTTGTTCACCCAGTGGGCAGTGGATGTAGCATTTTTCAATCTCAACGATATCGTGGGAGTTAAAGGCATAGAGCCCCATCCTGAGCTCTGGGTCCATGATCACGGGAAGTTGGATCTTATTTCTGTAAGACAAAGGATTTGGAGATGGAACACAAGCCGGCACTGGAACATTGAAGATTTTGCCGATTCGTTCTAAAGCATCGACAACTCTTTGTCTTTTGGTCTCTAGCTGCTGAGAATAGTCCAGATGCATCAGCTGGCAGCCTCCGCATTTTCCAAAAACAGGACATGGCGGTTTTACTCGATGAGGTGATGTTTTTTCAGTCGAAACGATCGAAGCTCTAGCGAAGTTTTTACGGACCTCTTCAATCGAAGCCGTCACAATTTCACCGGGAAGAGCTCCATCGACGAAGACCGTAAAGCC
Organism: uncultured bacterium; assembly: GCA_964490565.1. Taxonomy (GTDB): domain Bacteria; phylum Chlamydiota; class Chlamydiia; order Chlamydiales; family Rhabdochlamydiaceae; genus PALSA-1444. The sequence goes on from CAZBCR010000009.1 coordinate 20,506, forward strand.
TTCATGGTCGCCGATCCCCTCTCCGTGGATGCCCAGACGCTTAATAGTTAAAGTGATTTTTTGATTCAGCTGAGGTTTCATGAGACGATTTTACAGGAATCGGGGTTGATATCCTACCAATATTTCTTTATAATGTCGGGTCAATTTGGAGAATTTATGGTGCATGCTTGCAATAGAGCAGTTTGGTTGGCTTTAGAAAATCGTTTGGTACCTCCTTTAGCAAGGACAAACTGGTATTATGCGACTGTTTTAAAAAATTCAGTTGTAGCAGTAGGCCTCCTTCCTATCGGGATCATTACCGGTAGTTTTGCCGGGCTTCACAATGCCTGCTCTTTTGCAGCAAACTACTTTAGCCCTAAGATTCTCGATCCTAAGACAAACTTTCAAGCTGTTGTCGATGACTCGAGCCTCTGGAGAAAAATAGGAACCGATAAAGAAATCGAAGCAGAGCTGACAAATAATCCTTCTAAGATGATAGAGCCTGAGATCGAAGGAGTAGGGACATCATTCTTCCAAGAGTTTCCCCTTGATTGTCCAGATTCGCAATGGTCAGTAGATAGATGGCAAAAAAAGATTCCTGAAGCCGACCGTCCAGGACCCAATTCCAATCGTTTTGAGCTCTATAAAACACCTGAGGGAAGAAAGGAATACATCGAACGGTTAAAAAAACTTAACATCACGATGTTTAGATTCTCAATTGAGTGGAGCCTTCTTGAGCCTACTGAAGGGTTTTGGGAACAAGCTAATATGAATGTCTATATTGCGATGTGTAAAGACTTACGCGATGCAGGCTTTGATATCACAATTACACTGCTCCATTTCTCTGAACCTGACTGGTTTCATCAGAAGAGGAGTTTCGAAAAAGAAGAAAATATCGCCCTTTTTGTTCGGTTTGCAAACCTTGCCTTTTGTCACTTATCACAGGACTATAAAGGCAAACCGCTCGTCGAGAGATTTTGCACGATCAATGAGCCTGCCGTGGATGCCTTCTCACGCTATTTGCTAGGCACATTCTCTCCAGGTTTCTTCATGAAGTTTGAAAAAGCCGGTAACTTTTTAAAAAACGCCTTAAAAGCTCATTGCGCGGTTTACGAGACTCTTAAGAAAAAAGATCTTCCTACCGTTCAAGTGGGCATCATCCATCAATACCTCGAGATGCGACCAACGAACTTCCTTTTAATCCCTCCTCTCAGATACTTCACCAGATTCCTCAATGAAGTTCCGATGAACTTCTTTAGATCGGGTGGAAAGTTCGATCTGAAAGTTCCTTTCCTGTGCAATATTGAAGAACAATGTAATAAACCCAAGACCGACTTCGTGGGAACCCAATGTTATGTGAGTCCTTTGATCGGTTTGACAGGTCCAACAAGCTATGGCGAGGCGATGACCATGATGCCCTTTCATGAACAATCCGCTATTGTCTACAAGGCGATTAAAGAAACGCATGAAGCTTTCCAAGCCCCTGTCTTAGTCACAGAAACAGGCATATCTACGGACAATGATGAGCAGAGAAGCCGGTTTATGCTCCGTTCCAGATATGCGATACGCCAGGCCACTAACGAACTCGGTTCGGACAAGGTTTTGGGTGTGATCTGGTGGTGTTTAGGAGATAACATGGAATTAGAAAGAGGAATGAAGCAGCACTTTGGGCAGTTCGCTATGACTGACAAAGGACTAGCAGCTGAGCCTAAGCCAGGGACGGAGGCGTCTATCAGGGTTGCAGAAGCTTGGAGAGAGCGGCAAAAAGAAAAGATTCGAAAGTTCGCCTAAATCACTTTTTTAGTCTGTGGATCAGAATTCTGAATTCTGCAAGAAACTTTTTCTGGTTTCTGATCATCAAGAACGATGGAATAAACAGAATGATGATGATCACGACGAGAATCAAAGGAAGATAGGTTCTCATCGACATGGTCGATTTAGCGATCTCTTCCGTGTTCTTCGAAATGACTTCGCTAGAATGCTGGACTGTGTTCGTGTTTTGATGAACCGACTGAATGCTTTCTTCCATGTTCGTGTTCATTTGTTTAATGTCACTGCATCCAGTGACAAAAAAAACAAAGAAGACTGAAAAAATCAGCAGCAGACCTTTCTTCAAATCACAACCCCGCTATTCCCGTATATTGTTCGAGCCTCTTTTCTAGGCAAGAAAAAAATTCGATTGTGTTATACATCTCCCATGTTCAAAACCATTTCTGACTTCAAAGTGATAAGGCCCGCCTTTGAACTCGATCAAGAAGATAGCGTACATTGGCTGGCTGCTGCCCACACCACTGCTTCTAAAGACCCTGAAAGACATAGTACTTTTCTAAATGTCTTAAAAAAAATCGGATTGGGAGAGCTTAAAGTTAAAAAACGGGGTGTTTCCATTCGAGATCCGTTCCATCAAGACTGGGATCAAATGGAAGTCTATCCGATCTTGCAAAACCCCGATGGCGCAGGCTTTGGGAAAAGAAGCCAAGT
>CAZBCR010000009.1:23065-25420 GCA_964490565.1 uncultured bacterium
GAGGCCAAAGTCGATAGCTCTGATATCTATTTTGCCATTCATCCGGGAGGCCCTAAAATTATCCAGCAAGTGGCGGCTATTTTAGAGCTCAGGCCTGAACAAGTTGAACATAGCCAGTGGGTCTTGCAAAATTATGGCAACATGTCGTCAGCGACACTTCCGCATGTTTGGGAAAGATTATGGAACGACGAGAGGATTAAATCAGGATCGTATGTCGTCAGCTTGGCATTTGGGCCGGGCCTGACCCTAGCCGGAGGAGTTTTCCAATGCGAACGTTAATTCTACTTCCTTTCATCATCCAAGCCATCGTCATTGCTTTAGATGAGTATATCTATCATATCAAACGAGGCCTTCCTAAATGGGAAAGGATCGGACATCCCATCGATACCTTGAGTGTGATTGGATGTTTTGCGTTCATACTTTTTGTTCCGTATGAATCCAGCATGATCAAGTACTATGTGATCACAGCGATTTTTTCTTGTTTGCTCATTACCAAAGATGAATTCGTCCACAAGCATCACTGTCCTGCTGGCGAGCAGTGGCTCCATGCGGTCTTGTTTGTGAACCATTCGATTTTACTTGCTGTGATGGGGCTGATGTGGCCTAAGATCCATGGGCAAGAGATCTTTGACTGGCTGCCGTCTGTCGAGATATTAGTTCCGTTCTTGTGGTCTCAAGGGATCTTTGCTTCTCTCTTTTTTCTCTACCAGGTGATTTACTGGAATTTCATCTATCTGCCTGCAGAAGGTTTGCATGAAAACCATTAATAATGCGTTCTATGAGGAACTCGGGGATAAGTGGCTGACGGCGTCAGATCATCCGATTGCGCTTTTGAGAGCAGAAAACAGGCTGCGCAATCCTTGGATTGCCAGCAAACTCCCCTCTTCATCTAAGGTTTTAGACATGGGATGCGGAGCTGGATTTTTGACCCATGAATTAGCGAGTGCAGGACACGAAGTCACAGGTGTCGATCTTTCGGAAGAGAGTTTGAATATTGCTCGCAAGCTCGATACAAAAGGAACTTATCTCCGAGCGGATGTTACAGCGATACCCTTGGAGTCTGGGAGTTTTGATGCGGTCTGTGCAATGGACCTTTTAGAGCATGTCGAAAACCCAAAAGCTGTTGTCCAAGAAGCCTCCCGTCTTTTAAAGCCAGGCGGTCTCTTTTTCTTCCATACGTTCAACCGGACATTTTTAAGCTGGCTCATTGTCATCAAAGGCGTCGAATGGTGTGTGAAAAACGCCCCGCCGGATATGCATATCCTCCGGCTATTTATTAAACCTGAAGAGTTAAAAATAATCTGTGAAGAGCATGGAATGGTAACGGAAGAGTTTCGGGGCTTGAATGTGAAGGTGAATAGTAGAGCATTTTGGCAGATGGTTTTTAAAAGAACAGTGCCGGAAGACTTGGAATTTGAATTTACGAATTCGTTAAAAATTGGATATTCAGGATTTGCTCGAAAGCATTAGCAAAGCGGCTTTTCGATCCGGAACTGTCTTTCTTCCCGTCTTTTCATCATGTCAAACAAGAGATCATCCTGACCCCTCTTATTTTCTGCTGTTTTGTCATCGGAAGTTGAGATGACAGAGATATTGTCGCTCAGTTCTTTTTCTTGGTCTTTGACCATCATTTGCATTTTACGGGCAATCGAAGCGTAATTCTTGATGTTCCATCTGTGGACTCTTTCTGGGATGAGATTACCGCCTGGCAAGGCGTCTGACTCGATATGGGAAGAGCAGTTAGAAGTTTGCTTAACCTCGTTATTCCACTCTTTGGTCACAACGTCGGTTTTACGGATAACCGGCTTGGCTGGCATGGGCTGCTTAGGGAGGTGTTTAGGGACCCGGAGAGCCGTTGCTTGGGCATAGGAATGCTGAGCCTCAGAAGGCTTCTCATCGCGGAGCGCATTTTGGATCTTCTCGAGCAGTTCTCTGTACTTCATGGATTTATCCTAATTTCGCAAGTATTTTACCATATCTTTAACTATATATTCAAATATTTTTATATTGCTTTGGGAGGGTAACCCTCTTATAGTCATAGGCTTTCACTTAAGGAGAATTTATGGCTGAAGTTAAGCTCAAAGGAACCCCCCTGCATACCAATGGAAACCTCCCTTCAAAGGGTCAAAAAGCCCCTGAAATACGTGGGGTTGATGCTGATCTCAAAGAGCAGACTTTAGCCGATTTTAAGGGCAAAAAGAAGATCATCTGCTTTGTTCCGAGCTTAGATACGGGTGTTTGCGCAACATCAGCTCAGAAGTTCAGCGAGGCTGTCAAAAAGCTGTCCGGGACAGTTGTCTTGTATGTCTCTGTGGATACACCTTTTGCTCTAAAAAGAGTCTGCGTCGCTGAAAA